>NZ_JBHLUB010000021.1:0-34937 GCF_042434215.1 Micrococcoides hystricis | reverse complement strand
GCGGCACCGCTCTGGGCTTCCGCAACCTGCTGCACTACATCACCAGAGCACTCCTGGACACCGGCGGATTCAGAACCAAAATACACTCATTTTTACGATGAGCCATTAAAGACATGATCATCCGCGGCGGTGAGAACATCTCCCCGCGCGAGATCGAAGAATTCCTGTACACCCACCCGTCCATTCAAGACGTCCAAGTGATCGGCGTGCCGGACGAAAAATACGGTGAAGAACTCATGGCAGCCATCATCCTCAAAGATGGTGCCGGCGCCCTGAACGCTGAGGACATCCGGGAATTCTGCTTCGGCAAACTCGCACACTACAAGATCCCCAAGTACGTCCAGCTACGTGAATCCTTCCCCATGACGGTCTCCGGCAAGATCCGCAAGGTGGAGATGCGCGAAGAATACATCTCGCGCATCGACTAACGCGCCCGGTGATCCTCCGGGGTCAGTTTGGGGCCAAAACGACTGGGCCGGAAACTGCTGAGCCCGATCATCCGGACCACCCGGTGTCGTTGGCCCACCCACGGGGAGAGCACCTCAAGCATGCGCCGATCGTTGCCGCGAACACCGGTCAACGCTTCCACCACATGGTTCGCCAGGTGGTAGTCACCGACTGAGACCGAATCCGGGTCCGCATGCGTGCGCTGGAGCACCTCTGCTGCCGTCCACGGGCCCACACCCGGCAACGCGCGGATGCTGCGCCGCAACTGCGGCAAGTCTTGAACCGCGATCCGGTTGATGGTGGCCGCCTTCTGGGCCAACTGCAACACGATTCGGGAGCGTTGCCCATCCACTCTGGCCTGATGCCACTCCCACGAAGGCACATGAGCCCATTGCTGAGCCGTCAGCGGCAACTTCATGCCCGCCGGTGCAGGGCCAGGGGGTTTCTCACCGAACCGGCGAAGCAGGTAACGCCAAGCGTACCGAGCCTCCATATGCGTGACCTTTTGCTCCAACACCACGGTTGTGAGCTGATCGAACAACAGACCCGTCTGCGTCAACCTCAAACCCGGATGAGACCGCCGTGCCTGACGGAGAAAAACCGGCAGACTTTCCTGAAACCGTTGGTCGTCGAAATCGCTCCAGTCATCTTCAAACCCGATCATGGTCGGCAGATGCTCTTCCACGTAGTCGGCCCCGGGACCCCACGCCCACGCGTGCACCGTCCCCATCAGCCCGGCCTGCTGCCGGAGCCGGACCGTGGCACCCTCACCTGTCGGGGTGCGCACGCACCACCACAGACCATCCGCGTCCATACGCAGTGCCGGGTCCGCTGTACCGCGAGCCAGCACGCCCATGGTGGCGCGCAGACTATACGGGGTGGCGGGAGTGAACTGCATATCTACATTCTAGGAAACACGTTTTCATTCCGTGCTGCCACCTTCAGTAGAGTCAAACGTATGAAATACGCAGACTCGGTCCTAGATCTGATCGGCCACACCCCACTCGTTAAACTCAACAAAGTCACCGAGGGCATTGACGCCACCGTCTTGGTCAAACTTGAGTACCTGAATCCGGGTGGTTCCATCAAGGACCGGATCGCGTTGAAGATGATCGAACGGGCAGAAGCCGAAGGCAAACTTTCCCCTGGCGGAACAGTCGTTGAACCGACCTCCGGAAACACCGGTGTGGGACTGGCCATGGTCGCCCAGCAAAAGGGCTACAAGACCGTTTTCGTCACCCCGGATAAGGTCGGCCAGGAAAAACGTGATGTGCTGCGCGCCTACGGTGCGGACGTCGTCGTGGTCGCCTCCGCCGTGGCACCCGATTCCGAATACTCCTACTACGGTGTTTCGGACCGCCTCACCCGAGAAACCGAAGGGGCCTACAAACCGGACCAGTTCGCGAACCCCGCCGCACCAGATTCTCACTACGAGACCACCGGCCCGGAAATCTGGGCCGACACGGACGGCAAAATCACCCACTTCGTCGCCGGAGCGGGAACCGGCGGCACCATCACCGGCACCGGCCGATACCTCAAAGAAGTCTCGAAAGACCGTCCAGAAGGGCCCGTCAAAGTCGTCGTGTCCGACCCGGATGGCTCCGTTTACTCCGGCGGAACCGGCCGCCCATACTTTGTCGAAGGCGTCGGCGAAGACATGTGGCCGGGCAACTACGATCCGGCCGTGCCGGACGAAGTCCA
This sequence comes from Micrococcoides hystricis, assembly GCF_042434215.1. NCBI lineage: Bacteria > Bacillati > Actinomycetota > Actinomycetes > Micrococcales > Micrococcaceae > Micrococcoides > Micrococcoides hystricis. The sequence goes on along the minus strand of NZ_JBHLUB010000021.1, from coordinate 32,789 downwards.
GCCCGTCACAGACGCCGAAGCCTTTGAAATGACCCGCCGGCTCGCCCAAGAAGAAGGCTTACTCTTGGGCGGCTCATCCGGCATGGCCGTTGTCACCGCACTCAAGGTCGCCAAAGACCTACCCAAGGACGCCGTGGTGGTTGTGCTGGCACCAGACTCCGGCCGCGGCTACTTGGCAAAGATCTTCAACGACCAGTGGATGAATGCTCACGGCTTCCCAACCAGCGGTGGCAGCGCCGAAACCACGGCCTTCCCGCCAGCAGTAGGCGGTGCAACCACCGCGGCAGAGCCCACTGAAACTGCCAACCAGACCAAACAGATCCTGGGCACCACGACCGTGAAAGAACTGCTCGAGACCCGAGCAGCCGATAAAGCATCGACCACCCCGGCATTGCTGTATGTCTCCCCGGAATCGAGCCTGCAGACAGCCGCGCAGATCATGTTGCGCTACGGTGTGGACCAGCTGCCGGTCCTGGCAGAAACGGATGAAACACCCCGCGCGGGGGAGATCCGTGGCTCCATCACCAGTGAAGTCGTCACCGCAGCGCTTTTGACCCAAGCCGGTGGGGACGAGCCTGTCGCAGCGCACATTCAAGCCCCCTTGGTCACGGTCGGCGCCCACCAGCAGCTGGTCGATGTCTACACCACGATCGCCAACCAAGGCCCAGCCGTGGTGCTGGATGCCGGGGCTGTCGCGGGTGTCATCACAGCCCATGATCTGCTCGCCCTAGCCGGCAACTAGCGCACACACATTCGCTTCACGAAGATCATCTAATTCTCGAACCTGAAAAAGGAGCCCCACAGTGGCAGACACTTCTTCGGCGGACTACGCCAACTACGGTTTCAACACCAATGCCGTTCACGCCGGTCAAGCTTTCGAGCCGCTTACAGGCGCCGTTGTCCCACCGATTCACCTGTCCTCAACCTATGCACCCGACGGGATCGGTAACCTCCGCCAAGGCTACGAATACAGCCGCGGCGGAAACCCAACCCGGGACGCGCTGCAGACTCAGCTGGCAGCCGTGGAACGCGGCAAGCACGCCTACACGTTCGGCTCAGGTTTGGCGGCAGAGGACGCGATCATTCGCGGACTGTGCGCACCCGGGGACCACATCGTGCTCGGCAACGACGCCTATGGTGGCACCTACCGGCTGATCCACCGAATCCACGGCAAGTGGGGCATCACCCAGCAGGCCGTCGACATGTCAGACTTGGACGCCGTCGGCAAGGCGGTCACCGAGAACCAAACCAAAATCCTGTGGGTGGAAACCCCCTCAAACCCGCTGATGAAGATCTCGGACATCGCAGCGCTGGCGCAGATCGCTGGAGAAGGTGGAGCCGCCTTGGTCGTCGACAACACGTTCGCGACCCCGTACCTGCAGCTGCCACTCGAGCTGGGGGCACACATCGTGGTGCACTCGACCACCAAATACATCGGTGGGCATTCGGACGCGGTCGGCGGCGCAGTGATCTTGAATGATGACGCCATGGCAGAAGAAATCGCCTTCCAACAATTCGCGGTCGGTGGCGTCAACGGACCATGGGATGCGTACCTGACCACCCGTGGCCTGAAGACCTTGGGCGTGCGCATGGACAAGCACCAAGCCAACGCGGCCAAGATCGCCGAATTCCTCGTCCAGCATCCGAAAGTCACCGCCGTGCAATATCCAGGGCTGCCGGATCACCCGGGACACGAATTGGCCGCTAAACAAATGCGTGGATTCGGCGGTATGCTCTCCTTCCAAGTCGCTGGTGGGGAAGCTGCGGCACGGACTGTGGCCGAAAACACCTCCGTGTTTATCTTGGCCGAGTCTCTCGGCGGGATTGAGTCGCTGCTGAACTACCCATCTGAAATGACCCACGCGTCCGTCAAAGGCACTGATCTGGCGGTTCCGGTGGATTTGATCCGCCTCTCAGTCGGCATCGAAGAGGAAGAAGATCTGCTAGCTGACTTGGAGCAAGCGCTCGCAAAACTAGGCTAAAAATCCGGCTTTGTCCCCTGCAATCAAGGCCTGAACCGTCAACTGGTTCAGGCTTTGCGCGCCAGTGGCGTAAACTGGTTAACGGCCGAGTGTGAATCGGTCCGTTTTCCATTTTCACGCCACTGGCGTTTTTTAGGCTTATTTTCGCCCGGGACAAAGTACCGATGAGAGGGTGCAGCATCCCCGCGTACCGTGGCCACTACAGCGCCGCTTGAGAGAAAAGACTGCATTGAGCACTGATTCAATGACCCCTGTTCCGACGACCGAAGAAACGGATCAAATCCCGAACTTCACCGATCTTGGCCTCGACGGCCGGATCCTAACAGCCCTTGACGACTTGGGCTACGAAAAACCATCCCCTGTCCAAGCCGCGACCATCCCACACTTGCTGGAAGGCAAAGATGTCATGGGCTTGGCGCAAACCGGTACGGGTAAGACCGCAGCCTTCGCGCTGCCGGCACTGTCCACCATGGCTGCACTGTCCGATGTCAACGGCCCGGCCAAGACCCCGCAAACCCTCGTCTTAGCCCCCACCCGCGAATTGGCGCTACAGGTGGCCGAGGCCTTCACCTCCTACGCCAAGCACCTGCCTGAACTGAAGGTCCTGCCGGTCTACGGCGGCGCCCCCTACGGGCCGCAATTGGGTGGACTACGTCGCGGCGCGCAAATCGTGGTTGGTACCCCGGGCCGCGTGATCGATCACATCGAACGCGGATCCCTCGACCTTTCCGACCTGCAGCACATGATTCTGGACGAAGCAGATGAGATGCTGCGCATGGGCTTCGCGGAAGAAGTCGACAAGATCCTGGCCCAAACCCCGGAAGACAAGCAGATCGCACTGTTTTCCGCGACCATGCCGCCGGCCATCCGCCGGATCGGTCAGAAGTACCTGAACGATCCCATTGAAGTGAAGATCGCCGCCACGGCAACCACCGCGAAAAACATCCGGCAGCGCTTCATCCATGTGGTGCACGCACGAAAACTCGATGCGATGACCCGCGTCCTGGAAACCGAACAGCATGACGGTGTCATCACGTTCGTGCGCACCAAATCCGCCACCGAAGAAGTAGCACAGAAACTGGCTGCCCGCGGCTACCAGGCTGCCGCCATCAACGGTGATATCCCCCAGAAGCTGCGGGAAAAGACCGTGGAGGACCTGCGGGCTGGCCGGATCGACATCCTCGTTGCCACCGACGTGGCTGCTCGTGGTTTGGACGTGGAGCGTATCTCGCACGTCATCAACTACGACATCCCGCACGACACCGAATCGTACGTGCACCGGATCGGACGCACCGGACGTGCCGGCCGCACCGGCGACGCCATCCTGTTCGTCACCCCACGTGAGAAGCACATGCTGCGCCAGATCGAAAAGGCGACCAAGCAAGCTGTAGAACAGATGAACATCCCGACCGTGGGCGAGGTCAACCAGAACCGACTGCAGCGCTTTGGCGAACAAATCGGCAAAACCCTCCACTCCCAAGAACTGGAGACCTTCCGTGAGCTGGTCGTGGAGTATGAAAACACCCACGACGATGCCACCATGGAAGATATTGCCGCGGCCTTGGCCTTCATGGCACAGGGCGGTCGTCCACTGCTGTTGGACGAAGAAGAAATCACACCTCCAGCTGAACGCCGCAAGGACCGTGGCGAGCGAGGAGAACGCGGTGGCGAACGGGGCGGCAAGTTCCGTAAGGACCGTTCCATTCGCCCGGGTCAGAAGTTGTACCGTATCGCGCTGGGCCGCCGCGACCGACTCCGTGCCGGTTCAGTCGTTGGTGCGATCGCCAATGAAGCCGGTCTGTCGAAGGACGACATTGGAGATATCTCGATCCGTTCGGACTACACCCTGGTGGAACTGCCGGAACGGTTATCCTCTTCTCAGCTGAAAGCCCTGTCCACGACCGAAATCGCGGGCAAGCGCATCGACCTGCAAGAAGACCCCGGTCGGCGCCCACGCGGCGCCGGAGCCCCCGTGACAGGTATCGCGGGGAAGAACAAGAAACGTTTCGCTGACGGTCGCAAGAAGCGTCACCGCCACGGCTTCTAAGCACTCCAAAACGTTCGCAGAAGGCCTTCTCAGCTAGGACCCGCATGGGCCCAGCAGGGGAGGCCTTCTGCATACGTGCGGGTGCAGCATACACTGTGTGTGCGAAATCTCAATAACACCAAGTGAAGACGAGACAACACCATCCCGATCTGCCGGCAGAACTACCGTACGATCTGAACCGGTCTGAGAGAAGCGTCTCAGACGACGTGACTTCCTTGATATTCCAGGGGAAAACGCCCAATGGTGGCCTTGAAAAGCTCGTGGAACATCACCGGATTTTGGGCCCCTCAGGAGTGGGTGATCTGCCGATTTTGTTTCCATCAAAAACTTGTGTAAAGTTATTTCTCGTTGCCCCGATAGCTCAGTGGTAGAGCGCCATCTTGGTAAGATGGAGGTCCCGGGATCGATTCCCGGTCGGGGCTCTGAAATGAGGCCCGCGTAGCGCACGATTCGCGCGGCGCGGGCGTTCTCATTTCGTGGCGGTGTAGCTCAGCTGGTTAGAGCGCACGACTCATAATCGTGAGGTCGCGGGATCGAGTCCCGCCACCGCTACAGACATCAAGACCCTCAGCAACCGGAAGAATTAGCTTCCTGCCGCTGAGGGTCTTTTGCATTCACCCCCAACCAATTTTTACCCTCAGACAGGGGTGCAACTACAGGCTCCAGCAGTAAGGGCCCCAACCGCAGCTGCGGATGAGGCCCCTGTAACGCATGAAGATCGCTTTAAAACGCAGTCTTGAGGTCTTCCACCGAGATGGCTTGGGCGAAAAGCCCCATAGTGGCAATAGCTGCGTCGTGGGACACCTGGTCCGCCGCAGAAGAGGCATCCTCCAGCACGAAGGTCGAGTACCCTAGGTCGGCTGCCTGCCGGACGGCGCCTTCAACCGAAACGTTGGTGGCTATACCGCACACCACCACGTTGGTGATGCCTTCTGCATCGAGGGTCTGCTGCAGATTAGAGCCGGTGAATGGGCCCGGGCGTTTGTGTGTCACCACAAGGTCGTTGGAGCCCAGCTTAATGTCTTCGACGATCTCAGCCTCTGCCGTGCCGTCCTTCAGGCAGCCAGCTCCTTGAGCCATGGCCAGCAGCGGGATAGACGGGATCAGGTCGCTGTAGTCCGGTTTGAAGGCGATCCGCAGGGTAATCACGAGTCCTCCGGCTTGGCGGACCGCTTCCATAGCTTCTTTGGTGTGGGCCAAGACGTTGCGCTCACGCAGCTGAGGATTGAACATGGAGCCAAAAGCGGTACGTTCGGCGACAATGTCTGGTTGCAAATGCACGACCAGCAAGGCCGTCTTGGAACCGTCAAGGGTGAGCGGAGTTTCAGTCATGGCGGGCCATCTTTCTCTTGGATTACGGTGCTTCAAACTCCATCTCAGCCTGTCAGAAGCGCAACCGAAGGCAAGGGGCCGTGCCTCAGAGCAGCACATTGAGGGCTCTACCGTGCGTGGAAGCGAAAGTAATGACCGTGGTGGGAGCACCACCGAACATCCGCCGTAACGTAACAGCCTCCCCGACCCTACTGGCCGTAGGTTGGGAACGGTTATTGGTGTGGGGGCCGGAGTGCTCCCGCACCTGACGTGTTCGATCTTGCAAACACAGCAGGCAGGCCATCTTCCGCTTTGCAGCGGGCTTGAGCTGGGTTTTCGTACCCCGGGCCGTCAGTCGTTAGGGCTGGACTGTGAAACGGAGGAGGCGCTGATTAGGCGCGGCCGAAAATGCGGGACCAGAAACTTGGTTCGTTTTCATGGCCTTGGCAGCGGTTGTCACGGGGGATACCCCGCATGACTTGGTCCACGTGCTGGCCGCAGCCGGCCCAGGTCATCTTGCCACATTTACGGCATACAACGGAACGGCACATTGTTAGATACTTTCTCTAGTTTTCTGTGATGGTCGGCCTGGGCGCTGATCAGGCCAGCATCATAAAGAGTTTCTCTAGCTCTTCCTGGGTCGGCTTGTCCGGGTCATCCTCGAGGGTCGGATCCGCGAGGCAGTCCTTCATGGTCATGGAGATGATCGCAAATCCGGCCCGGTCCAAGGCCTTGGAGACGGCTGCCAGCTGGGTGATGACGCTCTTGCAGTTGGCGCCTTCTTCCACAGCGTTCACCATGGCGTTGAGCTGGCCCTGAGCACGGCGCAAACGGTTGATGATTTTTTTGCGCTCGGCGGCGGTTACTTCGTCTACATCAATGGTTACTTCACTCATGGGTCTTACTCCTGTTCAGTTATTGTCGGAACGGTGATCAAGGCGGTTTCGCGATCACCAAAATAGTCGGTAGCGGTGGTGAACCCACCGGAGAGGGAACGGGCGTCGGCACCGGCCTGGGTCAAGATTCGGGTGGCTAGGTAGGACCGAACACCGGAGGCGCAGTACACGTAGATCGTGTTGCCGTTGGTGGCCTCAAGGATGTCCTCAAGACGTTCTCGAATCTGGGTGTGCGGCACCAGCATGGCCCCGTAGAGATGTCCGGAGTTGTACTCGGCCTGGGAGCGGACGTCTAAGAGGAAGGGAGAGTCGGTGCCGCTGTCGATGTTAGCGGTGGTCTCTTCCAGCAAAGTCGGGTGCCAGAGCTTCAATTTCTCGGACATGACATTCTGCGCCACCATGCCCAAGAAGTTCACCGGATCCTTAGCCGAGCCATACGGTGGCGAATAACTGAAGTCCAGGTCAATGAGGTCAGTGACGGGCATCTTCGCTGCGATCGCGGTGGCGAGCACATCAATGCGTTTGTCGACACCGGACTCTCCGACCGCCTGCGCGCCGAGCAGCTGACCTTGCTGATCGATGTGTGCGACCAAGGAAATCCGTGAAGCGCCGGGGAAATAGCCGGCGTGATTCAGCGGTTGCAGATGCAGCGTCTGATAGTCGATCCCCGCTTCATCTAAGCTTGCTCGATTGGCCCCGGTCATAGCGGCCGTCAGCTTACCGACGCGAACGATGGCCGTTGCCTGTACTGTCGGAATGGGGCGAGCCTGTTCCGGGGTAAAAATATGATCGGCAATCAATCTGCCCGCACGGTTCGCTGGGCCGGCCAGAGGAACGGGACGCTTCAACCCGGTCACGGCATCAACGCTGAGGACAGCATCGCCTGCCGCGTAAACATCCGGCAGATTGGTGCGACCGTGCTCATCGACAATGATGGCCCCACGCTCCGTGGCCAGCCCGGAACTCGCAAACTGTTCGGTGGCAGGACGGACACCCACACTGGCGATAATCAGCTCGGCAGGTAGCTTGTCCCCGTTGGTCAGGTGCACCAAGTCGCAGGCTTCGCCAGGAACAATTTCTTCGGCGGCGACGCCAGTATGGACACGTACACCGATCCGTTCCAGTTCTTTCTTCAGCGGGTAGGCGAGCTCTGCCTCCAGCGGAGGGAGAACGTGATCGACCAACTCGACAAGGTGTACATCAATGCCACGTGCCGCTAGTGCTTCAGTGGCTTCTAAACCGATGAATCCTGCTCCCAGCACCACAGCTGTGCGCACGGGGTCGGCAGCCTCGTCACTGACCAGAGCATGAAGTTGTTGCGCATCCGGGACAGTCCGCAATTCGTGTACCCGGTCAGAGTCGAAGCCTGGCAGCGGCAAACGGATGGGATCGGCGCCGGGGGAGAGGATCAGTTTGTCGTATGGGACCGTGAAAGGCTCGGTTTCTGGGCCGGTGACCGGTTGTACGGTGACCGTCTTGTTCTCAGCGTCAATACCGGTGACTTCGTGGCCGGTGCGAACATCTAGATTCAGCGCAGCCCGCAAAGATTCCGGTGTGTGTAGAAGTAAGTCGTCTTCGAAGGTGATCACGCCACCGACATAGTAGGGTAGGCCACAGTTGGCGTAGGAGACGTAGTCGCCTCGTTCGAAAACAGTGATGTCAGCTTGTTCGTTGAGTCGACGGGCTCGGGCAGCAGCACTCATGCCGGCGGCCACGCCGCCCACAATCACCAGTTTCACTATCGCCATCCTTTGGGAAGAAAATCCAACCCTTTCATCATACCCCCGGGGGTATGTATGTGGCTAGTGGTTGTGACTTCCTGTGACAGAATAGGCACCATGATTGTGCTGTTAGATCCGTGGTCCGGTGGTTCTCGCCTGTACCGATTCGCCGTCATCGCCGGGATGGCGCTGGTGTTCCTAGGCATCGTGTTGGCAATCATCGGTGCCACCACACAAAATAGCAGCCTCATCACCACGGCATTGGTCGTGCTCGGTACCGGAATCGCAGCCCACAGCCTGTCTTTGTTGGAGCGAGTCCGCGTCGGACTGCGCCGGCGAGCAGAACGACAGCGCGGTCGTAAATAATCGTTTTGTTAGCGCAGTTCTTCGCGCTCGCGAGCTATGGAACGCGCTTTCGCGACCGCTGGCTCCAGCTCATCGAAGAGCAGCCCTTGCTTCGCTAGGGCGCTGAAGCCACCCACATTCTTGAACAGCCGCCAGTGCTGATCCTGCACACCTTTGACCAGCACGGTGACGTCATGGTTGTGCAATTCCTTGATGAGCTCCGCGAAAGCATTTGCCCCGGTGGCATCCAAGACTCGGATGCTCGATAACCGTAGGATCACCACGTTGATGTCCTTCAGCCCACCGATTTCTTGCAGGACGCGCTCAGCGGCACCGAAGAACATGGAGCCTTCGACCCGCATCAGGGCGATGTTTCGGTCTTCCGGTTCCGCAGCACCAGGGATCTCTTCACGCACCACTCCGGAGAGCTTGGCGACCTGCCACAGCGCGAAGAACGCAGCTGCGGCGATACCGATCTGGATGGCTTCGATCAGGTCGAAAACCACCGTGATGAGCGCCGTGACGGTAAAGACCACCGCGTCTGCACGGGTGGAGCGGAAGATCCGGAAAATGGTGTCAAGGTTGACCATGCGCACGGCGGTGACCATCAAGACACCGGCCAAAGCAGACAGCGGGATCTGGCCAACCCAGCCGGACGCGAGGTAGACCACGCCCAGCAACAACAGTGCGTGGATAATAGCCGAAGCCCGGGTGCGTGCCCCGGACCGAACATTCATAGCCGTCCGGGCGATGGCTCCGGTGGCAGGCATGCCGCCGAAGAAACCGGAGGCTACCGAAGCCAGCCCCTGACCGAACAGTTCTCGATCCGGGTGATAGGGGCCCGTGGTTTGCCCGGATGGACCGGGCATGGTCGAGGCGACTCGGGCAGAGAGCAGCGACTCGATGGCGGCCAACGCGGCAATAGCCAGGGCGGGGCCCGCCAGTGAGCTAATCAGATCCATGTTGACCTCCGGCATGACCGGGGCCGGAAGCTGGTTCGGCAACTCCCCGATACGGGGAACCTGGAGATTCAACAGGGTGGCGGCCACAGCGGCAACAATCACGGCCACCAGTGAAGCGGGAATGGCTGGATGAATCTTTGGCAACACCACCATCAGAACCGCAACACCCAGAACCATGGCGATCGACATGGCGGAGGTTCCGCTGAGGTTCTGCAAAGTATAAACGGCACCCTGTAAGGGGTTCGTGCCGGCGGGCAGGTCCACGGAAAAGGCGGAGGGGAACTGTTGTAGGAAAATGATGGTCGCGATGCCAAGGGTGAAGCCCTCAACCACTGGCCACGGGATGAACGCGACAGCCCGTCCCAATCCCGTCACGCCCAGCAGCACCACGATCACACCGGCCATGATGGAGAGTAAAGCGACTGAATTGACCCCGTGCACCGCAGCAACCAAGGGGGCCAAGATGACGGCCATAGCGCCGGTCGGACCGGAAACTTGAACGTTGGAACCACCAAAAATCGCGGCGACCAGGCCTGCGATGACCGCTGTGACAAGCCCGGCGGCGGGGCCGACTCCGGAGGACACCCCAAAAGCCAAGGCGAGGGGGAGCGCAACAATACCGACGGTCAGCCCGGCGGGAATGTCCACTTTCCAGCTTGTTTTGAGCTCGACATAATCTGCCTTGGCCGGTACCAAGCTTTTACCCGGAAAGATGTTTTGGATGCGCTTCACACCCATCATTGTAGATAGGCTTAGGCAAAGTAGAGACTTTAGGTGTTCAAAACCACGAAAGGTGAACGCATGAGCGTGAACACGGACATGGCGGGACGGGTTTATCCGCCGGCGCCCAGCTACCAGATCGGACGGGAAAAGATCCGCGAATTCGCGGCAGCCACCCAAGCCACCAATCCTGCCCACTTTGACGTGGAAGCGGCTCAAGCCTTGGGCCATGCCGACCTGCTTGCGCCACCGACCTTCGCGGTCATCATTGCCCAACAGGCTGAAGCTGCACTGGTGAAAGACCCGGAAGCTGGAATCGATTTTTCCCGGGTAGTCCACGCAGACGAACGTTTTACCTATCAGCGTCCACTCATCGCCGGAATGGAAGTCCAAGCAACATTGTCTGTGGAGCGGATCCGTGCCATGGGCACCGGCGCCATGGTGAGCACCAAGGTAACGCTACAAGACGTCAGCGACGATTCACTCGTTGCCGAAGTATTCTCGACCCTGCTTGTTCGTGGGGAGGATCAGTAACCATGACCGTAGATTTCGCAACGCTTGAAAAGGGCACGCAGATCGGTGGCAAGACGGTACAGCTGTCCCGGAACGATCTGGTCAAGTACGCCGGTGCCTCCGGAGACTTCAACCCAATCCACACCAACGAACGGTTCGCCACCGAAGTCGGCTTGCCCGGGGTAATTGCCCACGGCATGCTCACGATGGGTGCCGCGATCGACGTTGTCAGTGCCTGGTGCCAAGACCCGGCCCGCATCTTTGACTACCAAGTACGGTTTTCCAACCCGGTTCCGGTTCCTGACTCGGAGGCCAACCCGGATGAGCCGACCGTGTCACTGGAGATCACCGGTGTCATCGGTGCGGTCAAAGACGACCATGTTCGTGTCGACCTGACCGTGTTACTGGGGCAAACCAAAGTACTGGCCAAAGCCCAAGCCCTGGTCCGGACCGTTTAGAACATCCGCCTGCCGCCCACTCCCAGAAGAGAAGGACGCCCCACCACACGTGACATCACAGACCCCCTATCTGCTGGCAGAGCACACCACTACGCGCGTCGGCGGCCCCGCCGCAGAAGCCGTACTGTGCCGCACCCACGCCGAGATTGTTCAAGCCCTCCAACAGGCTGACGCAGCGGGTAAGAAAATCTTGCTCGTCGGCGGTGGCTCCAACCTGTTGGTTGCCGATGAACCGTTAGAACAAACCGTCATCCAATTAGCCAATACCGGCTACGACTTGGGAAGCGTTGGTCTGGACGGCTTCGAACTCACAGCCGAACCGCTGGAAGGTGAGCCAGATGGGGAGCGGGTCCTCGTCCGGGCCCAAGCCGGACAGAATTGGGATGACTTTGTGGCCGCAACCGTCGACGCTGGCCTCTCCGGGCTAGAAGCCCTCTCCGGGATCCCCGGAGCCGTCGGCGCCACCCCCGTCCAGAACGTCGGAGCGTACGGCGCGGAAGTCGCCCACACCTTGACCCGTGCCCACGTCTACGACCGGCAGGAGCGGCAGCAGCGGTGGCTGAGTAATGACGAGCTAGAGTTTTCCTACCGAGATTCATTGATCAAACGCACCACGGCCACACCTGGCAGCCCGCGATACGTGGTGTTGGAAGTCGAGTTCCAGCTAGTACGCGATCAGCTCTCCGCACCCATTCAGTACGCCGAACTTGCCAAGCATTTGGGTGTCAGCGTCGGAGAGAAGGCGCTCGCCACACACGTGCGGGCCATTGTCTTGGCGCTGCGCGCAGGCAAGGGCATGGTCTTGGCTGACAACGATCATGACACTTGGTCCACAGGCTCTTTCTTCACCAACCCGATAGTTGACGAACAAACGGCCGCGAGCCTGCCCCAAGATGCGCCACGTTTCCCAGCGAGCGAAGGCAAAGTCAAGTTGTCGGCAGGCTGGCTGATCCAGCATGCGGGCTTCGAAAAAGGTTTCAAGATCGGACCAAATGCCTCCCTGTCCACCAAGCACACCCTGGCGTTGACCAACCGAGGCGGCGCCAGCTGCGCCGAGCTGATCGCCTTGGCTAAGCATGTGCGCAACGGGGTACAAGAACATTTCGGCATCACCTTGGTGCCTGAGCCGCTCCTAATCGGGTGCAGCCTAGATTAGGATCCCCAAGGCTCTCAAAAAGAAGAACGCCGCCAGCTTCTTTCCGAAGCGGCGGCGTTCGTTGTTATGTCTGATTTAGAGGTTACCGGTGGCGATGCGCAGCATCCGGCGGATCGGCTCGGCAGCGCCCCAGAGCAGCTGGTCACCGATCGTGAAGGCGGAAATGTATTCCGGCCCCATAGCCAGTTTGCGGATCCGTCCGACCGGAATGTTCATGGTGCCGGTCACGGCGACAGGGGTCAGCTGTTCCATCGTGGCTTCCTTGGTGTTCGGCACCACGAAGCCCCAGGCGTTGTCCTCATCAATGATCTGCTCGATCTCATCGACCGGCACATCTTTCTTCAACTTCAGGGTCAGCGCCTGCGAGTGGCTGCGCAGCGCGCCCACGCGCACGCACAAGGAGTCGAAGGTGACCCGGTCGCGGGCGTCCACACCGGCTGGGGCGTGCTGGCCCAGACCCAAAACCTTGTTGGTTTCGGCGTCAGCTTTCCACTCTTCACGGCTCATGCCGTTACCCAAGTCAGAATCGATCCACGGGATCAGTGAGCCGGCAAGTGGCACACCGAACTGGGATGCATCCAGCGCTGGGTCCTGCTGGGTGGCCAGTACCTTGCGGTCGATCTCTAGGATCGCAGAGGCTGGATCAGCAAGCTCGGTGGCCACCGACTGATTCAGGGTGCCGAACTGGTTCAGCAGCTCGCGCATGTGGCGGGCGCCGCCACCGGAGGCAGCTTGGTAGGTCATGGCGGTGCCCCACTCAACAAGATCGTGGCGGAACAGGCCGCCAAGGCCCATGAGCATGCAGGACACGGTGCAGTTACCGCCCACAAAGTCGCGGACACCGGACTCTAGGGCAGCATCAATCACATTGCGGTTGATGGGATCCAGCACAATCACCGAGCTGTCTTCCATCCGCAGGGTGGAGGCAGCATCAATCCAGATACCGTCCCAGCCGCTGGAACGCAGCTTCGGGTACACGGCTTGGGTGTAGTCACCGCCCTGAGCGGTCAGAATGATGGGCAGCTTGGCAAGAGTCTCAATGTCGTAGGCGTCCTGAAGGGTGCCGGCGTCTTGGCCGGGCACGAACTCGGGGGCCTTGCCTCCAGCGTTGGAGGTGGAGAAAAAGACGGGGTTGTAAAGGTCAAAGTCGCCTTCTTCAACCATGCGGGCCATCAACACGGAGCCGACCATGCCACGCCAGCCGACTAAACCGACAGATGGTTTGTTTGCCATTGCTTACCTCAAATCTCGACTTACAGGTCTGCGGTATCTTCCTTGGCAAGGGCGCGGGCTTTCATAAAAGTGAAAAGGCCGGAAAAGACGAAAATCTGTGCCAACCCCAGCAGGAAAATGAGACCAGCCACTATTTTATCCTGTGTAATCATGATGAAACCCATGACGCCGGTAACTAGCGCTAAGATCGAGCAAATCCCGGCAATCATCATGAATAAAGATTGCTTGCTCATCAGCACGATTTTTCCCACCGTTCGATCCGGTATCTCAAACCGGTTCGGCTCTGCAGCCAGCCAGCATCGCTGTCGCGTTCAGCCTCCGGAGTCGTGCGGACTAACTTCCAGTTTTCGTCAAGCTCGGGCGCATAAGTATCACCGGTAATTTGCTCATCACGGATGATTGTGATTTTTGCCACATCTGCCTGGTCAATGGTTTGGGCATAGATATTGCCGCCACCGATCACCCAGATCTCCTCAGCACCAGGGGAGGCTTGGGCAACTCCAAAAGCTTCCTCAACACTGGTGACACCGTGGACCGTCGGTGCGTTCAAGGACTCGGCGAGTTCGTGGTCCCGAGTGACCACGATCGAGGTACGTCCGCTGAAGGGGCGGAATTGCTCTGGAATGGAGTCCCATGTAACCCGGCCCATGATGACGGGGTGACCCATGGTGGTTTCTCTGAAGAACTTCAGGTCCTCCGGCAAATGCCACGGCATGTCCCCGTGGGCCCCAATGACTCCGTTCAGGGTCTGGATCCAAATGAGCCCGACTCGTCCGGTTGGTTGCTCACTCATACTGCTACCTTGCCTGAAATGCCGGGGTGGTGTTGATAGTCATTGACGATGAAATCTTCGTAATTGTAGGAGAAGATATCCGCTGGTTTCCGCGCAATTTCTAGGGTCGGGTACGGGTAAGGATCCCGTGCCAGTTGGGTGCGGACCTGCTCTAAGTGGTTGTCATAGATGTGCACATCCCCGCCAGTCCAAATGAACTCGCCGGGCTCCAAGTCCAGCTGCTGGGCCATCATGTAGGTCAGCAAGGAATAGGAGGCAATGTTGAATGGAACGCCCAAGAACATGTCGGCGCTGCGCTGGTAAAGCTGGCAGGAAAGTTTGCCGTTCGCTACATAGAACTGGAAGAACATGTGGCACGGTGGCAGGGCCATGTTGGGCACTTCAGCCACGTTCCACGCGGACACCACGTGGCGGCGCGAGTCCGGGTTGGAGCTCAGCGAGTTCATGACGTTGGCGATCTGGTCAATGTGGCCACCGTCCGGGGTCGGCCAAGAACGCCATTGGGAACCATATACCGGGCCTAGGTCCCCGTTTTCGTCCGCCCATTCGTTCCAGATCCGGACCCCGTTGTCTTGCAGGTAGGCGATATTGGTGTCACCGCGCAAGAACCACAACAGTTCGACGGCCACGGATTTGAAGTGGACCCGTTTGGTGGTGATCAGTGGGAACGACTCGGCCAGGTCGTAGCGGATCTGTTTGCCGAACAGGGACCAGGTGCCGGTGCCGGTTCGGTCGCTCTTGGGGGTTCCGGTTTCCAGAACTTCGGCCAGTAAGTCTTCGTAGGGGGTTGGGACTGTAGTGGTCATTAGTGTTAGCTGTCGCTCCCGGCGTTGGGGGAGGAGACCACGAGGTCCTTGTACTCCGGGTACCGTTCCAAATAATCCAGCACGTAGGAGCACACTGGCAGGACTTTCCAGCCGCGGGAGCGGGCGGATTCCAGAACTAGGGTGACCATGGCCCGGGCGTAGCCACGACGACCAAACTTCTCATCAACCAAGGTGTGCTGGAAAACCATGACGTTGTCTTTGAGCTCGTAACCGGCGAACCCAATGAACTGGTCGTCCTGCCAGAGATCGAACCGTCCACGATCGGCGTCTTCGACGATCCGCAGGTTATCGTGAGCGATCTTGTTCAGCTTGCTCTTGTCGGCAGCATTCTTGCCGGCCTTAGGTGCAGGGGCCTGGTTCTCGGCTGGGAGGGAGATGTTCTCTTCGTTCGGGGCCATCTGGTCCACCACTTTCAGTTTGTTGAACAACCTTGGACATCATTGTAGCGAGTGGGTCTGGGACTAATCATCGAAACTGTCGTAGACCTCAATGGCGACGATCTTGCCGTCACGATCTGGGGCTTGGTGACACACGATCACGGCACCCGGTTTCAGGTAGGGGTCCCGGGCCGGTAATGCCCCAGCCAGCTCCGGCGCGTACTTCAAGTCCGTGGCCTTACTCAAGGACTCTAGGACCTGTGGCAGCACCGGGCGGTGGGTGCAGACGGCTGTGGAACGTACCTTGGCCAGCAGCTTGGTGATGGTGCTGGCAGCTTTGCCGGGGGACCGGGTGACTGCAACCTCGGTCAGTGACTTTTTGTGTCGTAATCGCAATCCGGTGGCACGAACGAATGGGGTGAGGGTCTCGATACACCGGGTCCATGGGGAGGACACTAGGTATTTAGGTGACCACGCTGAAAGCAGCTTGGCCACGGCAAGAGCCTGCCGGCGTCCGGTAGCAGCGAGGGGACGGTCGCCTTCTGCCCGCGTCCAAGTTGGCCGTGGCTTGGCCTTGGCATGCCGGACCACCACGAACGGGAGGGTGCGCAGCGCATTGTGACGGTGCGCGGCGATCAGATGGTCCAAAGGCACCTGGTCCCCGGGCATGGTCAGCAGTTTCCGGGCAGTCTTGACGTTCGCCCAACGGAAGTCGTCGACCTCACCACCATCGGGTTGGGGCCGCTGCCTGGTCACCTCTGCCGCCCAATACCAGACCTCTTTGCTCCGGTTCTTCACCTGGTACCGGGTAATCGGTAGCGGGATCCCCAACTGGATATCAAGGTTGATCTCTTCAGCGATCTCCCGAACCGCGCATTCGGGCATGGTCTCACCCGGGTCGAGTTTGCCTTTGGGCCACGACCAGTCGTCGTACTTGGGCCGGTGAATGAGCAGTACTTGCAGTTCACCCTCGTGGATTCGCCAGCATAGGGCGCCGGCTGCTTGGATGCGTGCGGTAGGTTCGGTTTCGGCCAGATCCCTGCCATACCGTTGTGCCGTCAACGCCATTAGCGCACCGCCCCCGGACGGTGTTGGGTGATGAGCCATGACTGGATGTCGGTGAGTGGGTTGCCATCCGCGTCAATATGGTTGCGGGTCCACTGGCCGTCCGAGTCTAGGTGCCAGCTCGCGGTGCTGTCGGCCAGATAGCGGTCGAAGAGCTCCACCAAGTAGGTGACGTCTTCTGGGCGGATGATCCGCACGAGGGCTTCTACGCGCCGATCCAAGTTGCGGTGCATCATATCGGCCGAACCGATATAGACGATGCGTTCGCCGGCATTGTGGAATACAAAGAGCCGGGAGTGTTCCAAAAACCGGCCTAGAACCGACCGGACCGTGATGTTTTCGCTCAGGCCTTCAACGCCCGGGCGTAGGGCGCAGATGCCGCGCACCACAATGTCGACTTTGACCCCGGCTTGGCTGGCCCGGTAGAGACCGTCGATGATCGTTTCATCCACGAGGGAGTTGACTTTGATCATGATGCGGGAGGGAATGCCCGCCTTGGCGTTGTGGATCTCGTGTTCGATTCGGTCCAACAGCCCGGAACGCAACGAGCGTGGTGCCACCAATAGGCGACGGTACGTGGAGCGGGGCGCGTACCCGGAGAGCTGGTTGAACAACCGAGAGATATCCTCGCCCACTTGCTCATCACAGGTCAGCAGCCCAACATCCTCGTAGAACCGGGCCGTGGACGGGTGATAGTTACCGGTGCCAATGTGGCAGTAGCGGCGCAGATGTTCGCCTTCTTGTCGGACCACCAGCGAGAGTTTGCAGTGGGTTTTCAGCCCCACGATTCCGTATACGACGTGCACGCCGGCCTGTTCGAGTTTGCGTGCCCAGGAGATGTTCGCTTCTTCGTCAAAGCGCGCCTTGATTTCTACCAGGGCTAACACCTGTTTGCCGGATTCGGCGGCCTCGATCAGCGCATCAACGATCGGGGAGTCCCCGGAGGTGCGGTACAGGGTCTGCTTGATGGCTTGGACCTGCGGGTCAGCAGCGGCCTGCTCCAAGAAGGCTTGGACACTGGTGGCAAACGAGTCGTAGGGGTGGTGCAGCAGAATGTCTTGGTTGCGCATGGCTTCAAAGACTTCGGCGGCACGGGCGGTGTCGGTGGCTTTCAGCCCACGCGAGGTGTGTGGCAGGTGCGGCGGGTAGTGCAGCTCTGGCCGGTCGATCGCGCTGATGGGGCCGAGCCCGCGCAGGTCAAGGGGTTCTGGCAGGACGAAGACTTCGTCTTCATCAACTTCTAGTTCACGAATCAGCAGTTCACGGATATGTGCCGGAGCAGATGTGGATACCTCGAGCCGGACAGGGGAACCGAAGCGTCGGCGCAACAGTTCCTTCTCCAGTGCCTGCAACAGGTTCTCCGCATCATCCTCTTCCACCTCAAGGTCCTCGTTGCGGGTGACGCGGAAGGTATGGTGCTCGATGATTTCCATGCCGGGGAAGAGCTCATCAAGGTGTTCGGCGATGACTTCTTCCAACGTGATGAAACGGGCTGCGGAGCCGGGGGTGGCGGCTGGGCGCTCGCCATCCAATGAGATCAGCCGGGGCAGCTGATCCGGGACTTTCACACGGGCGAACAGGGTCTGCCTGGTCAGCGGGTTGCGCACGAGCACAGCGAGGTTCAAGCTCAGACCGGAGATATACGGGAATGGGTGCGCTGGGTCCACCGCGAGCGGAGTCAGGATAGGGAAGACCCGGCGGACAAAGAAGTCCGTCAAGAAGGACCGATCCCGTTCGGTCAGATCCGCGTAGTGGACAAACTCGATGCCTTCTTCGGCCAAGGCAGGTCGAATCTGGTTGTGCAGAACGCGGGCGTGACGTTCTTGGAGCTGGTGCGCGGTGTGGTGGATCTGCTTCAACTGTTCCACCGGGGAAAGCCCGGCCGCAGAAGGGACCGCTAGGTCGGTGGCGATGCGCCGTTTGAGCCCGGCCACCCGCACCATGAAGAACTCGTCAAGGTTGGAGGCAAAGATCGACAGGAAGTTGACCCGTTCAAGCAGGTACAGCTCGGGGTCCTCAGCCAGTTCGAGCACCCGTGTGTTGAAGTCTAGCCACGAGATTTCTCGGTCCAGAAACCGTTCGCTGAGTTTGAAATCTCCCACCGGGTGTTTCACCGGTGCGGCTTCGGGCAGTTCAATCCGGTCTCGCTGTGAGCGAGCTTTAGTGTAGGTGCCGTCCCGGGGCGGAACTGAGTCCTTGACGAACTGCGGTCGATTCACGAAGATCCTTTCTTTTCCCCAACGATCTCTAGTTTAGGGCAGGGAAGTGGACTTAGTTTTTGGCCCGAGAGCTGTGCTGATACATGACATCGACCGTGGCTCGTTCGAATCCTAATTTGCGGTACAGCCCAACTGCGGGGATGTTGTCCGCGTCCACGTAGAGTTCAATGACATCGACTTTCTGTGCCAGGTATTCCAGACCGGCCAGCGTCAACGCGAGTCCCAATCCCTGTCCCTGAGCCTGTGGGGAGACACCGACTACGTAGACTTCACCAACGCGTGGCTCCTCAGGGCTGGACGGGGTCACAATCTTGGTCCAGTGGAACGCGACCAGATCGCCGGAGGCGTTTTCCGCCAAGAAGAACCCGTCTGCGTCGAACCAGTCTTCGGCCTGCCGGGCGTTGAGGTCTTCAAGGGTGAGTTTGCCTTGTTCGGGGTGATCGGCGAACGCGGCCGCGTTCAGCTCCAACCACGGTTGTTCGTCAGCGCCCGGCTGGAACGTGCGCAGTCGGATGCCGTCTGCGAGCTCAGGGGCGGGAAAGCTGCGGTCCGCGGTCACGGACATCTTCCATAGTTCCCGCACCGGGCGGAAGTCGTAGGTGATGGCAAACTTGTCCGCTTTGCTGTCGCTTCCGTGACGCCAGGCGTCCACAGTTTTCAGTTCATCATCGGAGAACGCCCCGCGCAGGGTTTCGAGCAGGGTACTGGCAATGCCTTGATCCCGGTGTGCCGGATGCGTGGTCAATTCCAAGACGGAATCCGCAACCACGACTGCGCCAAGCAAATCTTCGTCCTGCATGTCCGCCAAGTCTGTGTCGCGAGCAAGCGCGAGAACGCCGTAGAGGCTCTGGTGTGCTGGCAGCGACAGTAATGTCTGATCAGAGAACGGCGGGCTGCCGTCTGCCCGTTGGGACTGGCTGGCTAGTGCCCGGATAGCGCTCAGTGCGGCAGCCGGAAGGGGAGCGCTGAAAACAACAAAGTGGGTAGCTGGTGGGACATCGGTCGAAAGATCGTCAGCCATACCTCTTACTCTAAGCCACCGGAGCTGCTGACAGCACACGCAATTCGCGCGCCGAGATCTTTGGTGTGGGGAAGGTTTCTTGATTGACTAAAGGGGTGAAGGATTCTTGGTTGCGTATCAGCTTGGCGCTGGCATTCGTGTTGTTGGCCATCACCCAATATGTGGGCCCGATTGCCGCGACCGCTTACGCCGCGCTCGCCTCCCTGCTGCTGGGGCTTGGCTGGCCGCACCTATTGAAGGTTCCGGCTAGGCGCACGCTGGCCTGGGTGATCACCTCCTCAGGCATCATCGCCGCGGTGGTGAGCTACTTCGGTAACGGCGGGCTGGGCATGCTGATCCCGATCATGGCGTTGGCGGTCATCGCCACCTTCATCGTTCAACTCTTCCGCGGAACCGGTCGGCCCTACCGTCTACAATCTTTGATCGGTACATCTGCGGCCGCGTTTTTGGCCACACTGGGCAGCGGCTGGGTGGTGTTGGCCCGGCTACCAGATCACCAGCTGGTGTACGTGACCGCAGCCGCAGGGTTTGTGGGGGCATTCTTCGTCGCCCGACAACTCAGTTATGTGGCTCAAGGCTTTGGTGCGGCCGCCTCCATCGCTGTCGGCATCGCTGCTGGGGTGGCACTGCAGATCCCCTGGGTCTGGCTGCTGCCGACCGTGCTCTTGACTGCCGCCGCGGGCTTCGTGTTCCGGCTCGTCGCCGAACGCTCTGCCGCGCTGCCCTCCAACCGGTCGTTGGTCGCGGCAGCCCTCACCCCGATCTGTGCGCTGGGACCGGTCCTGTTCTACTTACAGGTCTTCATGTCCGGCAGCTTCTACAAACTGATCACCTTTTAGAACTCTCGTCCCTCATGGGTGACCTTTAGCACGTTCATAAAACTATGGTCTCGACTAGAGCGGGGGTAGAGTTAAAGCGAGCACATTAATGAGGCGGCCCACACAACGGACGTGTGGTGCTGTACGACCCAAGGAGTGACAACACCGTGTCTGTTGCCTTTTTCGAGATCTTCTTCACCGTCCTGCTGGTACTCGTCACGCTGGGAATTCTCGGCTTCAGCGCGCTGGTCATTACCCGCCTGTTCAAGGGACAGAAGTAACACCACAATCTTTTACACAGCAGCCCTAACGGAAATACCCGTTGGGGCTGTCCGTGTTTTAACAACTGGTCACCGCACACCCTCTTCCATCCGATTGGAGCCTGAACCATGGTCATGGAACTACCCGTCGATCTGACACCCGAACTCGTCCCGCTCTACTGGCTCATCGGTGAGTGGGAGGGGACCGGCCGGTTGGGCGCGGGGGAGGCAGGGGATGCCAGCTTCCACCAAAAACTGACCTTCACCGACACCGGCCTGCCCTTCCTGGAGTACCGCTCGGAAAGCTGGTTGCTGAACGAAGAAGATGGCCAACTTCTGCGCCCACTGGCCACCGAGGTGGGTTTCTGGGCGTTGGACCGCCCTCAAGAAGACGGGGACGTGGGCCCCGGCATGACCCCGGCAGACATCGTGCCGGTCTACCGCAGCGCCGAAGACGTGGAGAAGCTGCGCACCCAAGACGGTGGCTTTGATATCACCGCCACGGTTGCCCACCCCGGCGGTCTGACGGAGCTGTACTACGGGGCCGTCAAAGGCCCCCAAGTCCAAATCGTCACGGACGCGGTGATGCGTGGCGAACACACCAAAGAATACTTGGGCGGCACCCGCATGTACGGCCTGGTCAACAACGACCTGTATTGGCGTTGGGACCTGCGCACCGCTGAGGGAAGCGAACCACACGCCTCCGGCATCCTGAAGAAGAAGGTTTCCTAGGTCATGACAGACACCTACACATCCCCCTTGCTGGCCACCTCCGGCGCCATTGCGGCGACCGGGGC
The DNA here is from genome assembly GCF_042434215.1 of Micrococcoides hystricis. Lineage (NCBI taxonomy): Bacteria > Bacillati > Actinomycetota > Actinomycetes > Micrococcales > Micrococcaceae > Micrococcoides > Micrococcoides hystricis. The sequence goes on along the minus strand of NZ_JBHLUB010000021.1, from coordinate 11,268 downwards.
CGACACCGGTGTGGCAGAACACTACGGTCAGCCGCTACTGGAGCAGCGAGCCTTGGCCAACGGAACCGCCCTAGTGGACGCCAGTAACCGTGGCGTGATCGAGCTCGCCGGTGAACAAGCCCTGCATATGCTCCACATCTTGGCTTCGCAGGCGTTCGAAAACACCAGCTGGTTGCGCGAAGACCAGCTGCCCTACTCAACTGAAGCCCTCTTCTTTGACATCCAAGGCCGCATTGAAATGGCGCCCAAGGTCCTAGTGACCGCTGTCGGCACCCAGCAACGGGTCCTGCTACTGACCGAAGCTGAGGAAACCTCCGCGGTCGTGGACTGGCTGACAAAAATGCGGTTCATGATGCAGGTTGAGATCACCGATGTCACGGAGCAGTACGCCACCGTGATCACCTGCGCGGCGGTCGCGGACTGGGCAGACAACCCGTGCTGGATAGATCCGTGGCCGAACGTCGCTGAAGGCGGTTACAGCTACGCTGCCGTGGCGGAGGCTGAACACCCCGGCCAAGACATGGTTTTCTTCCACTACCTGTTGCCGCGAGAGGAATTTGCCGCCTTAGTGCGTGAACAGCTGGATACAGGACGAACACTGGCGGGCACCAGCTCGCTGGAGGCGTTGCGGATCGCGGCGGGCCGGCCGCGTTTTGGCTTTGAAACAGACGACCGCACCATTGCCCACGAGCTGGACTGGATCCGCACCGCGGTGCATCTGGAAAAAGGTTGCTACAAGGGCCAAGAGACCGTGGCACGCGTGCACAACTTGGGCCGGCCACCCCGGCGACTGGTGCTCCTGCACATCGACGGTAGCCAGCACACCCTTGTCGGTTCTGGTGCCGAGATCATTCAAGCGGTCGGCGAAAAAGAACGGGTGGTCGGCACGGTGACATCGGCTGGGCTCCATCACGAGATGGGCCAAATCGCGTTGGGCCTGATCCGCCGAAATGTGGATCCGGCCGCCGAGCTGATCGTCTCAGAGGTCCAAGCGGACGGCGCTGAACCCACCCGTTACGCGGCCGCCCAAGAGTTGCTGGTCAGCCCGGAAGCCGGCCAAGTTGTGGGCCGTCCGGAAGGCGTTAAAGCGGACCGGTCTGCTCCCCGGGGAATGCTGCGCTAACGGTGCCCAGCAGCCGGAAGCCAAGTTTGCTCGCCAACTTCAACGCGGTCGAATTGCCCACCCGGACCCTCGCCTGCGGCACCAGTCCAGAATCGTAGGCTTCCCCGATCGCTACTGCCGCAGCATAGGCACCCAGCGACTTGTTGCGCAGGGCGGGCGGGACTAACACCCGGATGTCTGCGACCACTTGTTGGAACACCTTCCAACCGGCCACCGCCAGTGGGCTGCCGTCTTTGGTGCAGAGCACAAAGACGTGGTCTAAGTCCGCGGTCCCTACTTCTACCGCGTCATCTGCCGGGGTCTGGGCGTGCAGTTGAGTCAGCAGGCTCGGGTCGGTGCTCACTGCTACCGAATCGGAGAACGCAAACTCCGGAGGCTCGGCCAGAGTGTGAATTAGTTCCTCGGTCAAGACCCGGCCACCACGAGGAATTACCAGCGCTGCCAGCATGCTGGAGAGCACAAGCTCTTCTGGGTGATGGCGCGCAGCTGCCTGCGCAAACCAACCCGGATGGGCCGAGTACTCAAGGATTTCTGGGTACGGACCCAGCTCGTGCCAGTGGGCGATCAGCAACGCCGGTTCTTGCACGATGGCCTGCTCCCAGGCAAAGTGCAAGATGGACCGAACGTGTGCGAGCTCCTCCAGCTCTTCCGGCTGGTTATCGACCAAAGAGAACCTTGGCTTCTTCGTAGCGGTGCAAGGGCACCGTCTTGAGGGTATGCGTTGCTTCCGAGAGGGAAACATGTTCAATCTCGGTGCCGCGGAGCGCCGTCATTTGACCCCAGTGCTTATCAGCACACAGCTGGACTGCATGCATGCCACAGCGGGTGGCCAAGACCCGGTCAAAACCAGTCGGGGCGCCGCCACGTTGGATGTGGCCCAGCGTGGTGTTACGGGTTTCAATGCCGGTCATTTCTTCAATTTGTTCGGCTAGCCACTCGCCGATCCCACCTAGGCGTGGGCGGCCGTCGGCTTGTTTACCCCGGATCGCAATGGGGCCGTCGTGGCCTTGCGGGATGTAGCCTTCGGCAACCACCACGAGTGGGGAGCGGCCCCGTTCGTGGACCTGACGGACCCAGTCGCAGACTTGCTGCATGGACTCTGGCTGCTCCGGAATCAAGATGGCGTGTGCGCCGGCGGACATGCCAGAGTGCAGGGCAATCCAGCCGACGTGACGGCCCATGACCTCGGCCACCATGCAGCGGTGATGGGAGTCCCCGGTGGTACGCAAGCGATCCATGGCATCTGTTGCGATAGCCACGGCGGTGTCGAAACCGAAGGTGTAGTCGGTGCCGTCCAAATCGTTATCGATCGTCTTGGGCACGCCCACGACGGGCACACCGGCTTCGGCAAGTTCGTTGGCTCCGGACATGGTGCCTTCCCCGCCAATGGCGATCAACCCATCAATACCGTGTTCGGCGAAGTTGGCGATCATGTTTTCAGCACCACCGCCGGGGTGCGTGACAGGGTTGGTCCGAGAGGTGCCCAAGATGGTGCCGCCGGAGCCGGCCAGACCGCGCACATCGGCACGTGAGAGGGGCACGTAGTCCATCTCCACAACGCCACGCCAACCATCTTTGAAACCGACGATCTCGGCGTCATATTCTTTGATGCCCTTTAGCACAGCCGCGCGAATCACGGCGTTCAATCCTGGGCAATCTCCACCACTGGTCATCAGACCAATGCGCATAGTTCTCCTTTAAGCGCGTGTTGCCAGTACGGCTACGCGTTCAGTTTTCGGACGGCTGTTTCCAACGGAATGGAGCCGTCTTGGGCGGGCAACAAGGCCCATGCAATCAGGTATGTGGCAACACCGATATACGGCAAGATGAAGCTGAGCAGAACAACAATCCTCACCACCTTCACGTCCCAGCCGAATTGGGCGGCCAGTCCACCACAAATGCCGCCAACCCAACGTTTCGGGCCGCGACGGTAGGGCATCCGGCGGATCGAGTTGAAAATTCCGGCAAGGAAGTTATCCATGGCTTCAGGCCTCTGTTCTGGTTGGGCAGGGTGGGACTAGTTGTTCAACAGTTCTTGGATGCGCGCCATGCCTTCGCGAATGTCATCATCACCCAACGCGTACGACAACCGCAGGTATCCGGACGGGCCGAACGCCTCACCGGGGACGGTAGCGACCTTCGCCTGCTCCAAGATCAACGCAGCAAGGTCAGCCGAGGAATTGATGGTGACTCCGCCAATGGTGCGTCCGAACGTGCCGCGGACATCGGCGTACGCGTAAAACGCGCCCTGTGGGGTCGGGCAATCGAAGCCCTGAACCTTGTTGAGTTCGGCCACGATGAGCTTCCGTCGGCGGTCGAAGGCCTCACGCATCTTGTGCACCTCATCCAAGGGGCCGGACACTGCGGCCAAGGCGGCCATCTGCGAGACGTTCGCGACGTTGGACGTGGCGTGCGATTGGAGGTTGGTCGCGGCCTTGATGACATCCTGTGGGCCGATCATCCAGCCGACCCGCCAACCGGTCATGGCGTAAGTCTTGGCGACTCCGTTAAGAATCACGGTCTGTTCGGCGAGCTCGGGCACGGCCGCCACGATCGAGGTGAAATCAATCCCGTCGTAGACCAAATGCTCGTAAATCTCATCGGTGATGACCCACAGGTTGTTCTCGTACGCCCAGCGTCCGATGGCCGCGGTCTCCTCGGCCGAGTAAACAGCCCCGGTCGGGTTCGACGGGGAAACGAAGAGCAGAACCTTGGTCTTTTCGGTGCGCGCGGCTTCCAGCTGCTCCACCGTGACCTTGTACTCCTGCTCCGGTCCGGCGAAGATCTCGACCGGCACACCACCGGCCAACTTGCTGGCTTCCGGGTAGGTGGTCCAGTACGGGGCAGGTAGGAGAACCTCATCGGCTGGGTCCAGCAGCGTGGCGAAAGATTGGTACACGGCCTGCTTGCCACCGTTGGTGACCAACACTTGGTTGCTAGCCACCTCAATACCGGAATCGCGTTGCGTCTTTGCCGCGATGGCTTCCTTCAGCTCCGGCAGCCCGCCGGCAGGGGAGTAGCGGTGAAAACGCGGATCTTGGGCGGCCTGAATGGCGGCCTGCACAATGTAGTCCGGAGTCGGGAAATCGGGCTCACCGGCGCCGAAGCCGATGACCGGCTCCCCGGCGGCTTTCAAGGCCTTCGCCTTGGCGTCGACGGCCAAGGTGGCGGACTCGGAAATGGAGGCGATGCGTTGGGAAATTCGCGGAGGTACAGGCATGTTCTCTAGCTTAGCGCGGATGGCTTAGTGGCCGCCTTTTTTGGTAGTCTGTCGACATAGTTTATTTCGCTCCAACAACCGGTAGGACGCCGGTTCGACTTGTTGGCTGAAAATGCGTAAACTATTTCACTGGTGCGAAATGCACCGGGGTCAACCCCTAGGGCAGTGGCGCAATTGGTAGCGCAACGGTCTCCAAAACCGTAGGTTGCAGGTTCGAGTCCTGTCTGCCCTGCAAAGCGGCCCGTCCGCAGCAGTGAAAACTGCACAATGATCGCAAGATACTGAGTGAGGCTGACTGTGAGTCAAACCGCCGTGGAACGCACCAAAAAGGGTGACGAGCCTCGTAAGCGCGGTTTCTTCGCGCAGATTTTACTCTTCTTCCGGCAGGTGATTGACGAGCTCAAGAAGGTTGTCACACCAACCCGTAAAGAGCTAGTCAACTACTCCATCGTTGTGATTGTTTTTGTGATCATCATCATGCTGCTGGTGACGCTGCTTGATTATCTTTTTGGCACCGGTGCCTCGTTCGTCTTTGGTGATGGGAACTCCTAACCCGGCGAGCTAGCGCCCCGGCCCAACGAGAACTACACCCACACCATTCCACCACGTAAGGAAAGCAGGGACACGGTGTCCGATCAGGAACTGGAAGAAACCCAGCCCGAGCAGCCTGCCGACGCTGCGGAAGCTGACGAAGCCGACGAGACCGTGGCCGAGGTTGAGGTTGAAGAGGTTGAGGAAGAGGACATCCCAACCGTCGAAGAAGCCCTCGAAGAGCTGAAGACCACACTGCGTCGCTCGCTGGGCGATTGGTTCGTCATCCACACTTACGCCGGCTACGAGAACCGTGTCCGCACGAACCTCGAAGCCCGTATCCAGACCCAGGACATGGAAGATTACATCTTCGAGATCCGGGTCCCCATGGAAGAAGCCACCGAGATCAAGGGCACCCAGACCAAGGTTGTTCGCCGCGTGCGCATCCCCGGTTACGTGCTCGTGCGCATGGAACTGACGGACGCCTCGTGGGGCGTTGTCCGCCACACCCCGGGTGTCACCGGCTTCGTGGGTAACGCTCACGATCCGAACCCGCTGTCGCTGGATGAGGTCTACTCCATGCTCGCCCCAGAGGTTGAAGCAGAAACCTTGGCCAAGCAGGGCGTGGACACCGAAGCCATCGTGGAAGAGACCCCAGAGGCCGTCTCCGTTGACTTTGAAGTTGGCGAGTCCGTGACCGTCATCGACGGTCCATTCGAGGGCCTGCCAGCGTCCATCTCCTCCATCAACGCCGTGGGGCGTCAGCTGGAGGTACTGGTCACGATCTTCGAACGCGAAACCCCGGTCACCTTGGGCTTCGAACAGGTCCAAAAGATCTAACACCAAAAATCAGACTTTGGCCGCCCGCGCTGGATGCTTTGCCAGTCAGGTGGCCAGACGGCCGGTGAGCCACACCGGCCAACCCCAGTCAACATACTCCTGTGTTGGTTGGAAACTTTTGACAAAGAAGGATCCGTAAATGGCCCCGAAGAAAAAAGTCGCCGGCCTGATCAAGCTGCAGATCCAGGCTGGTGCCGCTAACCCGGCACCTCCGATTGGTCCAGCTCTCGGTCAGCACGGCGTGAACATCATGGAGTTCTGCAAGGCGTACAACGCTGCCACTGAATCCCAGCGCGGCAACGTTATCCCTGTGGAAATCACGGTTTATGAAGACCGCTCCTTCACCTTCATCACCAAGACCCCACCAGCAGCCGAGCTGATCAAGAAGGCTGCCGGTGTCACCAAGGGCTCCGCAACCCCACACACTGACAAGGTCGCCAAGCTGACCCAGGCTCAGGTTGAGGAAATTGCCGAGTCCAAGATGGCTGACCTGAACGCCAACGACATTCAGGCTGCCGCCAAGATTATCGCCGGTACCGCCCGCTCCATGGGCATCACCATCGAATAAGACTGGCCACTACACCACAATTTTCATCCCGTGGCAGAGTCCAGCGCGGCTCGATAGACCACAACTGCACAAGGAGATAAGCAGATGGCAAAGCGCAGCAAAGCATACCAGGCAGCTGTAGCCAAGATTGAGGCAGAAAAACTCTACCTCCCGGCCGAGGCAGTTGCCCTCGCCAAGGAAACCAACCCGTCCAAGAATGACGCCACCGTGGAAGTTGCCTTCCGCCTCAGCGTTGACCCACGCAAGGCCGACCAGATGGTTCGCGGTACCGTGAACCTGCCACATGGCACCGGTAAGACCGCCCGCGTGATCGTCTTCGCCACCGGTGACAAGGCCGCCGCCGCTGAAGCAGCCGGCGCCGACTTCGTTGGTTCCGACGAACTGATCGCCAAGGTCGCCGAAGGCTGGACCGACTTCGATGCAGCCGTCGCCACCCCAGAACTGATGGGTAAGGTCGGCCGCTTGGGTAAGGTGCTGGGTCCACGCAACCTGATGCCGAACCCGAAGACCGGTACCGTCACCCCAGATGTGGCCAAGGCTGTCAACGACATCAAGGGCGGCAAGATCGACTTCCGCGTCGACAAGCACGCCAACCTGCACTTCATCATCGGCAAGACCAGCTTCGACAAGAAGCAGTTGGCCGAAAACTACGGTGCAGCACTGGATGAGGTCCTGCGCCTGAAGCCATCGGCTTCAAAGGGCCGCTACATCCAGAAGGCCACCGTGTCCACCACCTTCGGTCCTGGCATCCCAGTCGACCCGAACGTGACCACGGTCGCCGCTGACGAAGCCTAAGCTTCCGCAAGCCTTTTACAAAGCAGGGCGTCGCCTCCAGGAGGAGGTGGCGCCCTGCGGCATTTAAGAAACTGATTGTTGAGAGTGAAAATCAGGTACGCCCAAAACATGTGCTGATGGTCAAGCGGCCGTCAATGCCGATGCTGCTCTGCAGATCGCCAGCCAGCACCACCGGTCGTGCCACCAGTAACTCCGGCGCCGCTGCCAACCACCGGTGCCCAAGTAACCGGACTAGTCATTGGAGGCTTGCTCCTCCTGCTGGGCGGTACGGCAACGTACCTCTGGGCGGGACGCCAACCCGGCAAGCAAGCTAGTCGCCAACTGCTGAGCGGTAACGCTCAGCCCCTCGCAAGATCCTCGAACACAACCCCTAGGTTCGAGGCTCTTGCCATGCCTACTGGCACCGCTGCGTTAGTGAGACCACCATCGGGATAGTTTGAACCGGAAACCAAGAACGGCGAGTGCTTTAGCGAGATGGACATATTCCGCATCGAAGTCTCGGAGCTGCTGGTTGGATTCAAAACCCTTGAGGCCGTGATGATCTACAAAGAAGGTGCCCCAGCGCAGCAGACGATCTATCAGCTCGGGAGGGATCCGCTCCGCGTAGTCCGCGTCAGGGTGTTCTGCCGTGATGTTCTCGTTGAACGGCCATACCGTGTAGTTCGCGGTGAACTCGATGAAACCGCTGTCATGCGTCGTGTCGCAATCCATGATCGAAGACAAGTCCTGGGGATCATCGCCTAGTGCAAGAGGGCCACTGAAAACCGAGCCGTCCGGGCCGAGGGCCAACCATTGGTCTTTCTCCGAGCGGTCGAAGGAAGGATCCTTTACCACCACATCTCCAATCTCACGTCCAACCGGCGAGCCCACAATTCCTCGGCCAATGCCGCGTACTCGTTCGCGGCCTGAGCACGTCGTTCCTTCGAACCAAAGCAACCCATATCCCGGTTATAGGCCGAATTGGTCTGCCTGTTCCACAGCTCGAGTCTGGCCAGCAGTTGATCGGGTATCGACTGAAGGACACCGTCCAGCCGCTCACAGTCATCCGCTGAACTTTTGGTACGAAAGGGCAGCCGATCGTCTGTCAGAGTAAAGACCACCTGCAGGGGAGTCAATGGGACTAGTGGGATGCTCATGGTCACTTCCCCTACCACCACATGTCAAAGTGAATGTTGGTGAACCCCGCATCACGGAGTCCCTGGGCCAGCGCGAAGTATTCTTGATCCGCGTGCTTTCGCTGCTCCTCGGTGCCAGTGAACCCGGCCTCAAAGTCGAAGTGCTGATCCATAAAGCGAACCCAGGCATCAAGACGGGTCACCAGCTCTTGCGGTGCCGTTGCGTACAGGTACTCGATAGGCCCGCCGTTCGGCTCGCTGTCCAGGGCTCCCAGCTCGAAGAAAGGCTGATCGCAATAGTCATACATAAATCTGATCGGCCGCCGATTAACTTTCATGACTCCAACCATATAGCACAGCAGCTCGTTGGTCACTGCTCCTTGAGACTGAACTTCGCCGCCCGTTGGTCACTGCTCCTTGAGACTGAACTTCGCCGCCCGTTGGTTTGACTACCGCTATGATGTGGAGTGAGAAACCAAGTTCAAGCCTTCGTGACGAGCGTCTCCGTTCCTCGATTTGGTGATGGGGGAGCGGTGGGCTTAGACTTGAACGGTACCGAAGACCGTCGGACGTGAGAATTCACTATAAAACTCTCAATGAGTGCCCTACGCAGGTGAACCAGACTGATACTCCAGAACGAAGTTCTGTTGAGAGCAATTCAGCCTCGTGCACTTGCGCGAGGCTTTTTTATTGAGCACACGCTTTTGAATCTTCACTTCCCGACTGGTGAATACCAGATTGGAAGGAGAACCATGGCTAGACCGGACAAGGCAGCCGCGGTAGCGGAGCTGAAGGAACTCTTCAGCAACTCCTCTGCCGCCGTTTTGACCGAATACCGTGGTCTCACCGTTGAACAGCTGAAGACTCTTCGCCGTTCCATGGGTGAGAACGCGACCTACGCCGTGGTGAAGAACACGCTTACCGAAATCGCAGCTAAAGAAGCTGGCATTTCCGCCTTTGAAGGCAAAATGTCCGGCCCTTCGGCTATCGCTTTCGTCACCGGCGACCCGGTGGAAGTGGCTAAGAGCCTGCGTGACTTTGCCAAGGACAACCCTAACCTGATCGTCAAGGGCGGCTACATGGATGGCGCCGAACTTGATGAAGCAGGTATCAAGAAACTCGCGGATCTTGAATCCCGTGAGGTACTGCTGGCCAAGGCTGCAGGCGCCATGAAGGGCGCACTGTCCAAGGCCGCAGCACTCTTCCAGGCCCCACTGTCCCAGACCGCTCGGGTTACCGAAGCGCTGCGGGCAAAGCTGGACGAGGCTGCCTAAGCAACCGAGGCTGTGCCGCACGGCGCAACTTCACCCGACCGCAAGGCGGTCACCCGGCCCAACGGCCACAAGAAATTTCAAGATCCACGCGAAGACTGACACAAGTTTTCAGCTAAACCTAAAAGGAGCGCCACCATGGCGAAACTGACCACCGAAGAACTCATTGACGCCTTCAAGGAACTGTCCCTGATCGAACTCTCCGAATTCGTCAAGGCTTTCGAAGAGACCTTTGAAGTAACCGCAGCTGCTCCAGTTGCTGTTGCTGCTGCCGGCGCTGCCGGTGGCGCTGCTGAAGGCGGCGCCGCTGACGAGCAGAGCGAATTCGACGTTGTCCTCGAATCCGCTGGCGACAAGAAGATCGCAGTCATCAAGGAAGTCCGCGCCCTGACCTCCCTGGGTCTGAAGGAAGCCAAGGACCTGGTTGACGGTGCACCTAAGGCTGTCCTCGAAGGCGTTGACAAGGAAGCAGCCGACAAGGCTAAAGAGCAGCTCGAAGGCGCTGGCGCAACCGTCACCCTCAAGTAAGCACTTTTGCTTAGCTGCTTAGCTTTCTAGCTAACAAGCATTCAAAGCTCCCGCTGCTGTTCATCAGCAGCGGGAGCTTTTTGTGTTATGTGATGAATCTTGAACGGGTACAACTTTGATTTTTTATCTTGATGATTTTCAGAATCTCCAATATTTGGAGCAACTAGGTGAGTCGGACCTCTGGAACGGTCTCTTTTCCTCGCTAGTTTCTGCGGTAGTAGCTGCGGTCGTTGCTGTAGCTGCCGTGTACTTGAGCACGAAATCAACGCACAGGTCATGGTATGAGAAGCAACGAATCGAAGCGTTCGCTTCGGTTCTAGACGGCTTCAATCAGTGCTGGGAGTTCTCTGGTCGCGAATTCAATTTTCCGAGTCACCATTTCATTCCTGAAAGCAGTGATGACGAAGCACCATTATTGGATGAAACGAAATATCAACAAGAGATCAATGAGATAAGAAACAAACAAGTTGACGAACTCCGGCTTCTTGTCGGAGCAACATTACGGAAGATCAATATTTGGACGATGTACCTAAAGGACGGTGAAGGGAAAGAGGTTGAAGAAACCGTCAAAAGAGCAATCGAAGTGTTGTTTGACGAATGGCACTACTCATCGTTCATGCCTAGGGGGACATTTGCATTAGAAATTCCACAGGCTAGATTCCAAGAGTGGGAGCAAATGATGAAGTTGGCGAGAATCTGGCACCAATCAGAGTCAGTGAGGAAACGAAGGAAAACAGAGAAGGAGATTTCGGAACTTTTCAGGAAGAGTGGGCCGTCTTTTGAGGAAATTATGAAACTCGACTCAAGTCTTACTGAAGGTAGATTCACCCTTGATTAGCTGCGATCGGATGTGCAAACTGCTAGCTCCCTCGGCTCTTGAAGGATCAGGGAAACCAAGCTGAACCATGGCCATCCTTTAGCAGATGAACAGAAGGCCGGAGTTTCGCTCAGAGTTTGAGTCCACGGCTTCAAAATCTAACGACTGTTAATTTGACTCACCCTATCAACACTCACCAGAAACAGTTTCAATGAGATGTCGCGCTGGCGTTATGATCGATATCTACGCCCTGCCCTCGGGCCGCCTGACAGTGGTCGGATGCCGGAGAAATCGATCTGCTGGTGCAACAACCATCACAACGCACGCAAGTTTGCCGCAAAGATGGGCAACGTTCCCGTAGTGCCTCATGTCAATTTGATCGCGTAACTCGGGTTGTGCCTCATATAGATTGATCGCGTAGCTCTCGTTCAAGCGGTGTGGATCTTCACGCCACCGGTTT
>NZ_JBHLUB010000020.1:0-28049 GCF_042434215.1 Micrococcoides hystricis | reverse complement strand
CTCAATCAAACGGACAACCCTGTCCTTAGCTTCCTGATCGAATTTCTTCGGCATAACCCAGATTTTCCCATCTACTCAAACGGAAGAAAACCTGGACCATTTCAACGCCACGGTGAATTGCAACGGCCTAGACCAGACTCGTTACTCTGAAACTGAATCCAATCGTTCAAACAGAAAGTGAATATGACCCAGCACCAATCGTTGACTTCTCCAGAGTTGCTCTCGGCTGAGGCCCTCGACCGTCTCTTCCACGAGGCGCGGAGCATTAACTCCTTCAGCGGACCCGCCCTGACTGAGGAAGAAATGCGCCACGTCTACGATCTGACGAAAATGCCTCCGACGATGATGAATACCCAGCCCCTACGCGTGACTTGGGTGGTCTCAGAGGAAGCCCGCCAGAAGCTGGCCGGAACCATGCAGGGTGGCAACGCGGCCAAAACTCTGGCGGCGCCGTCCAGCGCGGTCCTGAGCTTTGACACGGATTTCCACGAGCATATTCCGTTCCTGTTCCCGCACGCACCAGAGCGCAAAGAGTTCTTCGCAGATGCGGGCCCACGAGCTGAACGTGCTCGGGAAAACGGCTGGTTGCAGGCAGGGTACTTCATTCTGGCTGTGCGCTCGATTGGCCACCACGCTGGTCCGATCACGGGTGTCGATTTTGCCGCTGTTGACGAGCTCTTCAACGGCGGCACGGCAAAGCGTGCATTCATGGTGGTCAACATCGGGCAGCCAGGCCAAGACGCATACTTTGACCGGTTGCCACGCTTTGATTTCAAGACCGCCAACGAGATCGTCTAACTGATCTCTCGGCAGTTCACGATGCGAGCAGGCGTCGGTCACAGGATAATCCTTGTGCCCGGCGCCTGTTCCTTTTGTTGGGAAACATACGGTGAAGATCCAGTTTTCGCCAGTATGGTCGGAAAGTAGTGACAAAGTGTCTGCCGCATCACACCCGAGAGGACGAAAAGCACATACCATTGGGCTACGGAAGTGATGTGGAGAAGGGAGTCTGCATGGGCGGAACAAACGTGTGGCAACGGATGATCGAGAATGACCCCGACCATTCACGACGCTATGCCCAACGTTGGAGGGATCTGGCCGCCGCCGGCGAGGACATCAACGGTGAAGCGAGGCTAATCGACGCCATGCTGCCCAGACGCTCCTCGGTGCTCGATGCGGGATGCGGAACCGGACGCGTAGGCGGATACTTACTGGACGCCGGTCATGACGTCACCGGCGTCGATTTAGATCCCTTCCTTATCGAAGTAGCGCAACAGGACCACCCGAACGGACGCTGGTACCAAGGGGACCTAGCGACCTTCGAATTCCCGGAAGGGGAGCGCGATAGCTTTGATGTCATTGTTTCCGCCGGAAACGTGATGGGGTTTTTGGCCCAAGACAATCGTGGCCAAACCCTGAAAAATCTTGCGCGCTTCCTCAACCCAGCCGGGCGCCTCGTCATCGGTTACGGTGCGGGACGAGGCTACGAGTTCGGCGACTTCCTCTCCGATGCGGCTGCGGCCGGGCTGAAGGTTCAACAGGCGTATTCCAGCTGGGAACTTCAGCCCTTCGACGAAAACAGTGACTTTCTCGTCGCGGTTCTGGTGCGCAACTGACATTGAAACTATGACCGACCATTGCACCCAAGACCCACCTGCGACCGAAACTGAACTCACCGGGCACAAGTGGCTGGACAGAATTACGCGCGAGCCCGAGCACTCACACTGGTACGCCCAACGCTGGAAAGACTTCGTCGCTGAAGGCAAGGACATCGATGGGGAAGCGCGCTTCGTAGACACACTCGCTCCACGAAAGGCCCGAGTCTTCGACGCGGGCTCTGGCACCGGACGAGTGGGGGGATACCTGCTCTCACGCGGGCACAGCGTCGTCGGCGTCGATATTGACCCGTACCTAGTTTCCGTAGCGAAGAAAGACCATCCCGACGGTGAATGGTTTGTTGGTGAGCTGGCCAGCTTCGACCTAGCAGCCCACACAAGCACGAACTTTGATGTGATCGTCTCCACCGGAAACGTCATCTCGCTGTTGCGTGAACAGGACCGCGTCCACGCCTTCAAACGTTTTGCCGACTACCTGGCTCCGGAGGGCCGGATGATTCTGGGTTTCGCAGCCGGACGAGGTTACGAATTCGCAGACTTCTTCGCGGACTTGGGTGCAGCCGGGCTGGAGCGGACGGCAACCTTCAGTACGTGGGACATGCGTCCCTTTACCGAGGACAGCGACTTTGTGGTCGCTTTGATTCAGAAAGCATAAACAACATGACAACCGACCAGCAGACTGACACCCAACCACGAGGGCTCAACGAAGAGACTCTGGCGCAGCTCGCCGAACTGACCGGAGAGCGCTTCAGCGGAGAGGCCGAGATTCTGCGTCAACACTCCTGCGACGAACTGGTCACCACGGAGGATTCGGAAACGGTTGCAGCGGTCGTGTATGCCGAAACGGTAGACGACGTGCAGCAGGTCATGCGATTCGCCTATGAACACGACATCCCCGTCATCACGCGCGGCGCGGGGACCGGTGTATCCGGTGGGGCGCATGGGATCACCGGTGCCATCGCGTTGTCGTTGGAACGAATGAACCGTATCATCTCGATCAACCCGGATGACGAAATGGCTGTGGTTGAACCGGGAGTCATCAACGCCCAGCTCAACGACGCGGCAGCGGAACACGGCTTCATGTACGCGCCGGACCCGGCAAGCTACCAGCGCTCTACGATCGGCGGCAACATCGCCACCAACGCGGGCGGGCTGCGCTGCGCAAAGTACGGCGTGACCCGTGACTCCGTGCGTGCCCTCGACGTGGTCCTAGCCGATGGCACCTTGATTTCTACCGGTTCGCCGACCTTCAAGGGCGTGGCCGGATACGATCTGACCAGCCTCTTCGTGGGTTCTGAAGGCACGCTTGGCGTGGTGGTCTCCGCTACCGTTCGTTTGCGCTATTTGAGCGAAACGATCCACACGGTGGCGGCGTTCTTCGAAGACTTTGTCACCGCATCAGAGGCGGTCTTGGCGATCGGTCGCGGGCGAGTCCAACCTTCGATCCTAGAGATCATGGATCTGGGGACCATGGCCGCTCTTGATGAAGCACACGGCTCAGACTTGTCCGCCCGCGGCAAAGCACTACTGTTGATCCAAACCGATGGTTTTGGTGCCGACCGTGAAGCGGAAGCTATCACGGCCATCCTTCAAGAATCAGCGACCGAGATCATCAGCACGCTCACGGCGAGTGACCCGTCTGAGGCGCTAGCCCTGGTCGATCTGCGCCGCCACTCCCGCGGTGACAACACCGAAACCGTGGTCCGGGTTGGCGAGGATGTCGCGGTACCCAAATCTCAACTCGTGAACTACGTGCATCGCATCTACGAAATTGCCGACAAATACAACGTGCTCACAAAAGTGGTCGCCCACGCCGGTGACGGTAACCTGCACCCCACGTTCTGGATTGATGCAGACGATTACGCCACCGGTGGCATGTCCCGATTGGACCAAGCACTGGATGAATCGATTCGCGCGGCACTTGATTTCAACGGAACGATCACTGCTGAACATGGGATTGGAAGCTACAAGTTGCGGTGGCTTGGATGGGAACAGAGTCCAGAAGTCCAGAAACTGCAGCGCCAGATCAAGGAAGTCTTTGACCCGAAGAACATCTTGAACCCTGGGCGGGCGATCCTCTAGGGGCTGGTTGTGTGACCTCGCCCATGAGTGGGTATCGTTCGGGCGCAACGATTCGCTTATCTGGGTTAGTAGGGGGTAAGATATTGACTTGTGCGGTTCGCCGCCGCACCGAGTCCGGGATGTAGCTCAGTTTGGTAGAGCGCGCGCTTTGGGAGCGTGAGGTCGCAGGTTCAACTCCTGTCATCCCGACTTTTTTGTTCGCGTTTTCGGCGGTCTGAGCCACCGCACCGCCACGGGGTATGGCGCAGTTTGGTAGCGCGCGTCGTTCGGGACGACGAGGTCGCAGGTTCAAATCCTGTTACCCCGACTCTACGCTCAGCAGAGCTACGACTCGTCGGTCACTGATTCTTGATCAAGCTCTTCCCACAAAGAACCGAGCCATTCTTCGAGTTCTTCAACCTGGGCCCGAGACATTAATTCGCTGCGGTTCTCAACCGTCCACTCGCAATCCGGCTCAGTACCGATACATTCCACATGCGTCAACATGTAGTTGTACAGTGTCGGCGCATCTCCGATCGACAGTAGATTGCAGTCCAACTTGGCGACCATCGTTTGGGCGCTCACGAGCTGCTCGTCTGCCTGTACTTTGCTTAGTTCTCCGGTGCGCCGTGAATAACGCAAGCCTTGGATAGCATGGTCCAAAACCTGTCTCACAAGGTCTGATAGGCCGCCCGGTACGCCGATGAGTTCGTCTCGTTTGCTGGTGCTCTCCATGATGCACGTCCCTCAACTCAGTGGGCCCCGCCGTGCGAGGTGGGGCTTTCACTACAAGCTAGTACACTGCAGCAGCTCAATTCTAGGGTTCTGGCTAATCGCTACATGGATGTTACTTATCCGAACACCACCATCACGCGAGGGTGAGCAAGCTGACTCCGGGCTCGCCCTAAAACTTGCCTTGAGTAGGCGTATTATATTTTCATGCAGCAGATCCAGCCGGTTTCAACTTTTTCTCGCGTAACGCTCACTTACCTGCCCACGTTTTGGTTTGGCCTGTTGGTCGCGATTTCCTTGATCGAAGCACCACTGAAGTTCCAGGCCCCGGGCATCACCATCCCGCTCGGGCTGGGGATCGGCCGGCTGGTATTTGGTGCTCTCAACATCGTTGAGGTGATCATCGCGATTATTCTGCTTGTCGCTACCTTTAGGTCAGGCGTGCCGGGTCGGTTGCGAGGCTTGGTGACGGCCTTGGCCGGAGTTCTCTTAATCAAAGTTGCTCTCATCCGTCCGTTCTTGAACCAGCGAACAGACGCTGTCTTGGCTGGCGTTGATGATGGGGGTTCCAGCTGGCACTACCTCTATATAGCAGCGGACGGGCTTCTGCTCATTGGGCTTGTGGTGGTCATGGTTTACACCGCGCGATTGTGGCTAGCCAAAGGTCACGCAGTTAATAACTAGTCACCTCACGGGAGCTCTCACTAGAATCAGGGCCAAGAGGCTGACGCAACCTCAGTTATATTGACTCTGTCTCACCGGCTACCCGCGGAGGAACTAATGTACGGATCTCAATTGCAGCGAACCAGAGGGATCCGCGTAGGCAGGGTAGTGACGGCTGTAGTGGCCGTACTCTTCTTGGTCGTCGGTTGTTTTGCTGGGCCATCGCAGAGCGGGCCGCCAGAAGGCTCAGTTGCCACATCCAACGGAGCCTATGCTGTCACGCCGGTTGGTGGCTGGGAAGTCGAGTTTGAGCCCAGCATCGCAGAGCCGCGTGAAGGCGATGATCCGTCTGACACGTTAGTCTTCACGCATCGCGACAGCAGTGCTGCTGGCAAATTGTATGTGGGGCTCATCGTTCGTGAGTTGATTCCGTCCAAGGTCGTCCATGTGAATTCTGAACGGCTTGAGCATCTCGATCCCCCCTCGGGCAAGGACTTTTCAGGAAAAGAGAGTCTTACTTACCTTGTGGAAACGCGTCATGAGTCGGAAATCGATGGGCGACACTGGTGGCAGTTAGACCTAGTCAGCGTCATGGAAGAAGGGGATGAAGTAGGCGCCAACGGGTATCGGAGTGCGCGGTCCCCGAGCGTCGATATTTCGATCAGCTTCTTGGCCGAAGAAGAAGGTGCGCAGGGGCGAACTGAGGTTGAAGAGTTCATTGCCTCAGATGTGCGTGACGATGCGTACAAGTTGCTGCGCTCGCTGTACGTCGACCAATAGCCTCAACAGGTTGATCGCTTACTGCGAAATGACCCGCTTCGATGGTTTTGAGAGGCTCATAGCCTACTGAGACCCTCGCTGCTGAACTGTTCTCGTGGGGCTGCGTAGGCGGACACAGAAGACTCCTATTTTCAATAGCTTTGAGGAATCTGCGACTGGTTGACACATATTTCTTCCTGGCGGGTAGTAAATCCAGACTCGTTTTCCTAAGGTGGAATTACATCCAAAGGAGGCGAGTGAATTGCACAAACTTGCGACCACCAATGGGAAGAAAATACCGGCGACATCGTTCGCGGCAGCCCTGTTTACCACCGGTTGCCAAATAAATGGGGACCGACAGCAACGCGCTGAAGACCCTCGAGGTTGAACAGCAAAGCTAACGGTTCACACAAAAAGCCAAAAGCAGGAATGCAGGTGTCTACGGACACGAGGGAAAATTTCCGGCTAATAAATCTTCACCAACGCTCTTAGGAGGCGCTTGATATGAAGAACCTGAAAACTGCCAATGGAAAGAAAATTCTCGCCACATCGTTTGCCGCAGCACTGCTGTTTGCCACCGGCTGCCAAGCCAACGGCACGAACGGGGATGCGAGCCCGCAGACCACCGAGCAGCAGACGGTGACTGAATCTGCCCCGGTCGTAACTGAAACTGCCACGGAGAACGCAGAAACTGCAGCTAACGATCAGGACGGAACCGACCAGTCTGGCGATGCTGGCTCTGAGCAGGGCGAACCTGTCAGCACGAGTAACGGCGGCTACACCATCACCCCGGTAGGTGAGTGGGAAGCTAACCTGAAACAGATCGATGACCCTCAACAGGAAGGTTACGACCCTGTCGAAGACATTGAACTTGCACATCCCGCCGGTAGCGGCGCTGTGTCGACAGGGGTGATCACCTCCGGTGACGTCGCACCTCCTGAAGACGTGGAAAATCTCAACTCCACCCGGCTGGAAGAGCTGGACGATCCGAATAACGAGGATGCCGGCGAGACTTACTTGATCGAACAGATCATTAAGCCCCAACCAGCTGAGGATGGCCAGGAAGAACCGTACCGCTGGCATGCAGCCATCGTGACTAAGGGCGAAGGCCAAGAATCAGAGTTCGATGCCACCATGTACTCGAACTCACGACTCCCAAGCGGTGCTTTCATTTCTGTTTCCAGCAAGCCGGACACCACTGGTGACGCAAGCAAGGAAGAAGCTGAAAACTTCGCCAAGAGTGGGGCACGAGATGATGCCATCGAGATGTTGAAAACGTTGAAGGTTGAACAGCAGGGGGAGAACTCTAACCAGTAATCCTGCTGCCGAGAGGTAAGGAAACTGAATACCGATTTGCCTTGTGGGCCCCGTCGTTCTGAGCTGAGCTCAACGACGGGGCCCACAAGTTTAAGGCTAGAAATGGCAATTCGAATTCCTTAGGCTCTTAACTAACGCTTTAGGAGGCGATCATCATGAAGAAAACTACTCCCAAGCATGGCAAGAAGGTCTTAGCAACCTCATTCGCTGCAGCATTGCTGTTTGCGACAGCGTGTCAAGCAGATGGCGGTGGAAACGATAACGCCAGCCCTGAAGCGACTGAGCAACAAACGGTGACGGAGCAGGCAACGCCAACGGTGACTGAAACGGAAACCGCTGACACCGAAACTGACGCGCCTGAGGAAAGCACTGAGAGCCCCGAAAATTCCTCCGAATTCACAAAGGGAGATCCGGTCAGCACGAGCAACGGAGGATACACCATCACACCCGTTGGCGACTGGACGGCAACCTTGAACAAGAAAGGTGAGCCACAAGCTGACGGATATGACCCGGAAGAAGACATTGTGCTGAAGGGTCCTTCGGCTGAAGGCGTCATTACCACCGGTGTCATCACTGACTTGGACGGGCCTCCGCCGGAGTCAGCGGAGAAATTCAATTCGTGGCGTTTAGAACATCTGGACACGGATGAGGTGGACGGTGATACCTACCTGGTTGAGCACACGGTCAAGGACCCAGAGACCGGTGACTTTGTCTGGATGGCCCGGATCGTGACGAAGACCGACCAAGATGAGAGCGAGTACGAAGCCAAAGGTTACTTGAATAACCGTCAACCTAGCGGCGCCTTCATCTCGGTACAGAACACGGATGGTGCATCCGGTGAACAAGGTCTCGAAGATGCTCGCGGCTTCCAAACATCGAAGTCCCGTGATGAGGTCATCGAGATGCTGAAGACATTCGAGATCGAAGCACCGTCACAGTAGAAAGTATTCGGCGAGAGCTCAAGAAGGGCTGGCTCAGCACAAGATGTGTAGAGCCAGCCCTTCTTTCTAATGTCAGGCTTTTGATTGCCGTTAAACCGCTACGGAGTTAGCGTGGACGACCGGCTGCCACGCGGCGGGCGTTCTCTGTCAGTTCGATCAACTCCTCATCCTCAACCACGACCGGTTCCCAATCCTTGTTGGTTCGGGTCAGGGCTGTGTCGATGAGGTAGTCGGCAAATTTGGGGTTCTTGGGCAACAGCGAGCCGTGCAGGTACGTGCCAAAAACGTGGTGGTTGCGCGCACCCTCAGTGCCGTCTTCCCCGTTGTTGCCGCAGCCTTTGGACGTCTTGCCGAGCGGGACCGTGCCGGATCTCAGGGTGGTCCGTCCCACATGGTTTTCGTATCCGTAGATGGTCCCGAAATCTTCGGTTTCAACAGCGATATTTCCGATCAACCGGTCCTTGCCGTTGGTGGAAACAGCATCAAAAATACCGATTCCTGGCAGGACCTCGCCAGAGCTAGCTTCGAAGCTCTGACCGAAAAGCTGATACATCCCACAGACCATCAGCATCGGCACGCCGTCTTCGGCGAGGTTACGTAGCGTTGAGGCCTGAGACAGCAAATCGTCGTGGACTTGAAGCTGGCCAGAGTCTTGACCACCCCCGCCCACGATGAGATCGGCAGTAGACAGATCTGCCGGTGAGCCTAGGTCGTGATCGATGATTGTCACATTTACGCCCATTGCTTCGGCGCGGCGTTTCAGCACTAGGGTGTTTCCCCAGTCGCCGTACATGTTCAGGTGCTGAGGATACAGCTGGCAGATAGTTAGCGAAGTGCTCATTGGATTGCGGTCTCCACATCAGTCATGGTGCCCAGCTGTTTCCGTAGCGCGAGCATAGCGGTGTAGGTACAGAAAATACGTTTGGGCTGATCCGGGTGGGTCTCTAAGAACTGGTTCATGGCGGCCTGCACATCCGTGTTGAGGGCAGCAACCGGAACTTGGTCATAGTACAGACGCAGCCCCATTTCATGCGCGCGGACACCGCAGACCATATCCACGCCTGCTTCCCGGAGCGACTCGAAGTCCACGTCCCACAACC
This sequence comes from Micrococcoides hystricis, assembly GCF_042434215.1. NCBI lineage: Bacteria > Bacillati > Actinomycetota > Actinomycetes > Micrococcales > Micrococcaceae > Micrococcoides > Micrococcoides hystricis. Next base: position 18,860 of record NZ_JBHLUB010000020.1, on the reverse strand, counting down.
AGGACAGGTCACGTCCATCCGCATAAGCGTCGTTGACCGCGATCATGGTGGCATATCCGGTGGGGGAGAAGGAGGCCAAGGCGAGACGGAAACCGGCAGGGTTCTTGACCAGAACCAATTCCAATGGCTGGCCGTTTACCTCCAAGGATTCGCCACGACCAAAGGCGGGTTCTACATTGGCCAAGGCCCTCACGAGAGCAGCGTCGTCTTGTAAGTGTTCTGGAAGCACGGCGCGCGCCAACGCAAGGGCTGCTGCAGCGTTATAGATGTTGTACAGGCCGGTGAGCTTCAACTGTGTTGAATAGTCCGCGCCAGCCACCGTGAACCGCGCCCGCGAACCACCCTGCAGCTCTTCCAAAACAACCGAAGCCGTAGGCACATCAGTGTCAGCCTGCCGGTCGTCCGGAAGCCCCGCGTCATCAGGGAATTGGGCGGCAGTAGTTTCGCTGAGCCCGAAGTAATCAACCCTGGCAGTGCCGGCATCCGAAATCGTCTTGCCTAAGGCCAAAAGACGCCGATCATGCCGGTTCGTGACAACAGTTCCCGTGGTGGCAGCGGCAATCTTGGCAAGGAGTGAGGCTGTGTAATCAACTTCCCCGAACCGATCTAACTGATCTCGCATGACGTTCAACAGCAGTGCGTGTCGGGGCTTAACCTGGGCAACGAAGTGCACGGCGTGAGCCTCATCAAGCTCCAGCACGGCTATGTCAGCGTCAAGACGACCTTTGGCGTCAACCTCATTCATCAGGGCCGCCAGCACACCGCGTACAAAGTTCGAACCAGTGTCGTTGGTGAACACGCGCAATCCGCGAGCCCTCAGTAATTCCACGACCATCTTCGTGGTGGTGGTTTTGCCGTTGGTGCCGGACACTACCACGACTCCGTACGGGAGCTGAGCCAAGGTGCGGGAAAGGAAGCCCTTGTCGAGCTTTTCAACCACGAGACCGGGAAGCGCTGAGCCCCCGCCTCGCAGTTTGGCCAGCCGTTTCACAGCTTTGCCGGCGGCGACAGTCAACGCATTAAACATGAATTGTACTATAGCGGATCAGGCTGATTCTCCCGTTGAAGATAGGGCCCGTGCTGGTAGGAATTTCTGCGAGTTGACCGCGATTGTTAGAAGGGAAACGACTCCAAGTCCCAAGACGGCTAACAAGAGTTGGAGAGGTTCAAACCATTGGGCGGCGAAAGCCCAGATTGTCGGGGCGAGGAACCCTGCGTAGGCCAAAACATAGAACTGGCCAGAGTTCCGGCCCAAGGCGCGCGAGGAGCTCAGCCGTTGGGTCTCCGAGAGCCCTGCTACCAAGATGAGCCCGTATCCGGCTCCTAGCAGGGTGCTTGCGAGCAGACCAAGCCACGCGAATTGGGTCAGCGCTGTCATGAGGGCGATGAGTAGGCCCACCACGGTGGTGGAAATCGCCGTCAGGGTGGCTGCTGCTGAGCGCTCGCTATCGACGCGACGAGCCAATGCTTGGACTGCCACCCCGGCACCCAGCGTGAGGGCAACGGCAGCAGTTGAGTACAGCAGCACGTGATCTCCGAGTCCTGTCAACAGTGCCGGCACAACAGCGAAGCCAAGGGTGCCGGAACCGAAAACCCAAGGGGCACCGGGTGCGACGACCCGCCAGAACCTGCGTCCACCATCCGGATAGGCATAGTGCGATGCAATATTGGGTGTTGTAGCAGCAGGGGCGGACGCGACTACATCTGGAACCTTGGCTAACAGCAACATCAGCGGAAGGCACAGCACGATATGGAAAAGGTAAGGCAGGATCTCCGGTGCAGGTGCATAGTTGGCCAGCAAACCGCTGACGACCGGTCCCAACCAGAACCCAGCCGTCGTGAACAGGGAGGCCCGTCGAGCCCCCGAGTTGTGGCCAGCACGTTCATCCCACGGTGGTTGCGAGAGCTCCTTCACCCAGCTGCTGCCTGCGGCCATAGCAACACCGGTCGCAATCCCGGCCAAGAACCTACCAACAAACAGCATGGTCGGGGCCCACGGCCCAAAAACCATGGCACCACTTGCCACCACCGTCATCGCGAGCGCAGCGAATGTCGCCGGTTTGCGACCTAGTGCATCGGAAAGTCGTCCACCCAACAACAGCGCAGGAATGAGCCCGGCAACATAAATGCCAAGCATGGAGGTCACCGCCAGCTGGGAAAAACCGTGTTGCTGTTGGTAGAAGGCCAGCAATGAGGCGAACTGGTTGGCGCCCCAACCCACCAGCAGCAACGCGGAGGCAACGGGAAACCAGTGGGCAGTGGTGGTGCGCAGAACGATTCCTTTTCTTCGGGGTTGAGGTGGGACCAAAACTATTCTCTCAAGTACCTTCCATCGTGTTCCATGGGTCTTGATGAGCGCAGCGCAGCGTGCCGACAGATGCAACGGCCCCTTGCTGCTTGGTGAGTCTCTCTTACCCGGGGCGCAACCAAATATGAGTTATGGCATACAGATCTGAGAGACTGAGAAGAGAAGAGACAGCAGAAAAGGACGTGAGCGTGAGCGCGCCGCACCAGAGCCCGACAAATACCTACCGGTTACAAATTACCGCCGACTTTACCCTTGAGGATGCAAAAGAGCAGCTACCGTACCTACGCTCTTTAGGCATCGACTGGCTCTATCTTTCTCCACTTTTGGATTCCGAATCGGGCTCCGATCATGGCTATGACGTCGTGAACCCTCAGCGAATCGATACCGATCGGGGTGGGCGATTCGCGCTGGAGGCTCTCGCCGATGACGTGCACCAGCACGGCGGCGGCGTCTTAGTGGATATCGTCCCCAACCACGTCGGTGTCGCGACCCCGGAGGACAACCCTTTCTGGTGGGATGTGTTGATGCATGGCCAGGAGTCTGAACATGCATGCTTCTTCGATATCGACTTTGATGCGCACGACGGGAAAATCTTCCTGCCCGTCTTGGGTTCCGAAGACGACCTTGACCAGCTCTCTCTCGGGCCGGGCGGATTCGAAATCTACGGCAACAAGTACCCGGTAGCCCCAGGCACCGCCGACGACGTTGACTTCCAAGCACCGATCGGCCCAGAAATGATCAGGGAAGTCCTCTCCCGCCAAAACTACGTTCTGGCCGACTGGCGTCGCGGCGATACCGAACTGAACTACCGGCGCTTTTTCACCATCACCTCGCTGGCCGGGGTGCGAGTGGAAGATCCGACTGTTTTCGAAGCAACTCACCGCCGGGTAGGTCAGTGGATCCGCGACGGGTGGGTCGACGGTCTGCGGGTTGATCACCCGGACGGTCTGGCCGACCCTTCCGCGTACTTCGACCAACTCCAAACGCTTTTTGAGCATCAACGCGGCTACGTGGTCGTGGAGAAGATTCTGGAGAACGGTGAAGTGCTGCCAATGCACTGGCCGGTGGCCGGTACCACCGGTTACGACGCGCTGGCCCACTTCGACCGTGTCCTGAACGGGTCCGTGCATCACGAAGGACGCGACCATTCCGTCGCCATCTACAATGGCCTGCTCTACGCGGCGCAGCGTGAAGTTACCGACGGGCCGCTTGCCGCGGAATTCCACCGATTGGCACGGGAATGCGTCAGCAAGGCCGGGCTGCAGGCAGATCATGACGAGCTTTTAGAAGGGCTCCGCCAAATCGCAGCATGTCTTGACGTGTACCGCAGCTATTTGCCGGCGGGCGAAGATTACCTTGACGAAGCCTTCGTAGAGGCGCGGGAACGCTCCGCAGCCACAGGCTGGGATCTGAACAAGGTTTATTCCAAGCTCTACCGGGTCCTGACGGACCCACAAAACCCGGTCGCAATTCGATTCCAACAAACAACGGGCATGGTCATGGCCAAGGGAGCTGAAGACCGGGCCTTTTACCGGTTCTGTCTGCTGTCGTCCCTGAATGAAGTTGGCGCTGAACCAGCCAAACTCTCGCTCACCCGGGAAGAGTTTCACCAGGCCCAAGCCGAACGCCAAGCCGCGTGGCCAACTGCCATGACCTGCTTGTCCACCCATGACACCAAACGCAGTGAGGACGTACGGGCGCGGATTAACGCATTGACCCAGCTTTCTGGTGGATGGCGTAAGCCTCGGATGGAGGTCTTGCAACTCTTCGTCGATGCTGGGGTCGATCTACTTGATGACGAGCTCGCCTTGATCCTGCTCGAGGCGGCCATCGGGGCGTGGTCGCCGGAAACACGAATCACTCAAGAGCGGCTTTTGGCCTACGCGCACAAGGCAGCGCGGGAGAACGGTCGGCACACCAGCTGGATTGATCAGAACGCCGATTATGAGCAGAGCCTCGAGGACTTTGTGGCGCTGTGCTACCAAGACGGGCCCATCAGAGAACGTCTGGAAGAAATTCACGCACACCTGACCGAGCACGCAGTGACCAATTCGTTGGCCGCCAAAGCGTTGCAACTCTCAGCTCCGGGTGTGCCCGATGTCTACCAAGGCTGCGAGATCTTCGACTACTCACTGGTGGATCCAGACAACCGCCGCCCAGTCGACTACAGCTACCGCCAAGATTTACTCAACCAGCTCAGCAATGGCTGGCAGCCAACATGGGATGAGGCCAGCCGAACTGACCGCGGCGCTGACGGGCTGAAGCTGTTGCTCACCAGCACACTGCTGCGCCTGCGCCGGGATGAGCGGGACAGGTTCCAGCGCTACCGTCCACTGCTGGTGTCCGGTGAGCGAAAAGAGAACCTGCTGGCGTTTGACCGTGGCGGTCTGATCACCGCGGTCACCCGCGGCTCCGGGCAACTGGCCAACGCCGGTGGCTGGGGCGAAACCAAACTTCTGATCGACTCTGGCCATTACACCGAGTTGCTAACCGGTGAACGACTCCACGTGACCGGACCAGTACTGGCCCGCGAGCTATTCGCCAGCTACCCGGTGGCACTGCTCTACCGCGAATACTCCCTCTAATGACATGCAACACACACTGAACCCCGCCCAGATGCCTTTCTCCGTTTGGTCGCCCGAAGCGACGGCCGTAACCCTTGTAGTAGAAGACCACCAAGGCCATCGCTCAGAGTTCGAGCTTCTGCGCCTGCCGGACGGTCCGGAACCGGAAGCAGACCAAACCCGTGGCTGGTGGGCGCTACCGGAGACTAGCCGAATCCAAACCGAGAAGGTGCGCAGATACGGCTTCATCGCCGATACCCTGACGGCCTCGGAGTGGAACCTCTCAGGCAAAGTACTGCCCGACCCACGATCACTGCGCCAGCCCGAAGGGCCCCACGAGCTTTCTGCCCCCTACGATCCGGCAGCCTTCACCTGGAGTGAGAGCAACTGGTCGGGCTTAGAGCTACCGGGCGCGGTGATCTACGAACTGCACGTGGGCACCTTTACCGCCGAAGGGACCCTCGATGCTGCCCGGCATAAACTACCGTATCTTGCAGAACTCGGAGTAGACGCCGTCGAGCTCATGCCGGTCAACGGCTTCGAAGGCGCCCACAACTGGGGCTATGACGGAGTCAACTGGTTCGCGGTTGACGAGAGCTACGGTGGCCCGGCGGCCTACCAAGCCTTTGTGGACGCCGCCCACCTGCTCGGGATCGGTGTCATCCAAGACGTGGTGTACAACCACTTCGGCCCGTCGGGGAACTACGCGCCGGTCTTCGGTCCTTTTCTCTCGGAAGTACCCAGCCCGTGGGGGACCACGCTGAACTTCTCCGGCCCACACTCGGACGGGATCCGGCAGTACGTGTTGGACAACGTGCGCCTCTTCTTGGAGGACTACCGGGTGGATGGCCTTCGGCTTGATGCCGTACATGCCATCGTCGACAACCGGGCCACCCACCTGCTGGCGGACATCCGTAGCGTCAGCGACGAGATTGAAGCGGCGAGTGGTCGCAAGAAGTGGCTCATTGCAGAATCAGACCGTAACGACCCCGCCACCTTGCGCAATGACGGATACCGCATGCACGCCCAGTGGTGCGACGACTTCCACCACGGACTGCACGTGGCTCTCACCGGTGAGACGGACTCATACTACGGTGACTTCGCAGAACTCGACGCCCTCGTGAAAACATTGAACACCGGGTTTTTCCATGACGGCAACTACTCCTCCTTCCGGCAGCGCCACCACGGGGCACCGTTAGATCTGGAGCGGGAAGAGCCGTGGCAGCTGGTGGTGTCTAACCAAACACACGATCAGGTGGGCAACCGGGCTGCAGGGGACAGGCTGTCCGCGCTCTGCTCGGACGGACAATTGGCGATCGCCGCAGCGCTGACACTGTTGGGTCCCTACACGCCGATGCTGTTCATGGGAGAAGAATTCGCGGCGTCCACGCCTTGGCAGTTCTTTACCGATCATCAAGATCCGGTCATTGCTGAGGCCACAAGGGCCGGACGCTTCAACGAGTTCGCGGCAATGGGCTGGGACGCGGCTTTGGTACCCGATCCACAAGATCACACAACCCGTGATGCATCAGTCCTGCAGGAGGCGGACCTAGCCAGCGCTCGCGGTCAGCTCATGTTCGCCTGGTACCAGCAGTTGATCAGGCTGCGCCACGAAGACAAGAATTTCCATGTTGGGGCCTTCGATAAGCACAGCGCTGAACTCGTCGGCGAACGTGGGCTGGCGTTGCAGCGTAGAGAACGCACCGTCGTGGTGAACTTCGGCGAAGAACCACTGTCGCTACCCGCAAGCGTGCTCGACGGGCGGAAACCCATCCTGAGCTTTGCAGATACCTATGCCCCGCAGACCGCCATGCTGGCGGCTCACGGGACCGTCGTCTTCTAAACCCAAGATGAACGGTCTAGAGCCGTTGTCCGGAATCGGGGTGGAAAAAGTGGACCGCGTCACCGGTCTCCGGAGCGATCCGCACCCTAGATCCTTCTGCGGGCGCGGTGGCACGGTGATCAAGTTGGACCGCGAACAGCGGGGCGCTGTTGTGCAGATCATCTTCCTCCTCGCCGATGGCCCCGAAGTGAACGTGACGCATCGGCGAGATAGCTGAACGCAGATAGATGAACTGGCTTGCACCCAAACGTTCGATCATGACCACCTCACAATCTAGACCAGGCATATCAGCCGGCACTAGAACGAGGTCTTCAGCCCGGACACCGATGATCACCATGTCGGTATCGACGCGATCTGCCTGCTCCCGCGGGATGGCTAACTCAAGCTGACCGAGTGCAGTGTAAGTACGACCCTCTTCGCGGCGCACATCACCCAGGACGAGGTTCATGCCACGGTTGCCAATAAAGTGGGCGACGAACGCGTTGGCCGGTGTGTTGTACAGCTCATCAGGTTTGGCGACTTGCTGAAGCTGGCCGTCTTTCAGGACTGCGACCCGATCGCCCATGGTCATGGCTTCGGTTTGATCGTGGGTCACGTACAACGTGGTGATGTTCAGCCGCCGCGTCAAATCGGTGATCTGAGCGCGGGTACGCAACCGCAACGACGCATCCAAGTTCGACAAAGGCTCATCCAAAAGAAAAGCTTTGGGTGTCCGAACGAGAGCCCGCCCCATGGCGCAGCGTTGACGTTGCCCACCGGAAAGCTGGCCCGGTTTACGATCCAAGACTTCCTCAAGATCTAGCATCCGAGCCACCTGCGCTACCCGTTCGCGTCGTTGCGGCGCGGGCACCTTAGCCATTTTGAGGGCGAAACCAATGTTCTCCGCCACCGACATATGCGGGTACAGCGCGTAGTTCTGGAACACCATGGCGGTGTCCCGATCCCTCGGGTGAGTGTCCGTGACCCGTTCTCCGCCCAACAGGATCTCGCCCGAACTCGGCTGATCCATGCCAGCCAAAAGCCGTAGTGTGGTGGACTTGCCGCATCCGGAAGGCCCAACCAAGACCAGAAATTCCCCATCTTCAACCTGCAAATCCAGCTCTTTCAAGGCTGGACGTTGCTGTCCCGGAAAATGCCGGGTAACTTTTTCAAAGGTGATGCTGGCCATGGTCTTGAGCTTAGTCTCAGGCACCGGTGTTTAGCTAAGATGTAACGGGGAGAAATGGCTCCCATGTTCGAGCAAGGTTTTACGGAGATCTAATGGCCAACGCCAAGAAGAGCAATCAGGGACAAAGCGCGCGGGATCGCATCCGCGCGCAACACGAATCCAAACAAAAGGCACAGAAGCGTAACTCGCTACTGCTGCGTGTTGGCGTGATTGCTCTAGTCTTAGCTGTCATCGGCATCGTTGCCATCATCATTATCGGTAACTCGTCGCGGAACATTCCTGATGCGGGTCCGGCTCCAGCAGGTGCCACCGAAAATGGCGGCATCAACTTTGTGTCCAACACGGCTGTCTCCGACAAGGAAGTTGAAGAAGTCACCGTGGAAGGCCTGCATGAGCCGAGCGAAGAAGAGTTCATGGCTAACATGGAAAACCCAAAGGTCCCAGCTGGTGTCTCAGCTGCAACGGAAGGGAAGACCGATAAGGTCGTCATCTACGCGGACCCTGCCTGCGGTTATTGTGCAGAGTTCGAAGCGCAAAACTCCACCTTCCTTGAGGAAAAAGCTGCGGCTGGCGACATTGAAGTTGAATACCGCACCGTAGGCTTCCTCGATAAGAACTCCCCAACAAACTTCTCGGCCCGCGCAGCGAACATGCTGGCCTGCGTTGCTGACACCGCCCCAGAAAAGTTCATGGAAGTGAACGCTGCTCTCTACGCCGGTCAGGCTGGTGGAGAGAAGAGCGATAAGGAACTGATTGAGCTGGCTCAAGCCTCCGACGTTGACGTGACTTCCTGCGTCAACGACAACAAGTTCCGTCCATTCGTGAACTACACCACCGGCAAGGCTCGGGAAGACATGATTCCTGGTACCCCGACCGTGTACGTCAACGACAAGTCGTGGGATGCTCAGCAGCAGCCGAACTTCCAAGAATTCTACGCAGACGCACTGTCTGAGACTGCTAAGAACTAGGCCGTGAACGCGGAGCCGCTGGAACCGATTCCCGAACGCCGGGACAGTACAGACCAAGTTCCTATCGTCCCGGTTATCCAACCGGCGGCCACGACCAAGCCGGGTCGTAAGAAAGACCGCGCTTTTCGCATGAGCCGGATGCAGCGGGAAAACTATTTCCGTTTTCCCGCTGTTCCAGCCCTGAAAAAACTCGCGGAGTCGTCACCGCCCACCCAAGCGATGACGATTCTGGGACGGTTAGCGGGAACCCCGTACGCGAATCCCATCGCGCGGGAAGAAGCTGAAGAGGACATTCGCAGTGCCTTGGGCTTCGTCCTGGACGTGGGAGAGTCTCTATTCCGTTATGGCGCTACCGCGTTAGAAGTCGAATCTTCAGCCATCGCCATCACCGCGTCCTTCAACATTTCGGATGTTGAGGTCGACGTCAACAACCAGTCCTTGATTCTCAACTACGCACCCATGGACGGGTCCGGGTATACGCTCTCACGCGTGGTGCGCTCCTGGAGCCAAAACTATGCCGGCTTGGCCGCTCTGCACCGATTGGTGACTGACATTGCAGCAGGCGAGATCAATCATGCGCAGGCCCGTGCCGAGTTCGAAGAAATCACCCGCAAACCAAAACCTTTCCCCAAATGGTTGGCCTTGCCCGCCGCAGGAATCTTCGCCGGTCTCTTCGTTGTCTACATTGGTGGTAGCTGGCTAGAGGGCGGACTGTCTTTCGCCTCGACACTGCTGGTGATGTGGGCGATCGGCGTCTTGCATCGCTCTCGCGTACCAGAGTTTTTCACGACCATGGCCGGCGGCTTTGTCGCCACCATCGTGGCCTTCGGGCTGGCGGCTTTGGCTGTGCCCGTGGCCCCGTCCATGGTGGTCGCAGGCGGGCTGATGATGCTGTTGCCTTCGGCAAGATTCGTCTCAGCGGTCCAAGACGGCATTAACGGTTTCCCCTTGACGGCGGCCGGACGGTTCGTCTCTGCTTCGCTCAGCTATGCGGCCATGGTGGCCGGGATCGTCGCGGCGGTCGTGCTGGCTGACACCTTTGGCGCCGCGGAACTGAACCTGATCGAGATCCAACCCTCGAGCCTGCCGATTCTTGGACTCGGCGCCATCGTGATGGCAGCGGCGGCAGCAGATGGCGTGGTGGAACAGAGCGAACCACGTCTGCTCTTGCCGACCGCGTTAGTCTCCTTGGCAGGGTTCTTTGCCTACACCCTTGCCATCGAATTCGGGGCCGGGCCTCGCCTTACCCCAGCCATTGCGGCAACCGTCATCGGGGCGGCGGCACGTGCTGTAGCTTTGCGGATGGGTGCCCCGCAATTAGTCGTTGCGGTGCCGGCGATCTTGTTCTTGCTGCCAGGTCTGACAATTTTCCGCTCCATGTACTCCATCGCCATGGACTCCGGTGCCATCGTGGATGGCTTGGTGGGCATGTTCAATGCGTCCATGGTCATCATGGCGATTGCGGCTGGGGTGGCGCTCGGTGACAATATTGCCCGTCCCCTGACACCGAGCAAAGCGATCTTCCAGCGTCGTCGCCGTAGGCGCTAACCCGTACCGATCACTCGTAACTAGCAAGTCACAATAGGTAAGGCAAGCTTACTTATTGGTAAGATTTATTAATCTCGATGATCCGACCGTTCGGTCGCTGTGGGTAGTGGAGGGATATGCCCATGAAGTCTCGTTTGAAACAGAAGTTTGCAGCTGTCGCTGCCTCTGGCGCCATGTTGGCAGGTGTGGGGTTTGTGCCCGCGCAGGCAGTTTCCGTCAGTGCTATTCAGCCATCCTCGACTGTGGTTGCGCCGGCCAGCACGCTGAAAACCGTCAATTACCTGGCTAAAGCTAATCGCACCGTCCGGATGATGTCGTCGCGCAGTCGGAGCGCGACGCTGATTCGCACCTTTAGTACGAACTACACGCTTCGCGTGGACCGCGAATACGGTTCGTGGGTCCGGGCTCGTGGTGGCGGAAAAGTTGGGTGGATTGCCAAAGCTCATCTGACGCGGACCACCGCAACGACAACGTCAACCTCGCCGATTACCACCGTTAGCTACCGCGCATCGGTGAACCGGAACACCAGTATGTACGCAAGCCGGTCGACCAGCTCTAAGAAAGTTCAGACCATGTTCCGCGGTACGGTAGCTCAAGTCACCGGAACTTATGGATCATGGCTGCGTGTTCGCCACAACGGTAAGACCGGTTGGATGCCGTCTAGCCACTTGACGCGTACTTCGGCTGCTCTAAACAACCCGGGGGTCACCGGTGGTAAAGAGGTGAAGATCAGTGGTAAGTACACCTCAAACCGGGCCGGCCTGACTGACCGTTACTGGTCCAAGAGCGCAATCCGCCTCTACACGGTTGCTGGTCGTAAGGTGCGTATCACTGACATCCCAGCGAACTCGGTGATGTATCGGGACATTGTGAACGAACGCCGTGGCGGTTCCCTGCCGGGTTGGTACTTCGTTCGCACCCAGGGAACGTGGGGATGGGTGCAGGCTCACATGCTGCAGCGCACATCCACTGCCCCCACCTCGAATAGCCGGGGCATAACCGCGGCCCAAGTCAAGCGGCAGACCAACGGGCGGATCCCGAACTCAATGCTCGTGGCCGTTCCTTGGGATCCAGAGAAGACTCTCATTGCGGCTCCGGCCTTGGCCGATCTGACCCGGTTGAACAATGCGTTCAAGAAACGGTTCGGGCACAACATTGATATCGACTTGATCTACCGTACTCGCGGGACGCAAGATCACTTGTACCGCGAACTTGGCCCGTACATCGCGGCGGTTCCTGGCACCTCAATCCATGGTTATGGCATGGCCATCGATGTCCCAGAGTGGACCAAGTACAACTTTGAGTCCGCACGCTTCAAATGGCTGAAGGCCAATTCGCACAAGTACAACTGGATCCATCCAAAACGTTTGGAAAAGGGTTCACCGTACGCCGAGTACTGGCATTTCGAGTACGTCGGACGCTAATTCCACAAGAGTGCAGAAGGGCTGCTCAGATCCGCAATGGATTCGAGCAGCCCTTCATTCGTTGTTGGACTAGAGTCGCTCCGGAAGCTCAGCGACCGATCCAATGACTTCAGTGACACCACTGCCGTCAAAGTCTGCACTGGTCAGCTTGCCAGTTAGGACGCCAAATACATGGCTGGCACCTGCGGCGGCACCAGCTTGTGCATCAACGATGGTGTCGCCGGCAACCGCAACTGTGGCCACATCTTTCACTCCGGTTCGTTCCATCGCCCGATGAATCATGTAAGGGTAGGGGCGGCCGGCTGCGACTTCATCGGAGCACACGACCGCGTCCAGAAGTTCATCCTCGCCGACTGCCCAGCCCAAGGACTCGAGGAGCGGCTCAGCAACATCACGTGAAAAACCAGTAGTGAGTGCGACCTTGATTCCGCGTTCCTTCAGCGTGCGCAAAGCTTGTTCGACCCCGGGAAGCCCTTGCGGAGGTGTTTCCTGATAGTACTGGCGTAGCAGTGAACGGAATCGATCAAAGCAGGCCCGAACGGTGGTCTCATCTGCGGGGTGCCCGCCAAGCTGAAGCAACGCTGTGATGGCCTCGACCTTATCGGCACCCATCCAGGTTTGTAGGTTTTCATCTGTGACGGGGGTGCCGGTCTCGACAACGCAGGTGTGTAGTGCGCGGTAGACGTCTCCGTGTTCATCAATGGTGGTGCCGGCCATATCGCAGGCTACGAGTTCGATTGTTGGCATGGTGTGTGCTTTCTATATTGTGTTTACGGCTGGGGTAGCGCCCTGACAACTGCCGTGCGGTTTTGCATTGTGTTTTCTACGGTGAAGGTCACTGAACCGGGTAGGTAGCGGTCCTCTGAATACTCCAGGGGAACCCCGTCTGCAGAAAACGTCACTCGGGTTTCGCGTAGTAGCGCCGTACCTTCCTCTACTTCGAGCAACTTGGCATCTGTTGAATCGGCGTTGAGTGCATCGAAGGTGTGTCGAGCGGCATGCAGGTCGACACCCTGTGAGCTGAGGTAGGCGAAAATTGATCCGGAGTCCGGATCGAAGTTAAACAAGTGCCGACCGGCTTCCATGATGAAGGTTGTTCGCTCAACCATCACCGGAACCTCGTCCAGAGTGCGTAGTCGAAGAACCTCTACTACTGCCTCCTCCTGGTCTAAACCTAATGCTGCTGCAGCGGCCGGGGACACGAGTCGCCGGGCAGTCTCTAGGGTCCGTTGCCCCGGGGTGCGGCCTGAAGACTTGGCCCACTCGCTGAAGGACAAAAACGTAGAAAGTTCCTGTGAGGGAACCGTGCCGACCACCCGTGGCGGTTTACCGCGGGAGACCATGATGAGCCCTTCAGCGCGCAAGGCAGCGATGGCTTGTCGGGCGGTCCCCCGAGAAACCTGAAACTCTTTGCACAGTTCAGCTTCGCTGGGAAGACTAGCTCCGCGTGGCAGCGCGCCAGTGGCTATGCGCTCACGTAACGCGTCGGCAATCTGGGCGTGGAGGGCATCAGCTGAGGTTGATGACCCTGCGGTCAAACTTGTCTGCATAAGTTCAATCCAACCATGCCTAACAGTGTTGATTCCAGCGGATTGGGCAAACTCTAGATGAACGAAATGGGAACATAACACCGCCTAAAATGAACGACTGCGGCAAGAAGATGAACACTCGCCTAACTTGTCTAGACAAGTGCCCTTTTGGCTTGCGGCGGGACTGTCGGATGCCGCAATCTCGAAGACATGAGAACAACAGACATCACGATTGTGGGTGCAGGAATCATTGGCCTGGCTCACGCATGGGCCGCCCAGCGCAGAGGGTTGAGCGTCCGCATCATTGAGGAAAACGATGGCACCGTTGGCGCCTCAGTGCGTAACTTTGGGCACTGCTGCATCACCGGACAGACAGGACACTTCGGGCTCCTCGCTGAACAGGGTCGCGAACAGTGGCTGGCCGCGGCGACCGATGCCGGGTTCTGGGCCCAAGAGGCTGGCGCCTATGTGTTGGCGACCGGCACCGAAGAGATGTCCGTACTCGCTGAAGTCCAAGCTGAGAAGGGCACGGACAAAGTCCAATTGCTGGACGCCACTGACATCCAGGCCGCACTGGGAACAACTGAAACAGTCGCGGTCGGCGGTGCTTATCTGCCGATGGACCTGCGCGTCGACCCCCGGGAAGCAGCTCCGCGAATAGCCAGCTGGTTGAACAAACAAGCCAACGTCGAGATCCTGTACAACACCCGAGTCACCGGGGTACAGGACGGTCTGGTCGAGACAACCCGGGGATCTTTCACCACCGGACACACCATCGTGTGCGTAGGCCATGAACTCAACGGGGTCTTGCCAGGGCTGGCAGAACAGTCCGGGATCCGCGAGTGTGCCCTCAACATGATGTTGGTGGCTGCTCCGGAGCATTTCACCACCCATTCGGCCATCCTGACTGGCACCTCGCTCTTACGCTATGACGCATTCGCTGAAACTGCGGCGGCCGCTTCACTACGTGATCGCATTGTCGCAGCGAAACCAGAACTTCTCTCCATTGGTGCAAACTGCATGTTTACCCGCCGTCCTGACGGGACTGTCCTCGTCGGTGACTCTCATGTTTATGACCGGAGCGTGCAACCGTTCCTCGAAGAAGCAACCAGCAACCTCTTACTGCGTGAAGCAGCTGACTACCTCGGGGTGCCAGAACTGAAGGTTCTGCAGCGCTGGCAAGGTGTCTACGCCTCATCTGATGTGCGACCGCTGGTCGTCGAAGAGGTGTCTGCCCGCGTAACTGCCGTGACCGTCGCCACGGGCATCGGCATGACCATCTCCTTCGGCTTGGCCGAAGAAAACCTGACCCAACTTACTTCTGCGCTGAGCGCAGTCTGACCAAAAACAGTTTTCAGTCTTACCGCGAAGGACCACCATGAAACGTTCAAAAGTAACTCTTGCCATGCTTGCCCTCGTTGCGCCCTTGGCCCTGGCCGCTTGCGGGGGAGAGGCTCAAGCCGAATCAGCCACCTGCCCCAACGGCAAGATTCAATTCGGTATCGAACCGTATGAAGACCCTGCAAAGCTTGAACCTGCATACCAAGTTCTGGGTCAGGCCCTTGAGAAGAAGCTCGATTGCCCAGTAGAGGTGACCGTTCTTGAGGACTACTCGGCCGAAGTGCTGGCGATGCAAAACGGAAAGCTCGACCTGGGCCAATTCGGGCCGTTGGGTTACGTGTTCGCCTCTGAGCGGGCCGGTGCCGAACCACTTGTATCTTTCGGACTCGCTGACGGTGAGCTCTCCAGCTACACCGGAGGGATCTGGGTAGCCAAAGACTCCAGCATTGACTCGATTGAAGACTTGAAGGGCAAGGATCTTGCCCTCGGTAGCATCGGCTCAACATCTGGGGATGTGTTGCCCCGGTACGCGCTTGCAGAGGCAGGTTTGCAGGAAAACGAGTTGAACATCAACTACTCCGGTGGCCACCCCGAGGCACTTCTGGCGCTGAAGAACGGCACGGTCGATGCAGCTCAGATTAACTCTCAAAGCTTGGGCACAGCTCAATCCGAAGGAACTTTCAACCCGGAGGACTTCAAACAAATCTGGAAGTCAGAGCCCATCCCGAATGATCCGATTACCGTGCGCGGGGATGCTCCAGAAGAATTCAAGACCGCGGTCAAAGAAGCACTTCTGAGCCTTGACACGGAGGACGTGGAGAAAATCGGGGCCTTCCTTGATGTAACCCCTCCCGGCCCGCTTGTAGAAGTCACCAAGGAAACCTATCAGCCACTGTTTGACCTAGCTCAAACCATGAAACTCAGCGAAAAGGACGTTTGATGTCACTGCTGGACACTAAACCTGCACTGAGGACAGAAAGACCAATGCAGACGCCAGGGAAAGAGGAAAAACTCGTCGTTGATAAGCTGCATATCGCTTTCAACGGGCGCACTGTTCTGGATGGATTGAGTTTTACGGTTCGGGCTGGGGAGCTGGTGGCCTTCCTTGGCGCTAACGGGTCGGGTAAATCAACAACACTTCGGGCAGTGGCCGGCCTGCTTGATCATGACGGCGGGAACATCGAGGTGTGCGGTGTGGCCGACGCAGCCGAGCGCAATCACCGTGCGGATGCGGCCATGGTCTTTCAGAAGATTCACTTGGTGCCGCGCCGCAGCGTGCTCGACAACGTTTGTGCTGGGGCGCTTGCCCGAATGTCGACGTGGCAGTCGATGCACCCACTCTTTTTCCCGGCAAGCATCCGCCAAGAAGCGATGGAAGCGCTGGAGCGGGTTGGGCTGGCTGACCGTGCCGCGGAACCGGCTGGAAAACTATCCGGTGGTCAACAGCAACGGGTGGCGATCGCTCGAGCTCTTTGTCAGCGCGCAGAAGTGCTCCTTGCCGATGAACCTGTATCTGCTCTAGACCCACAAGCGGCCGAACAAGTCATGACGTTGCTTTCTGATCTAGCCCACACTGAGGGCCTGGCTGTAGCGGCAGTCCTGCATCAACCGGACCTGGCCTTCCGCTATGCTGACCGGCTCATCGGACTCAAACACGGAAAGCTCGTGTTGGACGAGCCGGCCTCAACTGCCGCAAGTGACGCGGTCCTTGACCTTTACAATCCACAGGAGAAAGCGTGAAAACCTCAACCATCAATGAGTTGGAAGCGACTTCTACTGACGGCTCCAAACTCCGGGTGACACTCGAGCCGCCAACGCGGACCTCATGGCGAAACTGGCCCGTAGCCGCACTGCTGACGGCATTGGTCGTCGCCCACATCGTGGCGTTCCAACAGACAGAATTCTCCCTGACGGGGTTAGTGGACGGATCCGGCGGTATGGTCCGCTTCCTTTCCGAAGCCTTGCCACCGAACTTGAATTGGGAGCAGGTGCTGTGGCCGGGTATCCAAGCAAGCGGCATCACCTTGTGGATCGGTCTACTCGGCACCACCTTGTCGATTCCCACCAGCGGAATCTTGGCAGTGTGGGCATCGCGCACCACCAGTCCACACCCAATCGTGTACCAACTATCCCGCTCGATCTTGTCCTTCTTCCGCGCGGTACCCGACATCGTCTTCGCGCTGATCTTTGTCACTGCCGTTGGCTTGGGCCCATTCGCGGGTGTGCTTGCCTTGATCTGTCACAACACCGGTGTCATGGGGAAGTTGTGGGCGGAAGCGATCGAAGATATCGACCCAGGCCCTTCGCAGGCACTGTCAACGGTGGGCGCCAACCGGAACCAGATCGTGGCCAACGCGACGATCCCTCAGGTCAGCGCCTCAATGTTGGGGTTGCTGCTGTACCGATTCGACGTCAACGTCCGCTCTTCACTGGTCTTGGGACTGGTTGGTGCCGGCGGTATCGGGTTGCTTATCA
The DNA here is from genome assembly GCF_042434215.1 of Micrococcoides hystricis. NCBI lineage: Bacteria > Bacillati > Actinomycetota > Actinomycetes > Micrococcales > Micrococcaceae > Micrococcoides > Micrococcoides hystricis. The sequence goes on along the minus strand of NZ_JBHLUB010000020.1, from coordinate 1,692 downwards.
ACCAATCAATCAAGTCTTTCCAGTTCGACGCGATGCTCACGCATATCCTGATCGTGCTGGTGATGGTTATCGCGGTGGATCTGTTCTCTTCCGCGATCCGCAAACGACTAGCCGCCTAGGAGCCCTGCGCATCATTTTGGGCGTGTGACAAGAGTTCATCCATCGATGATTGACGGCGACCGTGAAACCAGAATTGTTCTGTTTTTACGGTCCCGTCTTTCTTGTATCTAATAACAGCAGGGCCGTCGGAGCAGTGGAACTTGCCTGCCTCGTCGTACTTTTCGACCCGTTCGAGGCGTCCCTCCTTGGCCCAGCGATGCTCGGCCAAGGATCCGTCGACGTGAAACCCTTCAAAGTACGGTCCCTCGTTTCGGTCTTCCAACCCCTCGGTGTAGTAGACCCGTTGTTCCGGCGCGCCGCCGGGGAAGAATGACTCGTGCGCGGGCCCAAGCTCGTTGTGCAGGGTGTGGTTGCGGTAAAACCAGCGCGAAGTTACTTCTCCCGAATCGGTACGGGTGGTTACGGCCGGGCCGTCAAGGCGGTGCAACTGGTCGTGCTGCCACCATTCCTCTTCAAGAACGAAACCATCCACGTTGAACCGCTGCATCGCCGGAGCGTCAGCCCGGTGCTTCTGACCTTGGTCGTCTGTCCAGAGAATGTGGGCGACAGACCCATCAGGGAAAAGCTGTAACTGTGCCGGACCGGCGGGGTTGGTCGCGGTTCCATGCTGTAGCCATGCCACCGCGACGGGTTTGCCGTCCTGCAGTTCGATTTCTGCAGGACCGTCACTTCGGTGCAGGTTTCCGTGTTCGAAGTACTGAACTTTGGTAACCAACCCGGACGCCAGCGTGAGCATGGCAGGGGCGTCTGTCCGGTGCGGGCGGTCGGCATCATCAAGCCACAGATAGCTCACCGAAGCATCATCGTTTTGAGTGGCTTGTTGATGCCCGGCGACAAGCTCTTCCACCTCGCCGGGATCTAAGCGCTGTACATAGTTCTGCGCACCCTCAAGCCAACGAGGGTCCGGAGTCAGTTTCGAAGCAGACGGGGGCTTTCTCATGATTAAGTTTTACCCCAAAAACATACGCAATGGTGATGAATGTGCGTCGTGAATGCGGAAACCTTCTGCCGGCTCCTAACTCTTCTTGCGACGGCCCAAGAGGAACCCTAGAGCACCGACAACCACAACTGCTGCGCCAATGCCCAGGATCAGCGGTAGGTTGGCGCCACCATCAGAGCCGGCAGCCTGTTCGCCGCCGGCATTGGCTTCACCTTGATCCTCGGACTGACCGGGGGAGCTTTGCTCGTCCTGTGGCTGTTCCTGTTCCGGGAACTCCGGTTGGCCCGAGGGTGTGCCAGTCACATCAACGGTGAACTTGACCTTAATCGGGATTCCTCGGAACACCTTCTCATTGTCAGCTATGGAGATTGCATAGTAGTAGTCCCCGGCCATGGAATAGCCTCGGCTAGAGTCACCGATCGGTGGTGAGTCCCAACGGTTTCGGTACCGAACCTCTGGAACAACATCGTGTGTAGAACTGTTCTTGTCGATCTCTAGTTTGCCCGACTCGTAGTCTTTTGCAATTGACCGGCGTACCTTACATATATTGATCGCGTAGCCCAAGTCGTGCCTCACATACTTTGATCGCATGCCTCTACGCTGACGAGTATGAACAAGGACGTGGTGTCAGT
>NZ_JBHLUB010000019.1:0-21505 GCF_042434215.1 Micrococcoides hystricis | reverse complement strand
AGATGAGTTGTTTCGTCACTTCCATCTTCGGAAGACCTCGACTCTTTTTAAGCTTTCAACACGCTCTGCACCAAAACCGATCTACACCTGAAATTCCGAAGAGCCTCTTTAATCCGGCCTTCGATCTTCACGTACCCGTGTTCGTCCATAGAGGCAAGGTCTCCGGTGTGCATCCAGCCTTCAGCGTCCACCGCTTCAGCTGTTTTGTCCGGGTCGTTCCAGTATTTGGACATGACCGAGTAGCCCCGGGTGCACAGCTCCCCTACTGCCCCGCGGGGCAGGATCGAGCCGTCCTGAACCGAGATGATCTTTGTTTCTAGGTGCGGCATGGTCCGGCTCACGGTCTCGGTCCGGCGAACGAGGTTGTCATCGACCCGGGTCATGGTGGAGACCGGGGCGGTTTCAGTCATGCCGTAGCAAATGGCGACTTCTTTCATGTACATCCGGTCGATGACATCTTTCATGACTTCAACCGGGCATTTTGACCCGGCCATCACACCGGTCCGGAGCGTGGAGACGTCATAGTCGTCGAAGTTGGGTAGGCCGAGTTCGGCGATGAACATGGTGGGCACACCGTACAGGGAGGTTCCCCCGTATTTTTGGATGGCTGCGAGCACGGGTTCGGGTTTGAACTGGCGGGATGGCAGGATCGTTGCTGAGCCGTGGGAGTAGGCGGCGAGGTTGCCGATCACCATCCCGAAGCAGTGAAAGAACGGGACCGGCAGCACCACTTTGTCCTCCGGGGTGTACCCGAGCAATTCACCAATCGAATAGCCGTTGTTGATGAGGTTGGCGTGGGTCAGTGTGGCGCCCTTGGGGAACCCGGTGGTGCCGGAGGTGTATTGTGCAGGTTGATTTGGTCTGCCGGGTCCAAGCTAGCCAGTTGGGCATCCAACTGGCTTTGGCTGACGGTGGCGCTCTGTTCGATGAACTCGGCCCAGTCGTAGAGTGCTGGGGCCTGCTCCACGGTGAGGGTTGCGGGCAATTCTACGGAGGCTTCTGCCGGGCGCCGATGGGAGGTTGGCCAGGCTTCGGCTTGGCCTGCTTGCGGCGCGTTGTCGGCTTCAGGCAATTGGACGATCTCGGTCATAGCTGGGACCTCGTGGGCCACAGACAAGGCCATCTGCAGGTAGTTGGTGTGCCGGTCTCGCGGGGCCAAGATCAGGGTGCGCAGCTCGCATTGGTTGAGCGCAAAGGTCAGTTCGTGGGTGCGGTAGACAGGGTTGATGTTGACCAAGATGGCGCCCATGGTGGCGGTCGCGTATTGGATGATGGTCCATTCGGCGCAGTTGGGTGACCAAATGCCGACGCGGTCTCCCGCTTTGACCCCTAGACCCATGAGTGCTCGGGCGATCACGTCGACGTCTGCCCGCATTTGGGTGTAGTCCCACTAGCGGCCGGTTTCGGCCTCAACGATGGCGTCTTCCTGCGGGTGGGCCGCGACGTTGCGGCGGAAGTTCTCACCGATGGTTTCGGTCAACAAGGGGGGTGTCGGTTTCCCCTTGGGTGTAGCACAGTGCTGGGTCCACGGTCAGCTCCGCTCGCTTGGTCGAAATACCTCAATACCTAAAGATCACCAACCATCATAAAGCAAGGGGCCTGCTACTCGACAGACGTGAACGGAAGCTTAACGGCGTCAGGCCCCGTACCGTGTCACCCTTCTTGGTGACTGGGCACGAGACCTGATCATGTGTCGGTCTGTCGCGGCGGCTGGCGCCGGTGACCTAGTTAGTTGTCTTCTGCGGTGTTCTGTTCGGCTTGCTGAGCTGCGAGCTGTTCGCGAACCTCATCCATGTCGATGGCCTTGACACCGTCAACGAGTTCCTGCAGCTGGGCGGCGTTGACCGCACCTGGCTGGGCGTACACCAAGATCTTGTCCCGGAAGGCCATCAGGGTTGGGATGGAGATGATGTTCGCGGCAGCGGCAAGACCGCGTTCAGCCTCGGTGTCCACTTTGGCGAAGACCACATCTGGGTTTTCTTCCGAGACCTTCTCGTACACCGGGGCGAACATCTTGCATGGCCCGCACCAGTCGGCCCAGAAATCAACGAACACAATGTCGTTGTCTTCCAGAGTCTTTTCAAACTCTGCTTCGGTAATGTCTTTGGTAGCCATAGGTTTCACCCTAACCGTTCTTCTTCTGCGGTGTCGCGTTAAGAACCGCCTTGTTCGCACTCGGGGGATTTTAATGTGCCGCACCGATGCCTGATCGACAGCCAGCTTAGCAGTCCTGTCTGTGACGTTCGCCATTCATGACGTTCTGCGCTGCCGCACATGCGCGATCACTGCAGCAAGCAGCATCGGCAGGATAGATGGGGACGCAAAGAGCCACATGGACGGGCTGAAGGTCGGGGCATTCGTGGTACCACCGGCCGCAAACAGGATTGCGTCGGCCCCGTAGATCAAGGGCACGGACAGGGCCAGGCCGGACAACGATCCGACCAAGAGCGCGATCGATGTTCTCTTTCCGGCACGTTTGGTTAGGTAGGCTACCAAGAACGCACCGATCACGACCGCTACCAGAGCGATAAACAATGCTGCACCGACCAGTGGGATGAAGTTGAACAACACCAAATAAGGGATGGCGGCAACGGCGGCCGCCAACCAAAAGTACTTCCACAGCCGAGGCTGTTCCACGGTTCTGGTTACTGGCGGTTGTTGCGGTGCGGGGGGTGTGTCACTCAAGGGTGCTCCTTCCGCCGGCCGGGCGGTCGATCTGGTCATGGCGGGCGCAACCGGCTCAAGGGGTACCGGATACAAAAACTCCCGCGGAATCCTTGCTGTGTAGGATCCTCGCGGGAGTTTGGCTCTGGTGGCAGATGAGGGATTCGAACCCACGTAGGCAATGCCAGCTGATTTACAGTCAGCTCCCTTTGGCCGCTCGGGAAATCTGCCCCGTATGTTTCTGATCTTCTCGATCAGGCACAGTAAATAATGATACGGCCAGAAAACGATTTCGCAAAATCGCTACCGGGCGTTGAGGGCCCCTAGGGGTTCTTCACCCCGGCCAGTTCCTGGCTCATCCCTGCGCCACGCTCGGAGACGCGCTGATCAAGGTACAAGGTGATGGATACAACCACGATGCCCGCTGCACACAAACCCAGCAACAGCGGCCAGTTATCGGCTGGCGCCAGCAGGGTCCGGTTCTCGTCCTGCCACGGCCACAAGGTTCGCAATGCGCCAATCATCAAACCCACCAACGCCACCATGGTGCCTTTGTGGTGGTTGTTCAGCAACCACTGCAGGCCTTTCACAATGACGATCATGCCGAGTGCAGCGCCCATGGCAAAGAGCCCGATATAACCTAAATCTCTCTCGGCAACCGCTTTCAATGTCACCTGGTACATGCCCATGGTGAGCAACAAGAAGGATCCGGAGAGCCCGGGCAGCATCAGCGCGCTCACGGCGATCGCGGCGGCACCAACGATGGTCACCGGGGTCGCCTCGATTTCGGTTGGTGGTACCGACAGCAGCCAGAACGTGGCTGCTGCAGCGATCACAAGCGCCGCCCCGTCGCGCAGCCGCCAGTGACCTCCGGCTAATCTCAGCGGTACCCAGATGGAGCCAAGGACGAGGCCAAAGAACACGGCGCGGGTGTGCTGAGGGTAGGTTTCGACCAGATGCGACATGGGTCCGGCCACGGTGAGCAAGATCGCGAACATTCCTATGGCCACCGGGATGACCAGTCGCCAGTGCACTTGGGCCATCTCAGACTTGAAGCCAGCCCCACGATCAGGGCCAGCGATGAGCTTGCGGAAGGCAGAGACCACGTGCCCGATCGAGTTGATGAGCTCGTCGTAGATGCCGACCACGAGTGCGACGGTACCGCCGCTGACACCGGGAACGGTCTCAACGAGTCCGATCAGAGCGCCCCGGACAACGTTGCCCAAAAAGCTGCGCTTCATTCTTGCTCCAGTCTGCTGGCGTAAAACTTTCGTTCTCAGACTAGTGCAGCGCTCGCAGCAGCCCTAACCGCGGGCTACCGAAACGGTGTGTGGTGATACTCACGGCTTGCTCAACCACGTACGGTTGCGCTTCAATGACAGCGTCCGTGACAGGTGGCTCGTCATAGTGTGCGCAACCAACCGGGAAATGGATGTTCTCGCGTTGTCCGATGCTTCGAATCCGTCGTTGGGCCCTCGGCTCAGCTTGGGCTGAACGGGCGAACTCGCCGGAACTCTGGACGGTGTAGCGGATGCCGACTCCGGCGCAGAGTTGTTCGAGCTCGGGATCTTCGGTCGCTACGCTGAGCGTGATCCGCGGTATCTGTTCAGTACCTGGCTGGGTGGGGTGGGCTCCGGCATTGAGGCCAGCCAGCAGGGTTCGCAATAGATCGTTTCGGTGGTGACCGGTTCCGTCGTGATACCGGATGGTCACGGGAGCAGCGAAATAACGCAGGATGTTCGCTTCGCTAGGCATCCCGGTGACATCTTTGGCCGCGAAGTAGTTTTCATGCGCAATCTCGTCTCGAATCGCGCATTCACGCAACCACGATTGGCCCGCTCCGTGTTCGTTGGCGAGCCGGTACAGCATTTCCCACTGCGGGTTGGTGCCTCGTTTCGGCACCGGGGACGCGACCGTGTAGTCGTCCCGCCACGAGGTCAGGGAAAGCAGATAGTTCGGCCCACCGGCTTTGGCACCGGCCCCGACTGCGGAGGCTTTCCACCCACCGAATGGTTGCCGCTGCACGATCGCGCCAGTGATCCCCCGGTTGATGTAGACGTTGCCGGCTTGGATGTGGCGTTGGAAGTAGTTGATCTCGCTTGGATTCAGTGAGTGCAATCCGGCAGTCAGCCCGAATTCGACCTGGTTGGCCCATGCAACGGCGGTCGCTAGGTCTGGGGCCTGCATGATGCCTAAGACGGGACCGAAGTATTCGGTCAGGTGGAATTCCGATCCCGGTTTCACCCCGGCACGTAGCCCGGGGGTGAACAGTTTTCCGGAATCATCCAGTTGCTGTGGCTTCAGTACCCACTGCTGCCCCGGTTCGAGTTGGGTCAGTCCCTTGCGCAATTTTTCTCCCGGGACTTCCACGACCGGCCCCATTTGGGTGGCCAGATCATCCGGGTAACCGCACACCAAGGAGGAGACAGCATCAACGATCTTGTCTCTTAACCGCTGACTGGTCGCGGCGGTGCCGACCAGGATCGCCAAGGAGGCGGCCGAACATTTTTGTCCGGCATGCCCATATGCTGATGCCACCAAGTCCTTGACCGCTTCGTCATAGTCGGCTGAATCGGTGATGATGAGAGCGTTTTTCCCGGATGTTTCAGCAAACAATCGCATGTCCGGATTGAGCTCCAAGAACAATTCAGCAGTCTCTAGCCCACCAGTCAGGATCACCTGATCGACTCGGGGGTCAGAGAGCAATTGGGCACCGAGTTCTCCTTCATCAAGGTGAACAAATTGAAGCACTTCTTTGGGCACTCCGGCTGCCCAGCAGGCTTGCGCGATCAGCTCGGCTGTGTACGGCGATTGCGGTGCGGGTTTGAGGATGGCGCAACTACCGGCCGCAAGCGCGGCCAAGGTTGATCCAGCCGGGATCGCCAGCGGGAAGTTCCATGGTGGCGCGATGACGGTGATGTCTCGTGGCAGCGGCACTACCGGGGCATGGTCTCCGAGCCCAAGAGCTTGCTGGGCGTAGTAGTGCGCAAAGTCTATGGCTTCGGAGATCTCTGGGTCTGACTGATCTAGGGTCTTGCCGGTCTCGGCGCCCATGATGGCGGCGAGTTTGCCGCGCATCCGGGCCAGCTCGTCCCCCACCCGGTGCAGAATCTCTGCACGTTCCTGCAGAGACTTTGCTTGCCAGGTGCCAGCGGCTTGTTGGGCTCGGGCTAAGACCTCGTTCAGTTGGGTGTGGGTTTGAATCTGATACGGCTCTAGCGAAGTGTAGGGGCCGTACTCCCGGATCGCTCTGATCTGATCGGCGATTTCTTGTGCCCACAAACGGTTGGCGGCCAGCGAGGGATCAGAGTCAGGTGTGTTGGTGAACGTGCCGTGGTTGTGAAGGCTGGGGCTGGCGTGTTCTTCGGCCGTACGGTCCTGCTGCCGGTTAGGTACCGGCAAGGTGTTGCGCTCGCGTTGATACAGCTCGTAACTGTCCACAAAGCGTTGGTACTCACGCTGGAACAGGTCTTTGTCTTCGTGGATGCCATGGGCGGCGGACATGAAATTATCCGGGTTTGAGGATTCTTCGAGGCGTCGGACCAGATAGGCGATGGCCGCGTCAAAACTTTCCGGAGCGACAACCGGCGTGTAGAACCGTTGCGGTCCCACCGTCTCTGCCACGGCTTGCATGTGAGCCTGCCCCATCCCAAGGAGCACTTCAAAATCGACCCAGGCTCCGGTCAATTCCCGTGCCTGAATCCAGCGGTGCGCCAACGCGATGTCAAAGAGATTATGTCCGGCGATCCCCAGTCCGACCGCTTCCAACCGCTGCGCGTCGAGTGAATAGTCCAAGAGCCGCAAGTAGTTGGTGTCGGTGCCGAGTTTGGACGTGTAGGGGGCTTGCGGCCAACCATGTAATTCTGCCTGGACCTGTTCCATGGGCAGATTTGCACCCTTGACTAGGCGGATTTTGATGGGGGCCCCACCTGAACGGAGACGAGCCTCAGCCCAGTGTTGGATGCGCTCACGGGCTGCGAAAGCATCTGGTAGGTAGGCCTGCAATACAATGCCGGCGCTGAGTTGGCTCAGCTCTGGTCGGCTGAGCAACCGGGTGAAGACTTCCACGGTCAGGTCAAGGTCCCGGTACTCTTCCATATCTAGGTTGATGAATTTTGGTTGCGGCGAGTCTGCAGCCATGCGGAACAGCGGCGTAAGTTCGTCGACGATTTGTTCTACCGCTGGTTCAAAATTCCATGGGTTGTGCGGGGCCACCACCGCGGAGACTTTCAAGGAGATGTAATCCACGTCATCTCGCGCTAAGAGGTCGGTGGCGCCAGCCAGTCTGCGAGCGGCTTCAGCCTTGCCCAGGATGGCTTCACCAAGCAGGTTGATGTTGAGCTTCTTGCCGGCGGCTTGTGACTTGTTCAGGAATCTGCTCAGAGTTGGCTCATTCACGTTGACGAGCAGCTCGCCCAACATTGCCCGTAACGCCCGTTTGACGGTACCCATCACCAAGGTCGGAGCCAATGTGGCCGTCTTACCGGCGGCCTGCAAGGCGAGTTTGAGCGGCGCCGGAAGCGAGCGGCGGACATCCGCAGGCAGGTCGTTGACGAGTTCGGAGAGCATTCGAGCTGCCACACCGGCATCTTCGGTGCGGATCACCCCGTCAATGAAATCGACCAGGAAGGTCAGGCCTTCTTCTGTCTGGAGTAGTTCTGTCAGTTCTTCAACTTGGGAGTGAGGGTAGTGTTGCGCTTGTGCCAACCAGGCTTTGACTTGATCTTGAACCTGCTGACAAATCTGGGCGACCACGCGCGCAACCTCCTAAAGGTTTGATGTACTCCTATTGCAGAGTATGACGCAGCTCACTGGTTTGGGAAAGGGTAAGCTTGGCTGAAACAGCAGAATTGGACAGTTTTTCCATACATTTGAAGGAGCGTGCCGGTCAGTGGCCAGCAATTCGACTTTCGACATTGTCAGCAAAGTAGACAAACAAGAGGTCTCTAACGCCTTGAATCAGGCGCAGAAGGAGATCGCCCAACGCTACGATTTCCGCAATGTGGGTGCCGAAATTGATTTTTCAGGTGAAACGATTCTGATGCGCGCCAACTCTGAAGAACGCGTCAAGGCTGTCTTGGATGTATTCCAGTCAAAGCTGGTCAAACGCAACATCTCGTTGAAATCTCTGGAAACGGGCGAACCGTTTGCCTCCGGCAAGGAATACCGGATCGAGGCCACCATCAAAGAGGGCATCGCCCAGGACGTGGCCAAGAAGATCTCGAAGATCATTCGTGAAGACGGCCCTAAATCGGTGAAAGCCACCATTCAGGGCGACGAGCTGCGTGTGTCCTCCAAGTCCCGTGACGACCTGCAGGAAACCATTGCCTTGCTAAAAAACTTTGAAGACGCAGCCCTGCAGTTTGTAAACTTCCGCTAACGGCGTCCCAACCGGCGGGCGGTCCTACAAGACTAAAGGCGGCGCACAGGTTTTTCCTGTCCGTCGCCTTCGTCGTGTCAAAACATGTGGGTTACTGCCCTGCCATCCGGCGCAAACGTTCTATCCGGTCTTCCATGGGTGGGTGCGTGGAAAACAGCCCACGCAACCGCGAACCGAATGGGTTAGCGATCATCATGTGGGCCTGGTTCTCGACCTTCTGACTTGGCTGCATGGGAGCTAGTTCAATGCCGTGCTGCAACTTGTGCAGTGCAGAGGCCAACGCCAACGGGTCGCCGGTGAGTGCGGCTCCATCTTGGTCTGCGTCGTATTCCCGAGTCCGGGAAATGCCTAGTTGGATCAATGACGCGGCGATGGGGGCGAGGAAGGCCATCGCAAGCATGGCCAGCGGGTTAGCGTTGCGGCGGTCCTGCCCGCCGCCAAAGAACATCAGGAACTGGGCGATCGAGGTGATGACCCCGGCGATCGCGCCGGCCACTGAACCGGAGAGGATGTCCCGGTTGTACACGTGCATCAGCTCGTGGCCTAGAACTCCGCGTAGTTCACGCTCGTTGAGCAGCTGGAAGATGCCTTCAGTGCAGCAGACCGCGGCGTTCTGCGGGTTACGCCCGGTGGCAAAAGCATTCGGGGTCTGGGTTGGGGCAACATAGAGTCGCGGCATGGGTTGGTTCGCCCGGTCGGAAAGTTCCCTCACGATCGCATAGTAGGCCGGGGCTTCCTGCTCACTGACCGGGTAAGCGTTCATGGAGCGCAGGGCAATCTTGTCCGAGTTCCAGTACGTCACCGCGCTGGTGACCACGCCGATACCGGCGAAGATCCAAATCCACGCCGATGACCCGGTCCCATAACCAATGAGCGCCCCGATTGCCAGCAACAGGGCGAACATCGCGCCGAAGAGGAAAGCGGTCTTTAACCCGTTGTTGTGGTTGTGCACTACTGCCGATCCCTTCGTAGCTGCTCAGCTCAGGAGCAGCCGCTGTTAGCCGCGGGAGATGCTGGTCATGTCCTCGCGGGGTACAACCTTGATGCGTTCACGCGGTTCCCCGGCAGCATCTTGGCCGGCGGCCCCGAGTGCACGCTCGTATTCATCTAGTTTCAACCATCCAGCCCAGTCGGTGTATTCCACACCGCGTTCCTCAAGCAGCGCGATAATGGCATCTGGTTCGGGGCTCTCAGCCTTCGGCAACGCCTCCACGTCTTCCAACAGGCAAGCGATGGTCTCTTGAGCATCCGACTTGGTATGCCCGATCAGCCCGACAGGCCCACGTTTGATCCACCCGGTGGCGTAGGTTCCCGGGATGTGCTGGCCGTTTTCATCCAGCACCCGGCCCGCCTCGTTCGGGATGACACCGCGGTATTGATCGTACGGAATCTGATCGAGTTCAGAACCGTGGTAGCCCACCGCCCGGTAGACGGCTTGGACCGGGTAGTCGATGTATTCGCCGGTGCCCACAATGCCGCCGGATCCATCCAGTTCTTGGCGCTGCATGCGGATCCCCACAACCTTGCCGTCCTCACCCAGAATCTCTTCGGGGGACTGCAGGAAGTGCAGGTGCAGGCGGCGGGAAGCGCCGGTGTCCTGTTCTTCAACCAGCCAGTTGGTCAGCGTGTTGACCATGGTTTTGATCTGGTTGTTGGACTTGATCGCCTCATCCGAAGCCTCATCAAAGTCAAAGTCCTCTGGGTAGAGCACAATGTCGACGTCACGAGAATGCGACAGTTCGCGCAGTTCCAGGGGCGTGAACTTCACTTGGGCTGGACCACGACGGCCAAACAGGTGCACGTCCGTGACCGGGGACTTCTTCAAGGCTTGGTAGACGTTGTCTGGGATCTCTGTGACGAGCAAATCGTCAGCGTGTTTGGAGAGCATGCGTGCGACGTCCACGGCCACGTTGCCGTTACCGATCACCGCGATCTCTTTCGCGCTCAGGTCCCACTCGCGGCTCACGTCCGGGTGTCCGTCGTACCAGGAGACGAAGTCGGCGGCACCAAACGAGCCATCCAGCTCAATACCGGGGATGTTCAGGTCAGCATCCTTGAGCGCGCCTGTGGCGAAAATCACCGCATCATAGTGTTTACGGAGGTCTTCTAGGGTCAAATCTGTGCCGTAGTTCACGTTCCCGAGGAAACGAATGTCACCACGGTCCATCACCTTGTGAAGGGCTTTAATGATGCCTTTGATGCGTGGATGGTCAGGGGCCACACCGTAGCGAATGAGCCCGAAGGGTGCCGGGTACCGGTCAAAAAGATCGATGCTGAAGGAAGCGTCCCGGTCTACTTTGGTCAGGATATCGGCGGCATAGACACCGGCGGGGCCGGAACCGATAACGGCAACTCGCACATCGCGAGTCGTGAAAGTATCAGACACGAAGAAATCTTCCCTTCAACATTCTTGGCGCGGGCCGAAACAGCCCAGTTGTTCATTCTACCTAAGGTCTATAGTTGGACTTACCATGACCGAATTAGCGGCCCGCACCGAATACCGGAAGGGCATCCTGTACGGCACCGCCTCATATCTGAGTTGGGGCTTCATGCCGGTCTACCTCTTTTTCACGCGCCCGGCCAGCCCCGTTGAGGTGGTGTCCGCGCGCATTGTGTTCTCCCTTGTAGTCTGCGTGCTGATCTTGTTGTTGATCAGAGGACTTTCTGATGCGTGGGCGCTGCTGAAAAACCGTTCCCTGCTGAAGTATGTGGCGGCCGCTTCCTTGTTCGTGATGGCCAACTGGTCGCTCTACACGTACCTGGCGAGCGTAGATAACCTCATTGAAGGGTCCTTGGGGTACTTCATCAACCCGATCGTCTCCGTCCTGCTCGGCGTGGTGTTTCTCAAGGAACGGCTGCGCCCCCTGCAGTGGATCGCGGTCGGCCTGTGTGGCGTTGCGGTAGCGGTCCTGGCCTTTGCCTACGGACAGATCCCCTGGCTGGGTCTGGGCTTGGCCATCACGTTTGGGTTGTACTCGCTGCTGAAAACTCAGGTGAATCGACGCACCACGGCACTCGCTTCCCTGACGGTGGAGACACTGGTGGTTGCACCGCTGGGCATCATCGCGGTCGCGTGGCTCGCCAGCCGCAATGAGGCCACCATGTTCACCTCCGGACCGGCCCACTTTGGGGTACTGGCCCTGGGCGGGATCGTCACCGTGCTGCCGCTGCTGCTATTCGGGGCTGCAGCCGGCAGGCTGCCGTTGACCATGATCGGGCTGCTGCAGTTCCTCTCACCGATCGTGATCTTTTTGATCGCAGTGCTGGTGTTCCGCGAACCGATGCCCACCGAACGCTGGATCGGATTCTTCTTAGTCTGGGGTGCACTGCTCGTCTTTGTCTTTGACATGCTTTACCAGCAACGCAAGTCGTTCATGCGGCAAGGACGCCTACGAATCTGACGGCAGCAGACTCTGTGCTGGCACACGCTAGTCCCGGGGATAGGATGGATGCGTGGCTGAGATGTTCTTGGAAAAATTCGCGTCCCTGATCAATACCTATTACGAAGACTCTTGGGTGCCCGCTGACGGGTATACCGAAGCCGAGCTGGCCCGTGAAGTGGACAAGGCCCGGTTAGATGTCGAGCTGCCGTTGGTCCTGAGCGAGTTCTACCGCGCCCTAGGGCACTGCGATGACTTCATGGAAACGACGCTGTTCTTTTTCGACCCGGACGAGCTCGAAGTTGAAGACGAGTTGCTGCTGTTCCTAGAGGACGAGAACGAACGCTTCGTCTGGGGAATCGCCGTGATGGATACCGCGGTGCCGGATCCGCTGATCTACCGTCGCACCGTGGCCACCGGGGAGACCGTCCCGGAGAAATCCACCTTCAGCGAGTTCGTGTTGGAACACTTTGACTGGTACTTCGAACAATTGGATGAACAGGTTGAGCAACTCGAAGAACACGACGACTGACTCCGGCAGCGCTGAGGCGCTGACCCGCTGGCAGCAGCACTGGTTAGATACCACCCGCACTGGGTCGTGGGAGCCACAGGATTACGTGTGCCCGTTTTGTGAGCTGGCCGCCGGTGACCCTTCAGACCGGGACAACCTGTGCGAGCTAACCGACATGGTCTATCAAGATGAGCTGGTGATGGCATTCATCGCCTGTGACGGATTCGGTCCCCGCCCCGGTCACGTGATGATCGTGCCGACCCAGCATCACGAGACGCTCTACACCTTGCCAGCTGACGTCCAAACCGCCATTATGAGCTTGGCCCAAGAGCTGGCGTTCGCGATCAAGCTGGCTTGGTCACCGGAGGGTGTCTCTACTCGGCAGCACAATGAGCCGGCCGGAAACCAACATGTGTGGCACTACCACCTGCATATCTTTCCGCGTTACCGGGACGACAATCTCTACCGCCAGCTGCGCGAACGACTTCCGGTCGCTTTCCGCGCCGAGAAGGCACGCGAGCTCTCAGCCGCACTCACAACGGTGCAGGAAAGTAAGCAGCAGTTTCTTGCTGCCGAGCAAAAGGCTGAAAGAACGGCTTAGAAGTCGCGGTCCACGACTGCGTCAGCGAAGGTCATGAGCGCCTTCTTGGCGGTGGTGTCCGGTAACGAGGCCAGTTCGCTCTTACCTTCGGCGGCCCAGCGGCGCGCGTACTCCCACGACTCTTCAGCCACCGGGTGGGCCGCTAGTTCAGTGACCACAGCTTCCAGTGCCGCGTGTGAGCTCAAATCAGCGTCGATTCTGGCCAACAACGCTGCAGCGTGCGTGTCGGTAGCAGCCTGTTTTTCCAGCAGCAACACCGGTAGCGTTCTGACTCCTTCGCGCAGATCGGTGCCCGGGGTCTTTCCGGAAACGTCGTGCTCGCTGGTGACGTCAATGACATCATCGGCTAGCTGGAACGCCGTGCCGACTTTCTCACCGTAGGCACTCAAATGTTGGATCTGCTCTTGCGTGCCGCCGCCCAGGAGCGCACCGACGCGACCGCAGGCGGCAATCAGGGACGAGGTCTTGCCCGAAATCACCTCAAGGTAGTGCTCTAGCGCTCCTTGGCCGTCTTCTTTCCCGGTTGTTTCGAGCAACTGTCCCATGACGAGACGTTCGAAGGTTTCGGCTTGGATTGCGACCGGTTCGGCGCCGAGAGTGCTCATCAGCCGTGCTGCTCGAGCGAAGATGAGATCTCCGGTCAGGATCGCTACGGAGTTGCCCCAAATCTGGTGGGCGGCTTCTGCGCCGCGGCGCATTTGCGCCGAGTCCATCACGTCATCGTGGTACAGGGTGGCTAAGTGCGTCAGTTCTAGAACCACGGCGGCATCTTTGACCCCGTCGGTGAGTTCCCCAACCGCGAGCGCAGAGAGGACGGTGAGCAGCGGGCGGACCCGTTTGCCGCCGGCTTGGAGCAGGTGCCGGGAGCTGACATCGGCCAGCACATTGTTCTGTTTGACGGCTTCGGCCAGCCGCTGCTCAATGTCGGCCAACGCTTCCATGACGGTGATCGCTAGGCTCGGGTCTTCAGCCAAGGGTGCGAACCCGGCTGGGAGTTTAAGGTCCTCGGACAACTTCGGCTTCATGCTCGCTCGTGGTCGATTTGGGTGGAGTGAGAGTGCCGCACTCACGGTCCGGCAATCTTAGGCAGCTTATCAACTTTGCCGCTAGACCTGAGGCTTAAAACCCCGGTGCAGGGCAACGATTCCGCCGGTCAGGTTCTTGTATTTGACGTTCTTCCACCCTACCGAGCTCAACAGATAGGCCAGCTCGTCTTGGTTAGGCCAATCCGCGATCGACTCCGCTAAGTAGACGTAAGCGTCCGGGTTGGAGGAGGCCAGTTTGGCAACCTCCGGCAGCGCCTTCATCAGGTATTCCATGTACACGGTGCGGAACGGGCGCCATGTAGGGTGGGAGAATTCGCAGACCACGACCCGTCCACCGGGTTTGGTCACCCGGTACATCTCCGCCAGTGCTTTCTCCGGGGACAGGACATTGCGCAATCCGAATGAAATGGTGGTGACGTCGAAAGAGTTATCGTCAAAGGGCAGATCCATGGCATCGGCTTCGACGAACTCGATATCTGGACGGCGGCGTTTGCCAACTTCCAGCATTCCGGTGGAGAAGTCTGATGCCACCACGTCAATGCCCATGTCTGCGTAGGGTTCGGCACTGGACCCTGTTCCTGCAGCGATATCGAGGACACGTTGACCTGGCACGGCACCGGTTGCGGCCACTACTTCCTTGCGCCAGGCGCGTGATTGGAAGAAGGAAAGCACGTCGTTAGTAAGATCATACTTTGGCGCCACTTCATCGAACATGGCGGCGACTTCTTGCGGGTTCTTTTCCAAAGATGCACGATTCACACCTGCTATTGTTGCACTCTTTCGGCACCGCCGATAATTGTTTGGCTTCCTCCGCTATGCTTAGAGCCGTCATGGACTCAGACCACACCGTTGCCCTGCCTCACTATGTGAGCTACAGTTTTTCCCTCCCCGGACCTCACTTCGCTGACCTTCAGAACCAGCTTTCTGGCAACGAATCGGTCTGGTTACGCAACGGTCGTGGACTCATTGGTCTTGGTTCGATCGCTTCCATCAAGGCTGAGGGCTCGGAACGGTTTTCAACACTGCGACAAGGCTGGCTCGGCTGGGTATCCAACACCACCCATCTTTATGACCCGTCGGCTCCGTGGTTGGAACACACCCCCGGGGTTGGACTGACAGGGTTCTCAGCGATCACGTTTGATCCCCGCTCGGCCCAGCAGTCCGTTATTGCCATCCCGGAACTCGTTTTTGGTCACCGGCTAGCGGATCCGGAGGCCACCGGTTTCTCGGGGGCGCAGGCCAACGGCAACGAGCCTGCCGCTAATGTTCGCACCTGGGTCAGCTGGTTATTGGAACGCGAACGCTTTCAAGATCTAACCGGGCTCTCGGTACAAGCATTGCAAGACGGCGCGGAATTAACGGCCAGTGCCCACGAAATATTGCGGCAGAGCGCGTTGGATGCAGCGCAGCAGCTGCGCGAGCAAGCGACACCGGTGGAGCAGAGCACGGGTACGAATCCTGTTCTGGAGTCCGGGTGGATCAGTGATGAACATTTTGTGCGCTCGGTGCAGACCGGGCTGGAGTATTTGTCCGCAGGCACCGCTGAGAAACTTGTTCTGAGCCGGGATGCGGTAGTGCGTTCGGAGCACGCTCTTCCAGTGGCGCAGATCCTAGATCGGTTAGCTCAGCGGTACCACCAGTGCTGGACTTACTCTGTCCCGGGCCCGGGCGTGACTCGGCTGCTGGGGTCGACCCCGGAGATGCTGATCAAGTCGCAGTCGGGGTACGTCTCTGCCCGGTTATTGGCCGGCACCCTAGACCGGGTCGGTCACGATCAGGATCCGAACTACCCGATCGATAACCTGCTCAAAGATCAGAAGCAACGCATTGAGCACCAGTTCGCGATTGACTCACTGACCCAGGAACTTCACGGTATGGTCTGCGACTTGGCAGCACCGGCAGAACCGTTCTTGTTGGAGCTGCCCAATGTTTGGCATCTTGCTTCAGATGTGTCCGCCCGACTGACGGATGAGGCGCGCAAGTCTGGCTGCGCCATCATGGATCTGGTGGAGCGGGTTCACCCTACCGCCGCTGTCTGCGGTACACCGACCCCGGTGGCCCAAGACTTGATCTACCAGCTGGAGGCCTACGATCGGTCCTGGTATGCGGGGCCTGTCGGATGGCTCGATCACACCGGCAACGGCGAGTTCGGCATCGCGTTGCGTGGCGGCATCTTGGAGACCGCTCAGCAGATCAGACTGTACGCCGGGTGCGGGATCGTCACTGGCTCTGACGCTGAGAACGAACTGGCCGAAACGTACGCCAAGCTCCGACCCATGCTCCAAGCGCTCGGACTTGCCGAGAGCACTACTCGATCGACTCTGCCCCGGTCTCGCTAATAGCTGCGGTTCCGTGTTCTTCCGCGCGTTGAGCCGCACGTGCCGCCGCCTTCGCCTTGTCTTTGTTTTGTCGCCGGACAAAGAAATCACGGCGGCGTTGAGCCAATTCGCCACGTTGCGCGGGGACTTCCAACACCCTGATTCCTTGCGGCACTTGGTGCAAGGCTGACATCAACGTGTTCTCATCTTCCACGTACTGGTACACCAGACCGTAGGCAGAGCACAGCGCGGCAATGTTGACGTGCTGTGAGGTCCCAAACAGCCGTTCTACCTTTTCAGCCATACCTTCGCGCCCGGAAACCAAGGCGTGTTCAAGCGTGTTGAAGATGGCTCCACCGTGATCATTGATGAGCACCACATTCAGCTTGGGACGTTGTTCCCCGCTGACTTGTAAGAATGCATTGACGTCATGCAGGAACGTCAGATCGCCGAGCAGGACCGTCACTGTTTCGCCGGTAGCCAAGGAGATCCCCGCGGCGGTCGAGAGTGTGCCGTCGATCCCGGCAAGTCCTCTGTTCGCGTACACCCTTGCGATCGGGTAAAAGGATGGGCGGGCGGCCATGTCGACTTCACGGATCGTGTTAGACGAGCCAAGCAGCAAAGGGCCGCGAGTGTTTTCCCAGACGACTTGGCTCACGCGCATTGCGGAGATTCGGTCCTTGTGGAAATGCGAGGTTTCAGCAACCTCATCCAGGTTTTGCTGAGCTTTGATGGCGGCTCGTTGCCAAGCGGCCAACCAGCCGGCTGGACCGAAGCCAGCGAAATCCGCCAGTTCCTGAATGTTCTCGATGATGGTTTCGCCGCGTTTGCCGGGCTCGAACCAGCTCACCGGCTCCGGCAGGAATAGAGCCTTCTCAAGACCGGGTTCGTTCAACAAGGTCGCGATCTGGCGGGTCAGGGTCGGCCGACCGAACACCACGACGCGTTCAATCTGGTGATAGACATCTGATGGCGGGAAGTTCAGCTCCCCCATCTCCGGGTCAAACGTACGGGTGGGCAACAGTGCCGGGTAGGCGTTGATGCTGTTGTTGCCGAATCGCGCGTTCGAACTCGGCTCGGCGAACAGGGGCAGCCCCATGGAGCGGGCGAACGCTTCAGCAACCGGGCCAGCTTGGTGACCTGCCACCACCACTGTTTTGCGCTGGGCCAGCCCGCGCAGACTGATCTCAACTTCCGTCTGTTGCGGTGGCACCAATTTTGGTGGCGAAAGTGGTGTGACCTTAGCGAAAAACTCTGCCCCGCTGTCATCGTCAGCGGCTGGGATGAGCGGTTCTTCAAAACCAATGTTGAGTTGGATTGGTCCAGCGGCTTTGATCTGTTCGCCGCTGGCATCGACCCCCAATAGGCACAGCGCTGCGGCCCGGATCTGGTCACTGATCTGCGCCGGCGATTGTTCCGAACTGATGTTCAGCTGGCAGCGGGTGTGCGCACCGAAGACGTCTTGGTTGGTGGTCTGGTTAGCTCCGGTACCGTGCAGTCGTGCCGGCCGGTCTGCGCTGAGAATTACCACTGGGGTGTCAGTGTGGTGAGCTTCCATGACGGCCGGCAAAAGGTTGGCGACCGCCGTGCCAGAGGTGGTTGCCACGGCTGCTGGTCGGCCGCTTGCTTGGGCCATGCCCAGCGCTGCGAAGGCGGCGGAGCGTTCATCGATGCACATGTGCACGTCGAGAATACCGGCCTCTTCAGCTTCGGCTGCGGCATAGGCGATAGGGGCACTGCGCGAGCCGGGGCACAGCACCAGATGGCGCAATCCAGTTTCGATGAGCTCGCCCAGAATAATCCGGGCGGTTAACAGGGAAGGGCTGGTCGCAGACATAGTTTTATCCTAGCGTCTGCGCCCAGCCCATTTCCTGTACGTGTGGCTCTACCTGTAGGAAAGGCTACTTGTTGTTGCCTTTGCCTTTACCGTTGTTATTGCCTTTACCCTTGTTTTGGTTCTTGCCTTGGTTGCCCTTGCCCTTGTTCCCCTTGTTGTTTTTGTCCTTGGCCGCGCCGCCACCTGGGTTGGACTTGGCTGGCTTGTAGACCATCACGATCGATGGGCGTGGGGCTGCGACCTTGTCACCGACCTGCAGCGGACTGTTGGCGCCGAGCATATCTGGCCAGTAGGAAGTGTGGGCGCCCCAGTTACCGTCTTCACCCGGGTGCTGTACGGCCACAAACACGGTGTCCTCGCGGTCGTGAACCACTGGGCCGCAGGTCTCAGCACCGGCTGGGACGGCGAGGAACTGTTCGACCTTGCCGCGTTCGGATCCGGTCAGGGTGACCTTGTGTAGTGCATCGCACAGACCCATGGTGCCCGGCTGGCCGTCGGTGGAAATCCACAGGTTGCCGTCCGAGTCGAAGGTCAGGTTGTCCGGGCAGGAGATCGGGGAAACCAGTTCCTTCGGGAAGCCGGAGAAGTAGGTCGAGTCATCCTTACGTGGGTCCCCTGCTACCAGCAGGATGTTCCAGGTAAAGGTGGTCGCGGTGGCATCGTTACGGGTTTCGGTGAACTCGATCACGTGGCCATCACGGTTGATGGTGCGCGGGTTGGCTTCGTCTGCGCCAGGCTGGCCGGCGTTACCGCGGCGGGTGTTGTTGGTCAGTGCGATGTACACCTTGCCGGTCTTCGGGTTGACGTCGACGTCTTCTGGGCGGTCCATCTTGGTGGCGCCCATCTTGTCCGCAGCCTGACGAGTGTAGACCAGCACTTCGTCGATGTCCATGCCGGGAACCATGGACTTGTTGTTCTTGGTCAGTGCAATCCACTTGCCGCGGCCGTCGAACGCGCCGTCTGCAGGGACCGCACCGGTGCCGTCGATTTCCCCTTCTGAGTTGCCGTCGAAGCGAGCCACGTACAGGTCGCCGGAGGCAAGCAGGGTCATGTTGTGTTTCTTGTTGCCCGGGATGTACTTGCCGTGGGAGACGAACTTGTAGACGTAGTCGAAGCGCTCGTCATCTCCCATGTAGACCACGGCGTGGCCGTTGTCAGCAATGCGGACGTTACCGCCTTCATGCTTGAAGCGGCCCAAGGCGGTGTGCTTGACCGGGGTGGAGTTTGGATCTTCCGGATCGATTTCGACAATGTAGCCGAATCGGTTGACCTCGTTCTCGTAGCCTTCCTTGGTCAGGTCGAACCGATCCATGTGGTTTTCCCAGCCGCGGGAGGTTGGGCGAGCTTGGACACCGTAGCGGGCTTCCTCCGGGGTGCCGCGGCCGCGGAAGTACTGGTTGAAGTTCTCTTCACCGGACATGACGGTGCCCCACGGGGTAGTGCCACCAGCGCAGTTGTTCAGGGTTCCCAGCACGAGCTTGCCGGTCGGGTCTTCAACGGTCTTGAGGAGCTCGGAGCCGGCGGCTGGGCCGGAGACGGT
The DNA here is from genome assembly GCF_042434215.1 of Micrococcoides hystricis. NCBI lineage: Bacteria > Bacillati > Actinomycetota > Actinomycetes > Micrococcales > Micrococcaceae > Micrococcoides > Micrococcoides hystricis. The sequence goes on along the minus strand of NZ_JBHLUB010000019.1, from coordinate 2,228 downwards.
GAATGGGGTGTCGCCGGTGATGCGGCGGTTGCGGCGGCCGCCACGGACGTATTCCCATGGGTGACCGACCTTGGCGCGCTTGATGTCCACCACGGAGAAGCCGTGGGCGCCATGCCGATCTTGGCGACTTCTGCCGGGTTGGCGGCAATGAAGGCAGGATCGAACATGATGTTCTCGTTGGTGTACTCGTGGTTAGAAACCAGGACACCGGTGCGGGCGTTACCGCCGTCATGCAGGATGTTCAGGTAGTCGCAGTTGTACCCGAACTGTTCAGCCTGGGCCTTCGCGCTCTGTTTAGCGATATTGAAGTTCGGGGTGGAGTTGAAGAGTGGGTCACCCCAGCGGATGATCACGTGATCAGTGTAGCCGGCCGGGTAGCTCATGGCGTCAACGTTGCGTGGGACCGGGGCGATGGCCCTGAAGTTGAGCTTGCCGCCGCCCTTGCCGAAGGTACCGTGGTCGGCTGCAGCCCCTGGCGCGTTAAGGGTGTTGACACCCACTGCGATAGCGGCGGCGACACCGGAGCCGTAACCGATCAGCGCGCGGCGGGAAATGGCGCGTTCTGCGATGTCCGGGAAGTAGCTGTTGTCGGACTTGTTGCACACATCGAACGAGCAAGCCGAACCGCACTTGAGTTCGCAGGTAATCGCCAAGCGGTTACCGCGGGTATGGCCGGCCATGGGAAGTAGTTTTCTCAGCACGAAAGAGGCTCCTTGATCATCACGCGCTTAAATCTCTGGTGTGCAGCCCGAAGCATGTTTGGATGGGTGGCACGAGTTCTAGCGTGATGGGTCAAAGAGACGGCGGCTTTGTCGGCAAGTGAACATTACGACAACAGCGTGTGACCGGTGTGCTGAAGGTAAACGGGTTACCCCGCCGGTGGAGCTAGTTCTCTCCGGTTGCAAGAAGCTGTGAGAAGCAAGCCCTGATGCGCTCGCGCCAGAACTGTTCCCGCTCCGGGGCGGCCGCGTATTGGCGCAGCTTCTCCGGGTCAACTGCGATCTCTGTCGGAGCCAATCGTCCTGGCACGGCGTAAAGAGATTCGGCCGAGGCTGTTGTCAGGATGTCGTCGACGTAAAGGGCACCGGTCGCCAGACCGCAGGCGAACGGAAGTTCTGGCAGCGAAGCAGCGAGGGCAGCCCCCATGTTAATCCCGACTCCGGTGTCGAGTGCTGAGGAGATTACCGCTGGCAAACCGGCTTCGGTGATGATGGCTCGTGCCCGGCGGATCCCACCCAGCGGCTGGGCTTTCACGACGATGAGATCGGCAGCACCAAGCTGGGCCACTCGCAAGGGGTCCGCTGATTTTCGCACGGCTTCGTCCGCCGCGATCAAGGTGTCGATGCCGCGAGCGCGCAGTTGTTCACGCAAACGTGCGAGGTCTTCAATGCCTGCCACCGGCTGCTCGGCATATTCAAGCTCGACATTCGCAATTTCGGTCAGGAGTTCAAGGGCAGCTGCCACACTGTAGCCTTCGTTGGCATCGATGCGAACTTTAGCGTGCGGCAACAGGTCTCGCACGGTTCGCACGCGTGCGATGTCCGTAGCGAGGTTTTCACCGCGTTCGGCGACCTTTACTTTGACCGTATGTAGTTGATCCGGGTTCCCATACCGGGTGATGAGTTCCGGGATTTCCTCCGGCTGTATCGCCGGCACGGTCGCGTTAACCGGGACGGTGGGACGGGTTTGTTCTACTGCCGGGCCATACCCATAATTGAGCGCCGCGGCCAGCCACGTCGCTGCTTCGGGCACATGGTATTCCAAGAACGGAGAGAATTCGCTGGGTCGGTTACCACCAAGAAAGATGGCCGCTTCCCGGTGCCTGACTCCGCGGAACTTGGTGTTCAACGGAATCGATACCACGTGGGTCTCTGCAAGCAACTCTTCCAGTGACGGCCACACGGCGTCTGGGTCTTTCAACGGCAGATCGTTCACGGTCATGACTTGTAGTCTAGTGACTCAGTTCTCATCTGAGCGCAGCAGGCTGGTATTGCAGCTTTTCTCCAGCCTAGCGGTGTAAGAATATCTGTATGCTCACCACGACCCAGCTGCCAGCTGTCCGGCAACGTTTTCCTCTCGTGCAGTGGTTACTGCCTGCAGGGGTTTTCTTTGCTGCCGTTATCGGGCTCTTCGGAATTTTGGGTGTAGATCGGTTTTGTGATCGGGGTGTGTTGAAGGCATAAAAAGTGTCGAGGTCTTTCGAAGATGGAAGTGCTGAAACAACACAT
>NZ_JBHLUB010000018.1:0-19370 GCF_042434215.1 Micrococcoides hystricis | reverse complement strand
GATGAGTTGTTTCGTCACTTCCATCTTCGGAAGACCTCGACTCTTTTTAAGCTTTCAACACGCTCTGCACCAAAACCGATCTACACCTGAAATTCCGAAGAGCCCCTTTACCTGCTTCTTTGCCCCTGAAGGTTTCTCAGCTACTGTCTTCGGTTTAGCCTTTTCCGACTTCACCGGTGCGGGCGCTGTCTTTGTGTCTGTTGGAGTTGGCTTCTCGGTAGTCGGTGTTGGTTTTGGCGTCACCGTTTCTTCAGGAGTTGGCTCCTGCGTGGTGGGAGTTGGTTTTGGTGTCTCTGTCGGGCTCGGCTCCTGCGTCGTTGGAGTCGGCTCCGGTGTCGGCGTTGGTTCCGGCACGGACTGACCCGTACAAACAATGACGTGAGAGATATCCTTGCCATCTGGTGCCGTCAATGGACCACCCAGCTGGTCTCCTTCATAGACGAGATGTCCCGGACCACCTTTAATAATCACACCAATTGAGCCGGGTGGCGCAGTGAAGGTCTTGACCCCGTCGCCCTTTTCTTTCTTATAGCAACTGACTTGGGTGAAGCCCTTTCCTGCAAAGTAGGTCTCCCAATAAGCCGGCTGGTTTGTATTAGATGGATTCGCCGTGGACCCCATGATCCTCGCAACTGAGAATGCTGTTGCAGCAGCAAGTGCGGTGGCGAATTTGACAGACTTTTTCATCTGCAATTCCCCTATTCCCCTATGAGATGAACCCACACCAGCTCGATGCCCCTATACATCGAACGGCCGTCAAGTAACTTGAGGCAGGATTCAACTCATCTTCAGAATAGGCCCGTTATTCAGGAACAACTAGAGAAGAGGCGAATTATATGCATATATTTATATACATCATAAATGCCGATAGAATATCCGTACTAAATCTAATTTTTCCGATTTAGTGTTGCGTCTTCGGCCCAGACGACCCAGTTCCCGACGTAATGGCCCTGCACCCAAGGGGTGTCTTCATCACAGGTAAACAGTCGCAGATAGGGTTTATCCTCTCCGGGGTCCCAGATACTCTCGGCGACCTCACCGTTCATGTCAGTAGCGACGACCTTGTCGACAGCCTGGGATTTGACCACTGTGAAAGAGACGACGTCCTCTGAACTGTAGCGAACACTGATCTTGTCGCCGGGAACGAGGGTGTGCAGTTTGGCAAAGTGGTCGTCAATGACTGCACCCTCGCCATCAAGTTGGTTCACATGGGCCGCAATAATGGCAGGCCCCTTCACCCCGGGTTTTTGTTGCTTCCACCCGTTTTGGGCGTACCATCCGGCACGATTGAAATCTGGCACCAGATAGCCGTGCGAATTGAGCCCAACCGGATCCAGGGGCGCATGCACAATCCGATCTTTACCGCGATATGCGCTCACCGAGACGGCCGTACCCCGGGGCGTGGCATCTGCCTGGGAGCCAGTCGACTTTTTTGTGTCGGCACTGGGAGCTGTGGTCGCGGAAGTCGTTGAGTCTACCGGCGCGGTGGCCTGTTTCGGTTTTGGAGATTGCGCGGTAGCACTAGGAGAGAACGAACCCGAAACCGCAGGTGTGGGCCCAGATATGCGTGAGGTTGGTTTCGGCAACAATAAGATGGCCGAGATCCCAAGAGCAATCGCTAAGGTCAGCAGCACTAAGACCATCGGCGAATAACCGATGACCTTTTTACCCCCGTGATCTGCTGACCATTGCCTCCTAGGCGCCATACTCTATTATCTACTGACGTTGACACCCCGGGCACCAGAAAAGTTTGCGCCCTTGCGCTTCTCGAACACTGATGTTCGTTCCGCAGCGCACGCATTGACGGTTTTGCCGCTGATACACGTAGTGGTCGCTGTGAATACGGTGGCGAAGCTTCGGATCTCGGATGGTGACGATCCGTCCTTCTTCTGCCCCGTAGCCGAGCTGTTCGACTGTCGAATCCCAAATCCCTTCGACATGCTCGTCACGGACCTGTTTGCCTAGTGTTGCCGGGTCAACCTGGTTCAGGAAGAGAACTTCAGCACGATAGATGTTGCCGATTCCGGCGACCACGGATTGATCCATCAACAACAGCCCGACCGGCGTGGCCCGCTGCAGGTTGCGTGCGAACAGCTCCACGTCACCGTCCTTGCGTTGCAGCGGGTCCGGCCCCAACCTGGCGAGCACCTGTTGCAGTTGGTCAGGATTGATGACCTCGCAGCGATTCGGCCCACGCACGTCAGCCCAACCGTGGTCCCCAATCACCCTAATGCGAACCGCACCAACCGGCGGATCCGGACGTTGGTAGTCTTCCCGGATCAGATCCTGATACGCGTGCAGCTTGCCGATGCGGACCCGATCAATGAACTCTTGGGAGCCGCCGAAGTATGCCTTGCCGTAGAGACCCAAATGGATATGGACGAACCGGTCGTCGAAATCTAGGAAGAGGTGTTTACCGTGGTTGAATGCGCCACGCAGCATGCGGCCATCGACAAGAGTGGCGCCGTGCGCAAATTTACCCTGCGGTGACGAGACCGCGACGCGTTGGCCGGCGAATCCTTCACGGAAACGCCGCGCCAAACGAAAAAGTGAATGACCTTCTGGCATGAATGCTGGCTGCGTTTAGACCAGCACTTCCCCAGTCTCTTCGTAGTGGGCAATCTTGCCAATGCGGCGAACGTGGCGTTCATCGCCCGGGAATGGCTCGGCCAAGAACGCTTCAATGATTGCGGTTGCCTCGGCCAAGGAGTGCTGGCGACCACCGACGGCTACAACATTGGCGTTATTGTGTTCGCGAGCCAGCTTGGCTGTGTCGAGGTTCCAAGCAAGCGCAGCGCGGATACCCTTCACTTTGTTGGCAGCGATCTGTTCACCGTTTCCAGATCCACCCAGAACAATGCCCAGCGCATCGACACCTGCTTCTTGGTCGGCCACAACACCGAGCGCAGCATTGATGCAAAAGCCTGGGTAGTCATCCAATGCGTCGTACTCTTGGGGGCCATGATCAATCATCTCGTAGCCCTTTTCGCTCAGGTGCTTGACCAAGTGGGCCGACAATTCCATACCTGCGTGATCGGTGGCAATGTGTACGCGCACGAAACATCATCCTTTGAAAAAATCTGGGAAAGAAAACCGTCCACAAACAACTCTACCGGCATACAATAAGTGAAACTATTCATCACTTGTTTCATACCCTGTTCGTCGATCGTTGAGGACGCATTCGTGACTAGCCCAGCACCTACTCTGAACCTGACAGCCGCAGAGACTTCCGTGCGCGCCGACCTGCTCACCGTCATGGCGTACGACATCACGATCGATCTCACCGATCAATCGATCCCGACTTTTCCGGTACAGACCACGGTGCGCTTCGCAGCGGAAGCGGGTCAAAGCACGTTCATTGATGCCATCACTGATTCAATTCGTTCCATCACTCTCAATGGCGAATCTCTTGATCCGGCGACCGTCTCCGACGGTACGCGCATTCAGCTGCCGAAACTCGCCGAAGACAATGAACTGATTGTTGATGCAGACTTCCGGTACATGAACACAGGTGAGGGTCTACACCGTTTCGTTGATCCAGCGGACGGGGAAACCTACCTGTACACCCAATTCGAGGTACCGGACGCACGGCGTGTTTTCCCTTGCTTCGAGCAGCCGGATTTGAAAGCGACCTTCCGTTTCACCGTGACCGCCCCCGAGAACTGGGTTGTCGTCTCAAACTACCCAGCCGAAACCACTGAAGCCGGAGCCCCGGGTAGCACGGTACATCGTTTCGAACAGACCCCGGCTATTTCGACCTACATCACCGCCCTCATTGCCGGCCCATACGAGTCGGTCCACGACTCATTGACGAGCTCGGATGGGCGGCAAATCCCGTTGGGTGTCTATGCCCGCGCCTCGCTCATGCCGTACGTGGATGCCGAAGAGATCTTCACCTTGACGAAACAAGGCTTTGAGGTCTTTGAAAAGCATTACGACTGGCCGTACCCGTTCAAGAAGTATGACCAACTCTTCGTCCCCGAGTTCAACGCTGGGGCCATGGAGAACGCCGGGGCCGTCACGATACTTGAGCAATACATTTTCCGCGGCCCGGTTCCCGGTTCAATCATTGAACGACGTGCCATCACGATCCTGCACGAACTTGCGCACATGTGGTTCGGAGACCTTGTCACCATGAAGTGGTGGGACGATCTGTGGCTCAATGAATCCTTTGCCGAATTCATGTCTCACTTAGCCGCATACGAAAACACCAGTTATGACGAAGCCTGGACGACTTTCGCAGCGGTAGAAAAGAACTGGGCGTACCGTCAAGACCAGCTCTCCTCGACACATCCGATCGTTGCCGAGATTCGAGACTTGGAGGATGTCCAGGTCAACTTCGACGGCATCACGTACGGCAAGGGTGCCGCGGTGTTGCGCCAACTTGTGGCTTGGGTCGGACAAGAGAACTTCATGGCGGCGGTGCGCAGCTACCTGAAAAAGCATGCGTGGGGCAACACTGTGCTCGCTGACCTGTTGGGCGAGCTCGAGGTGGCCAGTGGCAGGGATCTGGCCGAATGGTCGAAATCCTGGCTGGAAACCTCTGGCGTGAACACCTTGGCAGCCGAATGCGAAACTGACGCTCACGGAGTGATTACTGGATTCCAGATTCGTCAGACCGCGACTGAGGACTACCCCACCTTGCGGCCCCACCGGCTCGGGATCGGGCTCTACTCGGTGCAAGACGGTCGGGTTTCGCGGGTGCAGCAACTGGAGATCGATGTTGACGGGGAACTGACCTCTGTCGATTCCTTGGTCGGCCAGCAGCACCCCGGCATTATCTTGCTCAACGATCAGGATCTGGCCTACGCCAAGATCCGGTTGGATGAGCAGTCTCTAGAAAACGCTCTGGCTCATCTATCGAGCTTCGACGACTCGCTCCCCCGTGCGATCATCTGGACCGTGCTCTGGAACGCGGTACGTGACGGTGAACTCAATCCCCGCGTATTCCTAGAACAGGTAGCTCAGCACCTTGGTGCCGAAACGCACCCGTCCTTGTTGAGCACGGTTTTGAATCAGTCCCTGACTGTGTTGGAACAATATGTTCCTTACGAACAGGACCGGGCTACTCGCGCTTGGTTCGCCCAGAAGCTGTACGAGTTGAGCACTACTGCCACGCCAGGCTCGGATGCCCAATTGCAGTTTTTCACCACGTTCACCCGTGCGGCTTGCACCCCTGAGCAGGCCCAAGAATTGCATGATCTCTACAAGGGCTGCACATCTCTGCCCGGCTTGAGCATCGACACCGATCTAGGGTGGAAGATTCTCACCGCGCTGGTTTCCAATTCAATGGCTGGACCGGACGATATTGACGAGGCGTTGGCCAAGGACGACACCGCGACCGGCGCCCTAGCCGCCGGCACCGCCCGGGCCGCTATTCCTAGCCAGCGAGCCAAACAGCAGGCGTGGGACACCTTCCTCAGTGACGACGTGCCGAATGCCCGGTTGCGGGCCATTGCTGCCGGTTTCCACCGCGTGTTTGATCCAGAGCTGATTTCCTCGTTCGCCGCCGATTACTTCGATCGTGTCGATTCCATCTGGAAGAACCGTAGCTCGCATGAAATCACCGAGACACTGATTACCGGAGGTTTCCCGCGCACCCAATTGCACGAAGCAACCATTGCTTCAGCGAATGAACAGATTGAGCGCTACCGGGATGAAGCGCCCGCATTGGCCCGCATGCTGGCCGAGTCAAGGGACGATGTGGTGCGGGCGACAGCCGCGCAGAAAATGTTCCACTAGAGTAAGGCTCATGGCTTCATCTGACATTCCTCTGTCCTTGGAACTTGGTTGGCACAACCGGCAGGCCGCCCTTCCGTTCCCTCTGACTCACACTCTGCGTTCTTCTGCTGGGGTGATTGTCGGATCGGCTGCAGTTGAACGTGGCGGTGAAGCCAAACGGTGGACACCTGAAGAACTGTTGCTCGCGTCAGTGGCGCAGTCCCACTTACTCGCCTTTCTTGCTCTGGCAGAGCAAGCGGAACTGATCGTTACCGAGTACAAGGATGAACCTGCGGCCTTAGCGGACCCTCGTGAAGATGGGCTCGGCCGGCTCAACCAGATCCGCCTGACACCCAAGGTCTGGCTGGCTGATGCGAGCCAACGAACACTGGCTGACGAGCTGCACCTGAAGGCACGGGAAAACAACACGCTCGTGGCCGCCCTGAATGTGCCGGTGATTGTTGAACCGGCCTGCCCGCCGGATCAACGCCAGCTACCGGAATTCACCTCGCGATTGGGCGCACCGATCGCGATCTTGAAACCGACTTCTTCCCTACCGCCCAGCAAGGTCACGGGGCGGCCGGGGGAACAAGCTCGTGTTGAGCGTCCGAGCCATGATCCGGCCAACCCGGTGCAGATGAAAGAACCTAAGCCAGTAAACCCGGATTCGTTTTTCGCCCAAATTGGCGGGCACAGCACCTTCAAAAAGCTTGTGGACGTCTTCTACGACGGTGTCGCTGAAGACCCGGTGCTGCGTCCCATGTATCCGGAAGAAGATCTCGGCCCAGCCAAAATCCGGCTGCAGCTTTTCCTCGAACAGTACTGGGGCGGACCACATACCTACAGCGAGCACCGTGGTCACCCGCGTTTGCGGATGCGCCATGCGCCCTTCCCGATTGACTTTGACGCTCGAGACCGCTGGCTTAAGCACATGCGTACAGCCGTCGAGTCGCTGGAGCTCTCACCACTGCATGAGGGAACGCTCTGGGACTACCTCGAGCGGGCCGCACATTCGCTGGTGAATGTCGCGAACCGCTAGCCACCCGGCTAATCGCAGGTCTATGCCTTAATGAGAACCTGACCGTGGGGGCAGGAAATCCGCTGCCACGGACCGTTCCGCAGAACCTTCACGGGCGCCTCCACGGGTCCGGAGAGGAACCCTAACGCTTCGGCAGCGAACGCTGCCCCTTGGGCGATCGTGACCGGTCCAAGCTGAAAGTCTTCTGCCCATACCCGGTTACGCAAAGAGTTCACAACGGCTTGACCAGGGGTTTCGGGCAACGTGGTCGCCATGGTTTCTGCCACGCTTGCGGCCACTTGGCGCAGCACCTGAACGGTCGATTCTGTTTCGACCTGCCAGCCGCTGCGCGGAGCGCTAATCCCCGCCCACGCAGCGTCGATCGTTGTCGGTGGGACAGAAAGTTCGGTGGCATCGGTGTCTAAGCGGGCGAACCGATCGGTGAGCGACTGCAAGTTGACCACAACATCTGTCGTGGACTCCTGCGCCAGTGGGACGGCCCGCATGCCGATCATGGTTGGAACCCCGGACCCTAAAGCACCGTTCATGAGGCCAACCCAGAGAGCCAAGACTTTGCCGGCGGCTTGGAGACGGATGCCATCATCGTTGATGGCACGGGCCCGTTGTACCAAGGTCTTCAGGTCGGTCAGCGTGTCAGAATCAGGGAAGTACAGGGTTTCAGCCATGCCGACCATTCTAGTGTTAGCTTTGAACCATGAGCGAACAGAGCCTTACTCCTCCTTCCCCGGACAAGCGTGTTCAGTACCTGCATGATCTGCTGACGCTGAGTCCAAACGGGGATGATGCTGACACCGGTGAGGAGCTCTTCCTTGGTCCAGTGGCGCAGCAGCACCAGCACCGTGTCTTTGGCGGCCAGGTTTTGGCCCAGGGCGTCATGGCCTGCACCCAGACCGTCAACCCGGAACGCCCACTGCATTCCATTCACGCCTACTTCCTGCGTCCCGGCGATTCGAAAAAGCCCATCACCTTCGGTGTGGATCGGCTTCGTGACGGTCGCTCGTTTTCGGCTCGTCGTGCCAACGCCTACCAGGACGGCAAACCGATCTTGTCCATGCTGGCGTCTTTTCAGTCACCGGCTGAAGGGTACGATCACCAGATCTCGATGCCCGCTGATTTGCCGCAGCCGGAAGACCTTGATTCGGTGGCGGTCCAACTCGGTCATATCAATCACCCAGTGGCTCAAGAATGGGCGTGGGAACGTCCGTTCGACATCCGCCATGTTGATCCGCCGCTATGGCTTTACGCGGCCAAGGAACGCAAGAACACCAATATGGTGTGGCTCCGCACCCCGGCCGCGTTTGCCGTGAATGATGCGATGCACAAAGCTGCGTTGGCGTACGCATCCGACTACACCGTGCTGGAACCGGTGCTGCGCCAGCACGGGGTCCATTGGACTCGACCGGAGATGTCGGTTGCCTCCTTGGATCACGCCATGTGGTGGCATCGCCCGGCGCCGGTGGATGACTGGCTGCTCTACGTTTCCGACTCCCCTTCTGCACAGGGCGCGCGGGGCCTGGGGCTGGGACATTTCTTCACCCGTGACGGACTGCTGGTCGCCACGGTCGGCCAAGAAGGCATGTTGCGTGTGCCAGACACGTTTCGCACGCGTATGAAGCAACTGGCCCAAGACGCCGTGATTCGCACGGCCAGCTGGCGTAAACCACGTTCACGCTGGGGCGGACGCAACGGCTCCTAGTCCTTGGACGAGCTGTCCTCCTCTTGTGGCAATAAGAAAGGTGGGGAGCTCACCGTTGGGGGTGAGCTCCCCACCTCTTCTGAAGTGGTTGTGGCCCCTACCGGGCCGATTGGCTAGGAAAGCAGTCGGCGCAGTCGAGCTGGCGCGAACCGTTCCATATCCACATGACGGTCTGCAACGACGACCGGCTGACCGGACAGCTGGGCGGCGATCGCCTTACCGGTGATCGGGCCCAAGCTCAGCCCGTGCATGTTGTGACCGGTGGCCATCACGATATTCGGCAGCTTGGCGTATTCGCCGATAATCGGGAGTCCGTCGGCGGTCATGGGCCGCGGCCCAACCCACAGCTCGGACTTCTGGGACCAGTCAATGCCACGAACCAGTGGCGCGGTGACCCGTTCGATCATCTCGATGCGATCGTCGTGAAAGGCTTCGTAGGAACCGTCGAACTCCATGCCGCCGACAACGCGCAACCGACCGGCCATTGGCACCAGAACGGTGCGTGCGTCGGTGAGGTGAATCAGGTGAGTTGGCAGCTGCTCGGCAGCCACGGTGAACGAGTAGCCCTTGCCGGGAACCACGCCGAGGTGGATGCCGTGCGGTTTCAACAGCTCGCTGGCCCAAGCGCCGGCGGCCACCACGACGTGGTCCGCGCTGAGCTCGTTACGGGCCCCGCTGTGCACATAGTCAACCGATGGCTGCGCGCCTGGGTGTACGCCCACGACGCGTGCACCTTCAAGAATCTTCACGCCCTGGGCGCGTAGGTACTCGCCGAGTGACTCGACCAGCAGTGCCGGGTCGATCCAGATTTCCCCGGGTGCCACGAAGCCAGCTTCACAGGCCGGATCCAACACTGGTTCCAGCTGGTGTAGCTCGCTGCCGTAGACGATCGGCTCGGGCATTTCACTGACACCGTCAGCAGCGCGTTCGCTGAGCAGTTTGTGGTAGCTCTCTACGTGGCTGGCGTCTTCGGCAGTGTAGAGGAAACCAGATCCGCCGCCTTCAACCTTGATGCCTTCATCCTGCATCTCGGCGAATGCGGCTAGTGCGCCGCGACCCAGCTGGGTCATGGCGTCCACACCGGAGGTGAGGCGGGCTTGGGTGGAGGAACGAATGAACCCGAGACCGAAGGTCGCCAGTTTCAAGGCGCGGGCCGGGGACAGCGTCAAAGTGCCGTCGCGGGTGAAGACACCCTTGAACGTTTCTTTCATCATGCCCGGTCCAGCCAATGGGACGGCGGTCAATGGGGTGATCTCCCCCGCGTTGCCACGGCTTGCACCAGAACCGACTTGGTCCCGCTCAATGATCGTGACAGAGAATCCGGCTCGAGAAAGGTAGAACGCCGTGCTCAGACCCACCAGACCTGCGCCAACGACGATTACTTCTCTTCCAGGCAGCTTGCTTGCCATTGCCCTGCTTCCTTCGTTTGGTAGATGTGTGACCATGATCTCAGATGTTTCAGCGGCAATCTAACAATTCGTCAAGCAGATCCAAAATTTACGGACAAGATGTTTTCCCGCACCGTGAAAATACGGAGAGATTCACCCAGCTGGCGTTGCTCTGTTCGTTTTTTCTGATCGAAAGTGGGTCGGCGACACCTTTACTACTTTTTAGTTAGTGCCCTGTCATTTGGATCACATCGCGGTATAGGGTGGCTGATAACCACGCTTTAAAGTCCGCTTTAAAGTTTCCGTTCGGCTTGTCCGTTGAAGGGAATCATCGACACATGGTGAAAGAAGTCTATCTCTCTCGCAGTACCGACGTACTACGTTTCCGACTGGAGTTCACCGGACGTGCCGGCGTGGAACAGGCACAAGAAATTCATACTGTCCTCAGCGGCGTGGCGGAGGACGATCATGTCCAACGCACATGGTTATACAGCCTCTTGACTGCAGCCTTGCTACTGACGGATCCGGACGGGGCCAAAGAGGCTGCGGCGCAGGCAAAGCATCATGCGCAGCTCGCGGACAATCCCGTTTCTCGAGCGTGGGCGCTGCTGTCGGAAGCGAGCTTGGACTTATCTCCGGAGAAGTTGGACTTCCGGCTGCAGGCAGCCCGAGAAATCCGCGATATCGCGCTAGAACATGGCGACAATGGATTCCTTGAGACCACCTACTTTTTGCTGCTGGGTGCCCTGCTCGAGATCGGTGAACTGACCGAACTCGATGAAGAGCTATGTCTTCACGGACCAACCCTGATCAAGTTCCCGCAGCTTGAAGACAGCCGCTTTGTCAGCTGGTTCCGGTGCATCCGCGCCACCCTAGACGGTCACACCGAAACGGCTGAAATGTTCGCCAAAGAAGGCTTCGATCGAGCCCTGGCAGCGGACGACACGGATGCTGAGATCGCCTATATCGCTCAAATGGCCGTGATCCGTTGGTTGGATGGTCGCGGTGCCGAAACCGAAGCGTCGCTGTTGAAGGCGCGCCAGAAATACCCCGGGGAACCGATCTGGACATCAATCCTGGCGTGGATTTGGATCCAGCAAGGCCGAGTGAGCGCTGCCCGTGGCATCGTCCATTCCTTGGCACCACTGGAGGATTGGCCGAAAGACCAGAACTGGTTGGCTGCGGTCTCCAACATGGCGATCGTGCATTCGGAGCTGCGCAATCTCGATCAGCTTGAACCTTTCCATGAAGCTCTCTTGCCTTACCGGGATCACTTGGCTGCCATGGGTGTGGGTATTACCGCCTGGGGCACGGTGGCCGATTCGCTCGCGGTGCTCGCCGATCTGCAGGACAACAGAGAATTAGCGATTGGGCACTACCGCTGCGCCATTGACCTGTGTGCTCGTATCAGTGCCCAGCCGTGGCTTGCTGCAAGCCAACTCGGGCTGGCCCGGCAGCTGCTGCGCAGACTGCAAGCCGGAGACCGCGCTGAGGCAGAGGCGCTAGCCCAAGAAGCCGCAGCAACAGGCAAAGCGCTCGGACTGCACGGGGTGGAAGACGAAGCAGCCCAGATCATCTCCACACTTCGCTCGGGTGCCGTTGATGCAGTACCCAAGACACGCCAGCCGCAAACCAACCAACCGAAAATCCGGGTCATGGGCGGCTTTGAAGTCGAAGCTACAGACGGATCGATCGCGCACTGGCAGTCACGCAAGGCACGTGAGGCACTGAAGATTCTTATTGCCCGTCGCGGTGTCGCGATCTCCAAGGAGACCGTCATGGAGATTCTGTGGCCGAACGAAACCCCGGAACGCGTCGCGAACCGCTTCTCGGTAGCCATCAGCACCGTGCGTCGGGCACTCGATCCGGTCAAGCGATTCGCACCCGATCAGTTCCTAGTCGTGGATGCGGACCTACTGCGCCTGCGTCTGGACCGGCTGACGGTGGACGTGGAAGTGTTTTTGCGCAGAGCGCATGCAGCGCTCGCTAAACGGGACGGCTCTCAGACTTCAATGAGCCAGATGGTCAATGCCATGCACCTGTACACCGGGGATGTCTTCCCGGATGAAGTTGACGTGGATTGGGCAGAACGACTCCAAGGGGAAGCCCGTTCCACCTTCTTCACCTTGGCCCACGCGCTGGCTGATGATGCCGCCGCTGCGGAAGAACATTTCACGTGCGTTGAGACGTTCCGGCGCATCCTCGACATTGATCCGTACGATCAAAAAGCACATGAGGGTTTGATCAACGCATTCACCCAGCTGGGTGCCCACGGTCAGGCCAAGCAGGCGACTCATGACTATCAGGTGCGGATGGCAGAAGTTGGCTTCGAAGAGCCGTAAAATTTTGGCGCCCCAGGAGGGATTCGAACCCCCGACCAAGAGCTTAGAAGGCTCCTGCTCTGTCCCCTGAGCTACTGGGGCGTGGTTCATCGAGAACCGGTTCCAAGTGTAACGGATTCGACTACTCCACACCGCATCGGCACAACGACCGTGCACGCATATTCTCCTCATGCCCTGAGTGTCAGCGGATTCAGGTGGGCTTACTGGTGGCTAAGAACCAGCACCGGTTCTGTCCGTCCTGAACCAAGGAGAAAACGGCATGAGTGAGAAGATCACCCTGCGGGGCTTCGTCGCCACCGATGTCACCGAACGCACCACCAATACCAACACCTCGATCGCCACTTTTCGCGTCGGGTGTTCAGATCGGCGTTTCAACCAAGAATCTAAAGAGTGGGAAACCACGTACACCAACTGGTACACCATCAACTGTTTCCGCAATCTAGCCAACCACGTGGCCTATTCGATCCGTAAAGGACAACCGGTGATCATCACCGGACGGTTGAAGCAAAAGTCTTGGCAAACCAAGGATGGGGATCCGCGTACAACGTGGGAAGTGGATGCCGAAGCAGTCGGTCATGATCTGGTCTTTGGCTCCACCAGTTTCGAACGGACCACCTATCAGGGCAACCAAGGGCAGACTGAGCCACAATTGGCACCAGTGGGCGGCGGTGAGACTGAAGAAGAGTGGGGTGTCTTCGAAGGCAGCCGCTAATGTGATGACAAATATGGGGTTCACCGGCGCAAGATGTGAATCTATTCGCCAATACCCACTACGCTTGTAGTTATGGCTGAATTCATTTACACGATGGTCAAAGCCCGCAAAAAAGTGGGCGACAAGGTCATCCTTGACGACGTAACCATGTCGTTCTTTCCCGGCGCGAAGATCGGCGTTGTCGGTCCGAACGGCGCCGGAAAATCAACAATCTTGAAGATCATGGCTGGTTTGGACCAGCCTTCCAACGGTGAGGCTCGGCTGAGCCCCGGCTACTCCGTGGGCATCCTGCAGCAGGAACCTCCGTTGAACGAAGAGAAAACCGTGCTCGGTAACGTCCAAGAAGGCGTTGGCGAAATTTACCAGAAGCTGCAGCGGTTCAACGAAATCTCCGAAGAGATGGCAAACCCAGATGCAGACTACGACGCCCTGCTCGAAGAGATGGGCAAATTGCAGGAAGCCATTGATGCTGCCGACGCGTGGGACATTGACTCCCAGCTGGAACAGGCCATGGACGCCCTGCGCTGCCCACCAGGTGACGAGCCGGTGACCCACCTATCCGGTGGTGAACGCCGCCGCGTTGCGCTCTGCAAGCTGCTCCTGCAGAAACCAGACCTGCTGCTGCTTGACGAGCCTACTAACCACTTGGACGCTGAGTCCGTCCTGTGGCTGGAACAGCACTTGGCCCAGTACCCTGGCGCTGTCATGGCCGTCACCCACGACCGCTACTTCCTCGATCACGTCGCAGAATGGATCTGTGAAGTAGACCGTGGCCGTCTCTACCCGTACGAGGGCAACTACTCCACATACTTGGAGAAGAAGCGCTCTCGCCTGGAGATTCAGGGTAAGAAAGACGCCAAGTTGGCCAAGCGTCTGGCGGAAGAGCTCGAATGGGTTCGTTCCAACGCCAAGGGACGTCAGGCCAAGTCGAAGGCCCGATTGGCTCGCTACGAAGAGATGGCTGCAGAGGCCGAGCGCACCCGCAAGTTGGACTTTGAAGAGATTCAGATTCCACCTGGCCCACGTCTGGGTAGCCAGGTCATAGAAGCAACCGACCTGAAGAAAGGCTTCGGCGATCGTGTCCTGATCGACGGCCTGTCCTTCTCCCTGCCTCGCAACGGCATTGTCGGTGTTATCGGCCCGAACGGTGTAGGTAAGTCCACCCTGTTCAAGACTATTGTTGGTCTTGAGGAACTCGACGGTGGCGAGCTGAAGATCGGTGAATCGGTCAAGATCTCCTACGTTGACCAGTCCCGTGAAGGCATCGATCCAGAGAAGTCCCTCTGGGAAGTTGTTTCCGATGGTCTGGACTTCATCCAGGTTGGCAACGTAGAAATGCCATCGCGTGCCTACGTTTCGGCCTTCGGTTTCAAGGGTCCAGACCAGCAGAAGAAAGCCGGTGTCCTCTCCGGTGGTGAGCGCAACCGTCTGAACTTGGCGTTGACTCTGAAACAGGGCGGCAACTTGCTGCTGCTTGACGAGCCGACTAACGACTTGGACGTTGAAACTCTGTCATCCCTAGAAAACGCACTACTGGACTTCCCAGGCTGTGCCGTGGTCATCTCGCACGACCGCTGGTTCCTGGACCGTGTAGCAACCCACATTCTGGCCTATGAAGGTACCGACGAGAACCCTGCCAACTGGTACTGGTTCGAAGGTAACTTTGAGGCCTATGAGGAAAACAAGATTGAGCGCCTTGGCCCAGAAGCGGCCCGCCCAACTCGTGTCAGCCACCGAAAGCTGACCCGAGACTAAGCAAGGCCTCACACTCACCAGTGGTGGCCCTGACCGCGCTTAACCAAGCGCCAGTTGGGGCCATCACTGTTTTAACGAGAAAATTTTGTTCTCAGTCGACGGACTCGGCATCGTTGAGGCCGCGCCGGACACGAGCGTCTGGTCGGTCCCGGAAGATGACGCTGGTCTTAGGATCAATCAGCACAATGTAAAACAGGTAGAGCAGACCCACGCCAACGGCGATCAACTTCACCAGCAATTGCGGGATCCACTGCGCGACCGAGAATTGTTCGATAACACCGACCAGCACCAAAATCGCGATACCTAAATACAGCCACCGCAACCAACGGGCCGGTTCTGAGCGCCACAGAACGAACAGCGGCAAAACCCAAAGCAAGTACCACGGCTGCACAATTGGTGCGCTCAGCACAACGGCGACAAGGGCAAGCGCTGCGTCCCGGGGCACCTTCTGCATCACCAGACAGTCCCGCTGGGTGTGCAGGGCCCACCAGACCAACACAACTGCGGCAAGGACACGCATGGATGTGTAGAAGATGGCGGGGACCGTCGCGGGATTCGCGCCTACTAATCCAGCTAGCCAGCCCAGTCCCAAACCAATCAGCCCCACCGGCGCGTATGGGAAAGCAGCCGACCCGGACGTTAACATGGCCGGAATCCATCCGAACCACAGTCCGGTGGCGATTCCTATCACCGCTAACGCAACAGCAAGGATGCCCAGCGCGCCGACCCAGCGGCTGAACCGTTCGGAAAGGCTCACCCCGTCACTTTCACGCTGGCGCAGACTCAAGAAAACTAAGAACGGGACCGTGACAATCACGATGGGTTTGATGGCAATCGACAGGCCGATCAGGACCACGCCGATAATGAACCGTTGACGAGCCAGCCACCACGTTCCCGCCAAGAGTAATGCCAGCATCAAAACGTCGTTGTGGGCGCCGGCAACCATGATGATCAAAAACAGCGGGTTGGCCACGGCCAGCCAAAGCGCGAAGGTGACCGAGGTCCGCAAGAAAGCGGACAGCTTGATGAGGTATTTCATCATCAACCACATGCTGGCCAGACTCAACAGCCTGAATAGCAGCACCCCGACTTCCGGAATACCTCCGGAAATCCACCAGAACCCTGCAGCCAAAACCAGAAATAACGGCCCGTAGGGGGAATAGGACTCCGCCCAGAGTCCGTCGGCTCCTTGCATGAACCATCCCGGTAATTGGGAGACCCAGTTCTCATAGGGATTCGCCCCGGATGCGTAAAGCCTGCCCTGAGCCAGATATGAGTACACGTCCCGGGAAAAAATGGGAAAGCTCAGCAGCACGGGTGCCGACCACAGCCAGATGGCCCGCGATACAAAACTGGCTGCTGCTTGGCACCGTGGATCAATGCGTTGACTCAATCGCAGCCAAGCTCGCACTAGGAGCATGCTGCCAAGGGTCAGCAAGACCGCGGAAATAATGACGCCACTGGTCTCGGTGCGCATGGGCACCAATATGGTGGTTCCAGAAAAGAGCGACTCCCCCGCCTGCGGCAGACTCCCCACTCCCCAAGACCCGATCGTAATCAGGATCGACGCGAACAAACCCTGCGCTAAAGCGGGGCGTACCTCATGCTCGGGCGCACCGAACAGCCAACGGCTCACCCGGTGGTGGCCCAGCGTGGTCGCAAGCAGGGTAAGGACATTGCGTGCTGGCTCCAGCCAGTGCGTCATGCCATGAGGCTTGTTTTGCTTGGTTGCGGTCATGCGCGGTTCCCGGTGAGCCTGCGGCCCATGCTGGCCAAGGATCGGCCAACATCACGCAGGTCAAAGAACGCAGACGTACGCCGATCAAGGAAGAACATCCAGAACACTAGAACCAAACTGATAGCCAGCGAGATGACCTTCGGCAAGATGCCCAGTTCAAGGAAACGCCAGATGTGCAGCTGGTCATACGCGCCGAATCCAATCAAGAAAGCAACCGTAAAGACCACCCAGCTCAGCTGCCAATTGTCCTTGATCCCGATCGCGGCAAAGAACGGCAACAGCCACAGCAGATACCACGGGTGAATCACGGGCGAGAGAATGACCAGCGCTGTGAAAGCCAGAGTCATGCGGATGCTGAGCTGACGGTGCGGCCCACGGAAAATCAGGAACAGCACGAGCACCACAGAGCTGAGACGTCCGGCGAGCTTGACCACCGAAGCCAAAAGATCGTCGTTGAAACCGAATGCGTTCCCCAGGTTGCTCAGCAGCATCTGCGAGAAACCGACCGGGGACCAGAAAGTGTAGCCGGTGCCGGTACCCAACATGACCTTCACCCAGCCGAAGCCATATCCGTTCAGGTATCCGATGATGGTCATCAGGACCAAGAAGATGCCACCGCAAAGGAACCAGTACCAGATCTTCTTGGCCCAGCGGGCGCCAGCTGGTGCCCACATCAATCCGATAAACGGTAGCAATACGACCGTGATGGGTTTGATCCCGACCGAGAGCGTGAGCGCTATGACGGCAAGCACGCCCTGTTTTCGTAGAGCAAAGAAGACGGCGGCTAGCGCGAAGCCGACCATCAACACATCGTTGTGTCCGGAGGCCACATAGGAAATGAGGAAAAGCGGGTTTGCGCTGGCCAACCACTGTGCGCGGGCCGGATCAATGCCGTGCTGTTTGGCCAGCAACGGGGTGAAGATGAGACAGAGTGTGGTTCCGGCCACCGCGAGCATACGCAGGTAGAACAGGGCCCACTCTAGGGAACCGTCTGCAGCGTCAACGGCTAGGGCCTCCATCCAGATGAAGACAGGACCATACGGGGTGCCGTCCTCTGCCCACATGGAGTCAGTTCCCAGCTGGAACCAGTTCGAGATGGTTGAGATACCCACCGCGTACGGGTCACCACCGTTGAGGACCAATCGCCCTTGCCCCACGTAAGCGAAGATATCGCGGGAGAAAATCGGCACAGTCGCCAGCAACGGTAGCGTCCAAATGATGGTGACGATGTTCGTGACCTTCAGCGATCCAGGGGCCCACCACGAGTTGCGGATGCGGCGCCAATTCTCTGACAGCCACAGCGCCAGCGGTTCCCGCCAACTGGTAGACATCGCCACCGGGTCTTGAATGTACCCGTCACGGTCAACATCCAAGCGGGGTTTCTGCGCCATGAGCACCCCGCGCTCAGGGTCTTGACCGGAGGCTTGGCGCAGGCTTCTGCCCAGCCTCAGCCACCCGTACAGCATGAGCCATACACCGATGGTCAGGACACAGGTGGACAAGATCGCACCGGTGACAGTGGTGCGCAGGAACAAGAAGAGTTCAAGCGTGTTCAGTTCAGAAACCGTGGGCAGCCACCCGACGCCAAAGGACCCGAACAGCACCATGATCGAGCCAGCCAACCCCCACAGGGTCGCCGAGATGATGCCCGGGGTGGACCAGCGAACAGTTTGCCCAGGTAGCGCCGTGTCAGTTTCTTTCATACAGGCCTTCCGCGCAGAACGTTCGTGGGTCAGATCTCGATTTCTATCTTAGGCTCTGGGCG
Organism: Micrococcoides hystricis; assembly: GCF_042434215.1. Taxonomy (NCBI): domain Bacteria; kingdom Bacillati; phylum Actinomycetota; class Actinomycetes; order Micrococcales; family Micrococcaceae; genus Micrococcoides; species Micrococcoides hystricis. The sequence continues at coordinate 1,214 of NZ_JBHLUB010000018.1, read as the reverse complement.
CGCCAAGAGCTGGAAGCGCCCGTTGTGGCTTAAACTAGACGCAGTCTATTTCGTGTATCCCGCCCACATTTCCCCCGAAAGGTCTGCATGCGCCGCGTCAAAGGTGAATCTCAAGTAGCGAAGAATCGTTACGATCACATCTTGCTGCTGTGGGCGGTGCTGTTGGGTGGCGGCATTTTGGTCGCCACCGTGATGAATTTCATTCGTCCCGAACTCGGCTACCCGATGGCCATCCTGTTCTTCATTGGTTTTATTGCCCTGTGGCTACTCTCCCCCGCACTCTCTCGCGAAAAGGCAATGACCCACTTCGAACCGACCCCGGCGGCAACCACTCAGGACGACAGCAAGGCTGCTTCCTCCGCCCCGGCACCCACCCCGGCCCCGCAGCCGGAACATGCCGGGCATCCACTCACGCAATCCACCCCTGTGCTGATCGTCGATGAAGAGCAGTTGATGAAGTTCATCGCCGAGAACCCACATCCGCAAACAGGTCAATTCAGCGCGATCGTCAAAGAAATGCAGAAGAAGGCGTGAACATCATGAGTGCAGACTCCGCTCCCCTCGTTTGGATCGACTGCGAAATGACCGGGCTAGACCCGGCTACGGAAGCCCTCATTGAGGTCGCGGTCTTGATCACCGATTCAGAGCTGAACATCCTTGATGACGGCATGCAGGTCGTCATCAAACCTGAACGAAGCGCCATCGAGAACATGGACCCATTTGTGGTCAACATGCATCAGGAATCCGGCCTGTTGGCCGAACTCGACTCCGGTGTCACCATGGCGGAGGCAACCGAGCAGGTGCTCACCTACATCACCGAACGGGTTCCTGAAGCCGGCACCGCCCTGTTGGCAGGTAATTCCGTGGGCCAGGACAAACTGTTCCTGACCCGGGACATGCCCGCAGTGATCGAGCATCTCCACTACCGCATCGTCGATGTCTCCACCGTGAAGGAACTCGTCCGCCGCTGGTACCCGGACATCTATGCAAACGTACCTGAGAAAACCGGCAACCACCGCGCATTGGGAGACATTCAAGACTCGATCGCAGAGCTCAAGTACTACCGCGAGAACGTCTTCAAGTGAACTGGCTCACGCTGGTGAGTCCCAAACGTAGTGCCTCATGTCAATTTGATCGCGTAACTCGGGTTGTGCCTCATATAGATTGATCGCGTAGCTCTCGTTCAAGCGGTGTGGATCTTCACGCCACCGGTT
>NZ_JBHLUB010000017.1:0-6810 GCF_042434215.1 Micrococcoides hystricis | reverse complement strand
TGTTTTAATTGTTTGGTCACTTCGATACGTGTCGCCACTGACACCACGTCCTTGTTCATACTCGTCAGCGTAGAGGCATGCGATCAAAGTATGTGAGGCACGACTACCAGTGGTTAAATCTGAGGGGTTCAACTATGATTGATTGATTGATGCATTAACGTGTAGTGCATCCCCTCCCAATTGTCAAACAAGCACTCATAGCGGTGTTGGCCAAAAGAAAGAAATTGTCCATGACTTCCGCGACCACCTCTGTACTTAGAAGAATAACGGCGATTTTTGCGGTGCTCGCCGTTTTTTTCGGCATGATGGTTTCACAGCCTCCCGCAGCCGAAGCTGACACAGGGGCACCAGGGGCACCAGGGGCGCCACAGACGGCGAAGGTTGGGGACAGTACTGTCCAATACGAGCTCCGGCTTGTCAAAGATGGCGGCTCCGGCTGTATGATTACCGAGGCCAACGGCTATACCACTGGCGATAACACTGCGACTGACGGCAATATCTGTGCCGGGGACACTGCCGTTTACAACATCAGCCTTAATGTCAAAACAGCAGCTGACCCGGTGACTTTCACTCTCACGCCAGAGTGGCTGAGCGCCGAAGCTCGTGCGGCAGGTCTGCCAGAACCCAATAGAAAGCCAACGCTGAAGTTTATTCCGGCCTCCCTTGGTGGTGTCTCCAACACGGTCGATCGCAATGGCGTCATCACCGTAAAAGCAGGGCCGAACATCAACACGACGATCTCCTTCGAACTCACCGCTGAAACGATCCAATCACTGCAGCTGCAGGGCGGGACTAACCCCGAGGGCGCTTTCAACCTTGGACTCAAAGCAGCTTTGGAGGATGGTGCCGCATTGATCACGGCGGTGGCGGACAAAAAACTCAATGTGCTGATTGAGCCGCGTTACGACCAGCGCATTATCGATCCAGAGAGCTTCACGAATACAACTACCCGTGACGGTATTGAGTACATTGGCATCAGTGCTCGTGCCGGTCTGACTACGTACCCCGGCGATGGGACCGCCAGCCCCGCACCAAGCGGATTTGCCTCCACCAGGATCGGACGAATTTTCCCGGTAGACCCAAACACCATTAGCCGCTATACCCTGCAGATGCCGGCAAACGCACCGTTTGCAGCCCATGAGGTACTGGTGTCCTATGACGGCAGTGCGTGGAAGCCTGCTCAAGTGGACGCGCAAGGAAACCCGTACGTCGACGGTGTCTATAAGAACACCCTGCCAACCTTCCGCTTCCTCATTCCGGTTGCCGGTCTGCCCGAGGGCAAAACAACTTTTACCACTCGCATGGATGTGGTTGACGAAGATGGGAACCCCACGCGCGTCAAAGACAGCCGCGGGGTACCGTCGAACATGCCGAAAACGGCAGGCAAAGAGGCATTTGGCAACAACACTGCCGACCCCGGCGGTCTGACCGATTGCAGCGTGTCAACCAAGAACGAGGAACAGGGCCTGTTGGCCGGCAGATACTCTCCCAACAACAACTGCGCGAAGCAGACGGTGAACCTGACCAAATGGGAGTGCAAAGCTGCTGATGGGTGTCCATCGACCAAAGTGGACGCTGGGCATGCGCATGCGCAGACCACAGAAGGTCTGCTGGCTCGGTCAAGCGCAAACGTGAACCTCACTGTCACCCCTGTTGACGCTAAAGACAACCCCACCATCTGTTCGGTTTGGCAACCGGGAACACAGCGCGTCATCGATAGCGGCAACGCTTATATACCCACCGTTTTAGCGGGTACCCACCGAGTCGAAGAAGCCTTCCCCGACGCAAAGGTCTACATCACCAAGGCCGATAAAACCAACAACGGAGCCCCGGACTGTTCAGGCAATGAGGACTGGAAGGTATTCCATGACGGATCCGCCGGCGTCACAGGCAACACGTTCGCCGAACCCGGGAGCATGAGATCAACGGAGATCTCGGGAATTAAGATCGTCATTCCCGGGGAGAACGTCATCCAACAGCCGACAGTTTTCTCCTACCGCGCTAAAGTCGGCGATCCGCAGATCGTTTCAACGCTTCCCACCGTCAAAGCCGCCAACGGAAACGCACAGTATTTCAAAACCACGAACTACGGGCAGGTGTATTCGGGAAGTAAGAAGATCCGCGACCTGAAGGACGTGCTGCTTGCTGATACGCCCTCTGCGGGTATCCGCGATATCTGGGGCACACTGGACACCAGGCGGCTAGACACCATCGGTAAGCAGAACTACACGGTCACTACCTCGGGACAGGTAGAGGTTTATAACGGAACCCTTGGCGCAGTCAATTCGACGGACGCCGCGGGTAATCCCAATCGTGTGCACATGCGCATTTACCTGTCAAAGTGCCTAACCGCGGACCCGGAAACGCTGTCTGCCGGAATGACGTATCACCGAGGTACGATTTCCAATAACCCAAGGGACTGCGGACCGTCGACGGATAACTACATCGAGCGCACGTGGCTGCTGTCGGATCAGAAGAATGAGACTGGCAACCCCGATAACGACCCGTTCTTCCCCCCGAACTGGGCGACGGAAAATGCCGATTCCACCTTGGCGGCTTACAACCCGTGGGGCAGGCCCAGCACCCACCAAGCCCCTAAGTTCACGGTTGTTACTCCAGCCTGGGCAGCACCGGGACAAACCTTCGATATCGTTCACTCGTACCGGATCACGGGAACGCCAGAACTGGATTTGCCCGCGGCGTTGCAAAAGATGGGCCGAGGAGAAAACCAAGAGATCAAGATCAACTCTTCAAGGCATGCGGCTGCTTTCACTCCGGTCACAGAAGAACCCCAGAAATACAAGCCGCTGAATTCGATGGCGGGACTGACCACTCTGGTCGTGCCGAAAGTTGTGGCTTCTGGCCTGATGAAGTCCACCGGTGATGAACTCGTACCTCAAAACACCGCGTTCCAGCATTCACTGCAGCTGTATAACTACACAGACGCCCAGTTGGGGCACGTGCAGTACATCGATCTGCTGCCGTTTAACGGCGACTGGCGGGGTACAAAGTTCAGCGGTGAATACTGGTTACAGACTCTGCCGGAATATGTCGGCCCAGATGGCGGGGACACGGGGAAGATCTACTACACCTATGACGACCCAGGGACGGTCTCCCTTTGTCCGACGAACGCTGCTGGTGAAGAAGACCTCAACGCGTGTGCTAACTTCGCTCAGCGGGACATCGACAAAACACCGAGTGACACAAGCTGGAAGCCTTTAACGCAGGAGGTTATCGACGAACAGGCTAAACCGGGTGTCCCACATATCACGGCCTTGCGCTTTGACCGTCCGCTATTGGAAGCCAATACCTCGGAACAGTACCTTTTGAACTTCAATCCGGACGGTAACAAGAATGCCGACCGCTACGTCAACTCCACAGGAGCCGCGACAGTTCACGCAGTCGCCGGAAATTCTGCAGAATCAACTGGAGCGGGTGCACTGCCGATTCCTCAGCCTGCCCCAGTTGTCACGGACGTGTACGGCGCGCTCATCACCGGCAACGTCTACAGTGATGCCAACAAAGACGCTGCAAAGCAAGGCGAAGAGAAAAACCTCTCCGGCTATACTGTCACCCTTTATGCGGTGGACCCGGATGGCAACTTCAAATTGGATGACAACGGCAATCGTATTGTTGTCGACACCACGGCAACGGACGAGAGCGGCAACTACGCTTTCGACTCTGTCGAACGCGGAGATTACCGTGTAGTTGTCGAACCGTTCAACCACACCGATATCAATACCCAGGCTGGCAAGGGTACGTCCACAGAGGTAGGTTCGTGGACTTCGCAGACTATCTCTGTGAAAGCGCTCAGCCCGTCGAACAACGGCGGCAAACAAGAAACACACTCCAGCTACGACTTCGGTGTCTTCCAACCGGCTCCGAACATCACGCTGGCGAAGACGGTCAACGAAAAAGAATCCGACGAAGTCGGACTTGAAGGCTCAGCAGAGTTCGTGCTCTCCGGTGAAAACACCGGCAACGTTGACCTCGAAGACGTCAAGTTGGTCGACAACTGGGTGGAAGGCAAGGAGGCGTTGGAGCTGGCTTGCACCATCACTCCGAAAAACGGGGAAGACTACAGTGGTAATGCCACCGAGGATCTGCTCGCTGGTAAAGCCAAACTCGCTGTGGGTGATGCATACGAGTGCACCGGTTCCTACACGGTGACGCAGGAGGATCTGGACAACCAGGCTGAGCTGCCTAACAGTGCTGAAGTTACTGGCGGCTACCCGTACACCTCCGCCATCACTGGCGAAGACATGAACGAGAAGGTTTTGGCAAACAGCAAGGCCACGGTTACGGTGCCGAAAGCTGAACCAGCTGTGACTGTTGAGAAAACGGTCGACGGTGAGAAATCGGTCCAGAAAAAGGCGGGTGAAACGGCCACATGGACCATCCGTGCTCAGAACACTGGGAATGTCACGCTGCATAACGTCAAGCTCGTAGACACCTGGGCGGGGGGAGCGGTCAATCTCACGTGTAAGAGTGGCGAAGAAGAAATCGACGTTCTCGGTGGTACGGCAACGCTTCCGGTTGGGGCGGAATTCACTTGCGCGGGTGAAAGCGAAATCACGCAGGATCACGTTGATAGTGAGGAAGCTCTGCCGAACACCGTCACCCTCACCGGTACGACTCAGAAGGGTGATGGCGAGGATCCGGGCAGTGGCCAGGGCGATGTTGTTTCCGCTCAGGATACCGCCACTGTTGCAGTTCCTGTGGCTGAACCAATGTTGTCGCTGCAGAAGACTGTCACCAATTGGTCACAGGATGCTGATGTTCTGACCGCAGGTGACACGATTGAGTACAACTTCATTGTGACGAACACCGGAAACATCAGCATCAAAGACACCAAGATCGACGACCCGCAGGTCAGTAACCTCACGTGTGAGGGTGATGCGACTCTTGCTCCAGGTGAATCGTTAACTTGTACGGCGTCGCACGTCCTGACGGGTGCTGATGTGGATGACGGTCAGAAGACCTACGACAACACTGCAGTCGCAACGGGTGCCACCACAAAGGGCGATCCGCTTGAACCCGTTGAGGCCAGTGCTACGGTCAACGTCGGAAAGCCGAGTGTGTCAATTGAGAAGTCGGTTGATAATGAGGGTCCACACGCCGCTGGTGCGGAGGTGAAGTACACCTTCGTGGTCACCAACACCGGGACTACTCCGCTGAGCGGTATCGCTGTCGAAGACACCATGCTTGAGGAGCGCGGTGCTGTTATCGCATGGGATCCCATCGGTATCGTAGGCGTTCAAGGTGGACGTTTGATGCCCGGCGAGTCGATCACCGGCAGTGCAGTCGTCACCGTCACTCAGACTGATGTTGATGCTGGCGAAATCGTGAAGAACACGGTAAGCGTGTCAGCTTCCTACCACGACGACACTACGCCGAAGGATTCCGCGGAAGCTTCGTTTACTGTGTCGGAGAAGACTGGCCTTGAACTGGTGAAGTCGGTTGTTGACTGGAAGGTAGGCGATGAGCCATTCAGCGCAGGTGATACTGTGCAGTACTCATTCGCGGTGAAGAACAGCGGCGACCTTACGATCAACGAAGTTCAGATTAACGACCCCAAGATCACCGAGGTCACGTGTGACGCAACCTCGCTTGCTCCGGGCGAATCGACCAACTGCACGGGTGAATACCAAGTCACGAAAGATGACGCGAAGGTTGATGACGCAAAGCTGGAGAACACAGCCACGGCTTCTGCCAAGTCGGCAACCGGAACTGATGTGACTTCTGAGGAGTCGACTGCGACAGTGACAGTTGGAACTCCGACACTGGAAATCACCAAAACAGTTAAGGACAGCCAGAAGAGCTACCGTGCTGGCGACAGTGTGACTTATCAGTTCACCATCACGAACACGGGCAATACACCAGTGAACGGTGTTGTCGTTGATGACCCAATGCTGCAGGAACGTAACGCTCATGTGAAGTGCGACGGTATGTCGGAGGACGGAACACTGAGTGCTGGCGAATCGGCTGACTGTGAAGCGACAACTGTTATTACACAAGACGACTTTGACAGGGGTCAACCGCTGATCAACACCGCGAAGGCCGTAGGTTCCTATCACACGGTGACAGTGGAATCGAGTGAGGCTGCAGCAGAAGTTGTGATGGGTAAAGCTAGCCCGGCTATTCAGGTGACTAAAACCGTCAACGGTAAAAGCACCGTAAAACTTGGAGCCGGAGGCACGGCTGAATTCGAGATTACAGTGAGGAACACCGGTGACGTCACCCTCACAGATGTGGTACTGGCTGAAAACTGGGCAAAGAATGAGGCACTTGAACTGAGTTGCCGCCTCGGCGAAGCCGCTTCAGCATCGACGCTCAGTGATGACTTCGGCGCGGGGGGTAAGGCGGTTCTGGCGCCGGGTGCAATGGTCAACTGCATCGCTGAATACGTTGTGACCCAAGCGGACGTTGTTGCACAGGTCGATTTGCCGAACAGTGTGTCGGTTCAGGGTTCTGCCTCGCAGGTTGGTGGTTCTGACGCAACCATCACGGTCACCGATGATGATACTGCCACTATCCAGATACCAGCGGAATCAGGAGCTGAGACACCTGGCAAGCCAGACCAGCCTGAATCAGAGCGGCCTGGGGATCCACGGAACCCCGGCTGGCTACCGCGGACAGGTGCCGAGCTCACACTGCTCACCAGCATTGGACTGGCGCTGGCTGTAGGCGGCGGGTTGTTGGTACTGGGCGGACGCAGAAAACGCCGAAGGGGCTAACATATCGCCGGTCTGCTAAATGCACTGAGCGAACAAGCCACCGATGAGTGGAGGGGCCGGCAGCAAGAGAGGG
>NZ_JBHLUB010000016.1:0-5185 GCF_042434215.1 Micrococcoides hystricis | reverse complement strand
AGATGAGTTGTTTCGTCACTTCCATCTTCGGAAGACCTCGACTCTTTTTAAGCTTTCAACACGCTCTGCACCAAAACCGATCTACACCTGAAATTCCGAAGAGCCAGTAATGTTCCAGAATTTTCTGTGTCAGAGCATAGACTACAGCTTCGTCGCTCTCTGCTGGAATTGACATTGTCTCAGCCATAAATTCACTCAGTTCTTTCTCGATTCGCTGTTGCCGAGCTGTGAGAGTCGGATCGATAGCCCTTCCTATCCCTCGGAGGCGAATCGGCTCAGAAATTTCATACGCAATAAGCATGAAGCGTGTGTCCGGATCATGTATGCGAGCTTCGGTAAGGGTATCTATCGGAAGTCCAATGCACGTGTAAAGTAATGGATCATTCTTGAGATTGAACCGGCCATGTGAGACGAAAGCTTTTGGGGGTTCCCATAGGTCTGAATCGGTGATCTTACTGTTCTGCACGTTCACGACGTTCATTCGACGGGCTCGCCACAAAAGAGTTCCCGCCGGAAATTCGTGCCACATGTATGGCAATAGGGAAGTGACAGGTTGACGGTGGTTGGATCGTATGACCGTGCTGATGGCTTCGATTATGTCTAACTCTGGATTTGAAAAATCTAACTCCCAGAATTTCTTTCGTTTCCGGTGGAAACTCATCAGATCAAATTTCGAGTAGAAGGCTCGTTTAAGAGCTGCCACTTCTGCGGCTTGAGCGGGTGGAGCAATTGTACCTGTAGGTTCGGGGACCCAAATTTTTGGCGACGAATCACGTTTCATTGAGATACCTCGTTTGAATTGATCGGTGCTGGTCAAGTATTTCTGGAGTATTTCCAGAGGATCTAGACATTGGAACGTTAGGGAATTCGATTGAAGATTATCGGTGAGCGGGGACGGTATAGGACACGAGCTGTCTCCACCGAGACTCCCAATCGTGGTTTGGGCTCAGAAACTGCATAGACTGGTTTCAACACTGGATGTGAAAGGCCTGACTCGACTGATGCCGCAACTGAGCCCAACGGTAGAAGAACATCTGCTGGAATGGTTACCCGCGCAGCGCTGGTTTGCCAGTACGACTGCCCCGACCGAGCTCACCTGTGTAGGGGGATTGGTTTTACCTGACCCTGAAGAGGCTGCCCAGCTGATCAGCTACATTTACCGAGTGGACGAGAACGGCCCAATCATTCACGTCCCGATCACGGTTCGCGACGAGCAGGTTCCAGCGCTATCGGATCATCTGATCGGTGAGTCCCAGCGCACTTCTCGACGCAATCCAGCCAAGAAATATTTTTACGACGGCACCGCAGATCCGGCGTTCGTCACAGCGTGGTTGCACTTCGTCCACAATGCAGACCGGGCCTACGCGGATCGCGTCCTGGGACAACCTGCAGCAGGATTTGGGCTGTGGCCAACTTCGGCGATCCCAGAGCCGGAAAAACTGGCCATGACCATCCAGCCGGGCGAACAAAGTAACACCTCCGTCCGCATCGAAGGCGCGCAAGAACCACTCATCATTAAGTTCTTCAGACACCTGAGCCCGGGCAACGATGTTGATGTCTCTACCGGTTTAGGACTCGATTCGGTTCGCTCTGAAATGGTGGCCACCACATACGGCACGATTTCAGCCACGTGGGCGCCGGATGCGACCACAGAACTGGAACCTGTTCCGGTTCAGGAACGTGAACCAGAAGATTCTCTCGACTACGGGTTCAGCGATAACGCTCTGAGTACCGGACAACAACCGGTGGCAGAAGTATTCAATTTGGTTGAACACTTCGCCGCTAAGGAACATGAACTCGTGACCGGGCAACTGTGCGTGCTGCGGCACTTCTACCCGCAGGCCCAAGATGCATGGTCACTGGGATCCTTGGCCGCCGTCCGGGGATACGGTTTCACCGTAGAGGCCGACGAACTGGGCAGAACCCTAGCTCGGCTTCACCGGGATTTGGCGGTTGCTTTCGGCGCTCAAGAACCAGATGAGCAGCAGCGGATCCAGCTCGTGGCCCAGCTCAGTGAACGTCTCCGCTGGGGATACCACCAGGCTGAGGAAGTCATTGGCGATCACCGGTTGGAACTAGAAGCGCTCATCGCGGAACTGACGGAAATAGCGACAGCGCCGCAGCTTCAACGCATCCACTCCGACCTGCACTTGGGCCAGATCATTCGTACCGATGGTCACCACTGGCGGGTCATCGATTTTGAAGGAGAGCCACTCCGTGCTGACAGCGGTGTCAGCGCGGTTGGGTATGACTTGATCGAACGGGACTTAGCGGGGATGCTACGTTCCTTCGATTATGCGGCAGCGTTAGCACACCGCGTGTATTTTGCTGACCAGCAAAATACTGCGCCCGCGCTGTCCCAAACCGAGGCCCGGGAATGGGCCGAAAATTGTGCGAAAGCATTCTTGGCCGGCTATGGAGCTGAGTCAGGAAGCGATCGTACGGATTTCGGAACCGGAGCATTGGAACGGGCGCTGCTGCTAGATAAAGCCCTCTATGAGGTCGCTTACGAGCTCACCCACCGCCAAGACTGGGTTCATGTTCCAGCGCTCGCCGCCCAACGGTTGCTCGCGCCGGAAGGCAAAGACCCAGCTGAATTGCCGACGCCCGCACCCGTCCCCGCCGCACAGGAGATCACCGAATGACCAATCAAGATGACGTCACCGCGTTTACGCCCCTTCCGGTCCAAGACTGGGTATTGGATGCCGTCGCGCAAGGCGCCTACCATCAACCGCACGCCGTTCTCGGCGCACACCTAGACTCCCAAGGCTGTGTAACTTTCCGGGTACTGCGGAAGATGGCGGAGTCGGTGACCGTGATCATCGGCGACTCGCGCTTGGCGCTTTCCCATGAACACGAAGGCATCTGGGTGGGGTGTGTCGAGGCACTAGAACCAGGGCACGTCCCGGAATACCGGCTCGAAGTGACCTACCCGGGACAAAAACCAGTCATGGTGGATGACCCATACCGCTACCTGCCCACCTTGGGTGAACTGGATTTGCACCTCATTTCCGAAGGCCGCCACGAACAGTTGTGGGAAGTGCTGGGTTCCCATATCCGTCACTATTCGACCGCGCTGGGGGATGTAACCGGAACCAGCTTCGCTGTCTGGGCCCCGAATGCTCGTGCAGCCCGTGTCATCGGTTCATTCAACGGCTGGGACGGGACTTCGCACCCCATGCGTTCGTTGGGCGGTTCAGGAGTCTGGGAAATTTTCATCCCAGATGTGACTGAGGGGGAACGCTACAAGTTTCAGTTCTTGACCAAGGACAATCGCTGGGTCGAACGAGCAGATCCGCTGGCCCGTGCTACCGAGGTTCCGCCGCTGACAGCATCCGTCGTGACCAATGACAGTTACCGGTTCAACGATGAGGCTTGGATGTCTCAGCGGGCTGCAATGAGCGCCCACGAAGAACCCATGTCGATCTACGAAGTGCACTTAGGTTCGTGGCGTCCGGGACTGAACTATCCAGAGCTGGCAGAGCAGCTCATCGAATACGTGGGCTGGTTGGGCTACACCCACGTGGAGTTCTTGCCGGTAGCAGAGCACCCCTTCGGCGGGTCTTGGGGCTACCAAGTCACTGGATACTTCGCACCCACCGCACGCTTCGGCAGCCCTGCCGATTTCAAGTACTTGGTTGATAAACTTCACCAGGCTGGTATCGGTGTCATCTTGGATTGGGTCCCCGCACACTTCCCGAAAGATGAATGGGCGCTGGCCAACTTCGACGGCCAGCCACTGTACGAGTACGCAGACCCACGCAAGGGCGAGCACCCGGACTGGGGGACACTCGTCTTTGATTATGGGCGCAATGAAGTTCGGAACTTCCTCGTGGCCAATGCGTTGTACTGGCTCGAAGAGTTCCACATTGATGGTTTGCGTGTAGATGCCGTGGCATCCATGCTCTACCTCGACTATTCGCGCAAGGATGGTCAGTGGATTCCCAATAAAGACGGCGGCCGAGAAAACCTCGAGGCGATCGCCTTCTTGCAGGAAGTCAACGCCACTGCGTACAAACGGAACCCAGGCATCGTCATGATCGCCGAAGAATCAACCGCCTTCCCGGGAGTCACCCGTGCAACCTCAGATGGTGGTCTAGGCTTTGGGCTCAAATGGAACATGGGATGGATGCATGACTCCCTCAAATACATGTCTGAAGACCCGGTCAACCGCAAGTGGCACCACAATCAACTGACCTTCTCGCTGGCCTACGCATTCAGTGAGAACTACGTGCTGCCGATCTCCCATGACGAAGTCGTGCACGGCAAGGGGAGCATGCTCACCAAGATGCCGGGCGATCGTTGGCGCCAGCTTGCCAACCTGCGAGCCTACTACGCCTACCAGTGGGCGCACCCTGGCAAAAAGCTGCTCTTCATGGGATCGGAATTTGGCCAAGCTGCAGAATGGTCGGAAGCCCATGGGCTTGACTGGTGGCTCTCTGAACAACCAGCACACCACGGGTTACAAAAACTCATTCGTGACCTGAACAGCACCTACCGAGAAACCCCTGCACTCTATGCACGGGATCATGACGGCACAGGCTTCTCCTGGATCAATGTCAACGACGCTGCACACAACGTCATTTCGTTCATCCGGTGGGACCACGATGGCAACCCACTGGTGTGCGTGGTCAACTTCTCCGGCAGCCTGCACTCCGACTACCGGCTCGGGCTGCCCCGCGCGGGGACATGGCATGAGGTGCTCAACACCGATGCGGAAGTCTATTCGGGCGCAGGAGAAGGAAACCTAGGACGTATTACAGCCACCACTGATGGCTACGACGGCCAACCGAGCTCCGCACTGGTCACTCTGCCGGCGCTGTCGACGATCTATTTCAAGCCAGCAAACCCGGCTTAAGAGGCGAAAACAGGGCCGAAAACGGCCATGTGATCCACTTCTCAAATAGCCGCCACTTCCCTGTAATCACGGGGAACAGTAGGAGCCTACTAGGCGTAAAATCGGATAGAAGTGAACTTTAGGCCAAATCCGATTTACACCTTGGCGCAAAAGTGTGTAAAGTGATTACTCGTGCTCAGGGAGCAAGCGAAAAGCCGAAAGGCAGGAGCAGAACCCAGAGCGAAACAAATTTTCGTTGTTTGATATCTCAATAGTGTGTCATGTTTGTTGATACCGATTTTTTTTGATTGGTATGGCCTGTGCATCCTTTTCTCGTTTGGGGTGTGT
>NZ_JBHLUB010000015.1:0-4776 GCF_042434215.1 Micrococcoides hystricis | reverse complement strand
CTCAATCAAACGGACAACCCTGTCCTTAGCTTCCTGATCGAATTTCTTCGGCATAACCCAGATTTTCCCATCTACTCAAACGGAAGAAAACCTGGACCATTTCAAGGATATTTGGGATCTCTAAGTCTCGATGCATAAGCGTTAGGACTTGGCGCTTAAGCTTTTCCGAGCTATTAGTTAGGAGGCCAGGTCGGCACGTTCGTGTGATTCTTCCCAAACCTTCGGATCCGGTCCTAACGGAACAACTTGGGTTGGGTTTACGTCGGTATGAACGATGTAGTAATGATCTTTGATCTGCTGGAAATCAACGGTCTCACCAAATCCGGGGGTCTGATAAAGGTCACGAGCATAACCCCAGAGGTTAGGCATCTCTGTCAGCTTCTGCCGGTTCGCTTTGAAGTGACCATGGTAGACAGCATCAAATCGTGCCAACGTTGTAAAGAGTCGGATGTCTGCTTCAGTGATGTTATCGCCCATGAGGTAGCGGCGGGTGCTCAAACGTTCCTCGAGCCAGTCAAGGCTTTCCCAAAGTTCGTTGTAGGCCTTCTCATATGCTTCCTGCTTGCCAGCAAATCCGGCCTTGTAGACACCGTTGTTGACGGTATGGAAGATCCGATCCATGATGGGGAACATTTCTTCAATGTGTTCTTTGGGGAACAGATCTGGTGCGTCTGCTTTGTGGAATTCCTTCCACTGGGTGGAGAAGTCGATCGTGATCTGCTTGAAGTCGTTGGTCACGACTTTTCCGGTTGGCTCATCAACAACGGCAGGAACAGTGATTCCCCGAGGGTAGTCGGGAAAACGTTTGAAGTAGTTTTCCTGCAGACGTTCAGTACCCAAAACAGGGTCCTTGCCATCAGGATCAAGATCAAAAGTCCACGAGCGAGCATCATGAGTCGGACCTGGCAGGCCAACGCTAATGACGTCTTCCAAACCCAGCAGTTTTCGAACAATCAGGGTCCGATTCGCCCAAGGACAGGCGGGAGCAGCCACCAAGCGATAACGGTTCGCCTCGACCGGCCAAGCAACAGCATCTTCACTCAAATCGTTGTCGAGCCAACCACCGTACTTGGTACCCACGGCATCATCTTTGCGCAGCCCGGCCGCATCTGGGTTGGCAAGAATTCGGTCTTCAATGTAGTTAGTGTCGCGGTCGAATTCACCATCTGGATTTACGTAGCTACCCAAGGTTCTCTCCTAACTGAAGACCGATGACATAAGAACTGTTATCGGCCTCTTTATAGTTGACTTGTCACCTATATTACCATGCAGCAGGATCGCTCACCACAGGCACCCCAGCCAGGCCCCTAGCTAGCTGGAGCCCCCAAGCGAGCTGTTACCGCAGCGGCAGCCTGCTTCACCTGATCCGCCAAGCGCTCTGCCTTGCCTTCGTTCTTGACTCTGGACAAGGGTGCCGACACAACGATTCCACCCAGAATTTGCCCACGGGTGTCGAAAATCGGGCTGGAAACACCAAATTCTTCAGGAGTTGTCGCACCCTCATTGATGGCATAACCAAGCCGCTGCACCCGCTCGAGCTCAGCATCAATCTCCGACTCACTAAGCTGCGCGGGAGAGAGGTCGACATGACCATGAGCGACTAGCGCCCGTACTTCGTCGATCGGAAGCTGAGATAGCACAGTGCGAACCGCGGACGACTGCCAGCGATTGTATTGCGTGCCGACACTGGCCGTGTGCTTAACCTGATGAGGGCTAGCCACCTGATCCACCACGACGACATTCTTGCCATTCCAGAGCGCAAGTGCGGCAGTCTCCTCTGTCGCCCGCGAAAGAAGTTCCAGATGAGGATGCGCCGCTATCCTCGCATCCAGTTCAGCCATCAATGGTGCGGCTAAACGCAGCACCCTCAAGTCCAGTTGGTACTTGCCCGCGTGGCCGTCGCGCAGCACATACCCCTCATTGGCTAGACCATGCAGGACTCGGGAGACTGTCGATTTGTGCAACCCGACGCGCTCAGCAATTTCCGTGACAGACAGAGCAGGTTCATGCTGACTAAATGCCTCCAGGATGGCCAACCCATTTAGCAGTGCAGCGGGCGCACCCTGAGGGGACGACTGCGAAACTTCTTTCACCGTTTTCTACTCCTTCTGTTCACACCTTACTTAGCAGCCTATGCCCTTACTGCCCAGCTTCGTGGCCTTCGAACTGCACTCTCGTCGAAGTCGAGACGAAGCACGACTGGGAAAAGTTTTTCAGCGAACCCCTTGAAAGGTGCTCTCCTAGCAACTAGATTGTTCACACAGCAACTAAATGTTGTCTAGCTCACATCAATCAAGGAGTTCATCATGGTGGATGAGATTTACAAGTCAGACGAGAACTACAAGGCAACCGAACGCGAACTAGAAGAACTTCTGCAGAAGGCCTTCAATCAGGGATCTGAGGAAATGCAGCGTCGCGGCTTCAAGCGTCGGGTGGGTTTCGGAACTCGTCCCGCTGTCATTCACATCGATATGGCCAACGCTTGGACTCGTCCAGATCATGCGTTCACATGCCGCAACATGGATACGATCATCCCGGCATGTCAGGATCTCAATGCCGCAGCCCGGGCTAAAGGCGTACCTGTCATTTTTATTACCACTGCCTATGAAGTGCTCGACACGTCGCTACCGTCGGACATGGGTCTGTGGTCACAGAAGATCCCATTGGAGACCTTGGATCCTTCGACGGGTGCCGCCGATATCGATTCACGGATTGCACCAGAGGAAGGCGAGCTTGTCATCACCAAGAAACGCGCCTCGGCCTTTCCCGGGACCTATTTGAACCAATTCCTCACTGCCAATCGCATCGATACGTTGATTGTCACGGGTGTTACGGCTTCAGCCTGCGTGCGAAATACCGTTGAAGATGCCATGGCAGAAGGGTTCCGTCCCATCGTTGTCCGCGAAGCGGTAGGAGATCGTGTGGCCGGCACCGTCGCCTGGAATCTCTTTGATATCGACAACAAGTTCGGAGATGTTGAGAGTCTCTCCACGGTTGTTGACTACCTGAACAATTTGCCGAACTTTGAGGACACTACCCCAACCACGACAGCGGCTGTTGTGAATCAGAAGCAGCCTGCCGCTGAGTTCATTTCTAGCTAGTCGATTCTCCTTTAATTCTCCGTCAGCAAGGCGGCCCATCTTAGAGACCACAACTTAGATGGGCCGCTTTTGCTTTCACGAACATCCAGACTTCAGGATTAGGAAACAAAATGTCTTCATCACAACACGGTTCCGCCGCGGCGACGGTAGGTCATGGAAATCAGTCAACTGCTCCGGTGGATCGCAAAAACCTACGGAGAGTAACCTTGGCTGGTTTCGCTGGCACGGTTGTAGAGTGGTTCGACTTTGCAGTTTATGGGTTCATGGCCACCACGATTGCTACAACCTTTTTCCGTTCAGACTCCCCTGTCGTAGGGCTACTTCAAACCTTTGCGGTTTTCGCAGTGGCCTTTGCCTTGCGACCACTTGGCGGCGCCCTCTTTGGCATGCTCGGTGACAGAATAGGCAGAAAACGCGTGCTCGTCATCACGGTGTTGCTGATGTCCGGAGCAACAGCCGCCATTGGCCTGCTGCCCAGCTACGACCAAATTGGAATTTGGGCTGCAGTACTGTTGACCTTGGCTCGGTGTCTGCAAGGCCTATCGGCCGGCGGGGAATATGCGGGTGCGGTTACTTACGTCATCGAGCATGCGCCCGTTAACGAAAGGGCTCGTTGGGGTTCAGCGATGCCCACAGCAACGTTCACAGCTTTCGCAGCTGCCGCTGCGCTGAGCTACGTTCTATCTGCAGGCTTGGGACAACAAGCCATGGATGAATGGGGTTGGCGCATTCCATTCTTGGTTGCAGCGCCCCTAGGTCTGATAGCATTCTGGATCCGGCGCCACCTCGGGGAGTCACCGCTATTCCAGGAGATACAGGAGGCCTCAGAGACGGTTGAACACACGCCGATCAGGCAGACGTTCAAACTTCAGTGGCGTGAAATGCTCTTGCTCGGCGGATACATCTCACTGACTGCGCTATCGTTCTACATCTTCTCGACCTACATGACCACATTCCTCCGGCAAGTCGTAGGTTTAGAGGCGACCCCTGTACTCCTTTCGAACGTGCTAGCCCTTACCCTTGCGGCGGTAACAGCACCGTTCATTGGACGTATCTGTGACCGAATCGGGCGACGGAAGACCATGTTTGCGTCTGCGATAATGCTAGGCCTAACAGCAATTCCCGGATACCTCATTGCTTCTAATGAAACCTTCGCGGGCGCACTTATCGGCCAGGTGCTCATCATGTTCGGAACAGTGACAGCCAACGTTGTCACTGCGGTCCTACTCACCGAAGTGTTCCCAACAAAGGTCCGATACACAGCCTCTGGGATTACCTACAACGTTTCTTATGCCATCTTCGGTGGCACAGCACCGTTCGTAGCCACGTGGTTGATCGATCTCACCGGCACACCTGTAGCGCCAGCGATCTACCTGACGGTCATCGCAGCAGGCGCGATCATCGCGACAATATTCCTCCCGGAAACTAACGCGCGGCCTCTGGGTATCGGCCTAGACGATGAAGCCATCACGTCTTCCATCCCAAAGATCAAAGTCGATTCGACCCACCAAAAACATAACGAATTGAAGCCCCAACACAATAGGCAGTGACAGGACTGCCGACCTAGTTAGTGGGCTGTGTCAAGTTTTTTGGACAGGCTGCTCGGGTTTTCTAACTCGTTAGGCCGCTTGGGTTGATGCCGTTGCGGTGAGGTCGTGGCGGTCGGTCCAGGCTT
>NZ_JBHLUB010000014.1:0-1814 GCF_042434215.1 Micrococcoides hystricis | reverse complement strand
TTTTTTTTGCGGAGAGTTTGATCCTGGCTCAGGATGAACGCTGGCGGCGTGCTTAACACATGCAAGTCGAACGCTGAAGCAGGGTGCTTGCATCTTGTGGATGAGTGGCGGACGGGTGAGTAACACGTGAGTAACCTGCCCTTGACTTCAGGATAAGCCTGGGAAACTGGGTCTAATACTGGATATGACTGATCATCGCATGGTGGTTGGTGGAAAGATTTATTGGTTTTGGATGGACTCGCGGCCTATCAGCTTGTTGGTGAGGTAGTGGCTTACCAAGGCGATGACGGGTAGCCGGCCTGAGAGGGTGACCGGCCACACTGGGACTGAGACACGGCCCAGACTCCTACGGGAGGCAGCAGTGGGGAATATTGCACAATGGGCGAAAGCCTGATGCAGCGACGCCGCGTGAGGGATGACGGCCTTCGGGTTGTAAACCTCTTTCAGTAGGGAAGAAGCTTTTTGTGACGGTACCTGCAGAAGAAGCGCCGGCTAACTATGTGCCAGCAGCCGCGGTAATACATAGGGCGCAAGCGTTATCCGGAATTATTGGGCGTAAAGAGCTCGTAGGCGGTTTGTCGCGTCTGTCGTGAAAGTCCGGGGCTTAACTCCGGATCTGCGGTGGGTACGGGCAGACTAGAGTGCAGTAGGGGAGACTGGAATTCCTGGTGTAGCGGTGAAATGCGCAGATATCAGGAGGAACACCGATGGCGAAGGCAGGTCTCTGGGCTGTAACTGACGCTGAGGAGCGAAAGCATGGGGAGCGAACAGGATTAGATACCCTGGTAGTCCATGCCGTAAACGTTGGGCACTAGGTGTGGGGGACATTCCACGTTTTCCGCGCCGTAGCTAACGCATTAAGTGCCCCGCCTGGGGAGTACGGCCGCAAGGCTAAAACTCAAAGGAATTGACGGGGGCCCGCACAAGCGGCGGAGCATGCGGATTAATTCGATGCAACGCGAAGAACCTTACCAAGGCTTGACATGTGCCAGATCGGGCTAGAGATAGTTCTTCCCCTTTGGGGCTGGTTCACAGGTGGTGCATGGTTGTCGTCAGCTCGTGTCGTGAGATGTTGGGTTAAGTCCCGCAACGAGCGCAACCCTCGTTCTATGTTGCCAGCACGTGATGGTGGGGACTCATGGGAGACTGCCGGGGTCAACTCGGAGGAAGGTGAGGACGACGTCAAATCATCATGCCCCTTATGTCTTGGGCTTCACGCATGCTACAATGGCCGGTACAATGGGTTGCGATACTGTGAGGTTGAGCTAATCCCAAAAAGCCGGTCTCAGTTCGGATTGGGGTCTGCAACTCGACCCCATGAAGTCGGAGTCGCTAGTAATCGCAGATCAGCAACGCTGCGGTGAATACGTTCCCGGGCCTTGTACACACCGCCCGTCAAGTCATGAAAGTTGGTAACACCCGAAGCCGGTGGCCTAACCCCTTGTGGGATGGAGCCGTCGAAGGTGGGACTGGCGATTAGGACTAAGTCGTAACAAGGTAGCCGTACCGGAAGGTGCGGCTGGATCACCTCCTTTCTAAGGAGCATATAATTGCCGCCCTGACCAGCCGTGCGTGTTGGTGGGTGGTGCTCATGGGTGGAATATCAGCAAAATGTCTCCTGCTTTTGGGTGGCTGTGACCAGGTTAGTACGCGATAGCACTGTGTGTTGTTGTTGGAAGGGTGGTTGTGGCTTCTTGAAGGTGGGGGTGTTGACACACTGTTGGGGCATGAAGCAACGAATGGTTTGTTTCTTGTTTGGCGCCTGACTCTTTTTTGTGTGGGCATCACGTGTGTGGTGTTTGCGTCAAGGGGGG
>NZ_JBHLUB010000013.1:0-1756 GCF_042434215.1 Micrococcoides hystricis | reverse complement strand
CCGCACACCAGCCGAAGTCGAGACCGACTACTGGCAGCAACACCAGCTGTCAGCAACAATAGAAATCAGGGTAAACGCCTAGGAAGAAAACCCGGACCATTTCACGTGCCCTTCATCGTAATTCTTAAACTGCGGTGGGCCGGCAACCAGTGACGTCGCCGGCCCACCGCGCTCTGATGTTAGTTAGTTGAAGGTGGTGATGTTCTGACGTTGCTCGTCAACATTCTTGATCGACAGGTTGATGCCCTGACGATCACGCAGCAAGAGCGTTGCCACCGCACCCACGATGACCATGCTCAGCAGGTAGATGGAGACGGCAGTCGTACCACCGGTCTGCTGCACCAGCCAGGTGGCAATGGTCGGGGCGAATGCGCCACCTAGGATCGCACCAATCGCGTAGGAGACGGAGACACCGGAGAACCGGACATCGGCCGGGAAGATCTCTGAATACCAAGCAGCCTGCGGCCCATAGGTCAGACCCAAACCGACGCTAAAGAGCAGACCTGCAATCAAGAGCATTTCGATCCGGCCGGTATTGACCATTGCGAACAGCGGGAAGGACATGGCACCTAGTAACACCCAGCCAAGCAGGTAAGTATTGCGGCGACCAATCTTGTCGGCCAGAATACCTGCCACGAAGGTGGAGACTAGCCAACCGAACGCTGCTGCCGAGATGACAATCAGCACGGCTGTACGGTCCATGTTCAGGCCATCAGGTTGGGTGGTGTAGTTGGTCAGGTATCCACCGGTGATCATGTAACCGGATGCACCGTTTCCGGCGAAGATGAGAGCTGCAAGGATGACAACGTACCAGTGACGTTTGAAGAGCACGGCGGTCGGTGCAGAGATCTGTTCCTTGCGGTCGGCGATCTCTTGGAAGACAGGGGATTCGTCAACGGCACGCCGGATGAAGTATCCCAGCACAATCAGGACGATGGAGAGCAGGAACGGCACACGCCAGCCCCACTCCATGAATGCGTCCCCTGGCGAAATGACACCGGTCATCAGGGCCATCACGCCTGAGGCCAGAAGCATACCCAGTGGCACACCCAGCTGTGGAACCGCACCTGCACGACCACGGCGCTCCCCTGGTGCGTGCTCGACGGCCATCAGGACAGCACCGCCCCATTCACCACCAGCGGAGATACCCTGAAGGATGCGCAGCACCAACAAGAGGATCGGCGCTAGGACGCCAGCAGTCGCATAGGTCGGCAACAGACCGATCAGGGTCGTCGCGCCGCCCATGACAACTAGAGTGATGACCAGCATCAGGCGACGACCAAGTTTGTCGCCGTAGTGGCCCGCCAAGAAGGCGCCTAGGGGGCGGAAGAGGAATGACACACCGACTGTTGCGAAGGAGAGCAGCAGGCTAATCTGAGGGCCGGCAGGCTTGTAGAACAGTTCGGAGAAAACGAGAGCTGCCGCTTGGGCGAAGATAAAGAAGTCGTACCATTCGATTGTGGTACCGACGAGGGTTGCAAAGGCAACGCGTCGCTGGCTCACTTGACCTGAGCCGTGATGAGACACCTGAACAGTGCTAGTCATAGGGGTTAACTTTCACAAGATTTAGCCGATAAAGCGTATCAATTCTACGCCTGTAGACGCATAAGGCAAAAAGCGCCTTAGTTCGGCCGAGAACCTTGTGAAAATGGTTTTTAAATGGGTGTGGGCCTCACGTCGTTGTGAGGCCCACTCTCCTTTTTTGTGAAGGGGTGTCCGGCGGTGTCCTACTCTCCCACAACCTCCCGGTTGCAGT
>NZ_JBHLUB010000012.1:0-1381 GCF_042434215.1 Micrococcoides hystricis | reverse complement strand
CGCACACCAGCCGAAGTCGAGACCGACTACTGGCAGCAACACCAGCTGTCAGCAACAATAGAAATCAGGGTAAACGCCTAGGAAGAAAACCCGGACCATTTCACCTCTAGGTTTTTCAGGATCTATTGGAATTCGAAGTTGCGTGAGGTTAACGAGCGGCTGGCCGTTGGCCTCACGCAACTTCGCAAGCGGAGGAGAAAAGGAAGATGGGCCTATGGGTAATGCACAAGCGTGTGCAGAACCTCAGGGCATCAATCCAGTAGAGCTGGGTATGTCGAAAGTTTCGGAACTCATATGCCAGAACTTCATTGAGCTTCTGTAGATCGGTGAGGTAGGGATAGAGCCACCACTTTGCAACTAACCCAGACAGGGATTTAATAGGGGCATGATTACTGCCCTGACCACGAGTGGACTCGCCACTGCTGCCGGATTCAATGCCTACATTCCACTGCTGGCGTTAGGACTGCTTGACCGGTTCACCCCATGGGTATCACTTCCCGAAGGGTGGACGTGGCTTTCTGACACATGGATGCTGATCATTCTAGGCGTCCTATTTGTAGTTGAACTTGTCGCTGACAAGATCCCAGGGATCGACGCGATAAATGACATCTTCCAAACCTTGATCCGACCCGCTGCGGGAGGAATTACTTTCGCCAGCGGCTACGGGGCAGACACTGTCACGGTTAACAGCGGGGAAGAGCTCGCTTCCTCCGGAACATGGATTGCAGTAATCATCGGAATCGTGATTGCGTTGTTGATCCATCTCGGTAAGAGCTTTACGAGAGCGGCCGCGAATACAGCTACCGTAGGCGTTGCTGCACCAGTCATATCTACCGCTGAGGATGGAGCATCAGTTCTCTTCTCAGCGGCGGCTGTCTTTTTGCCAGTACTAGTAATTGTGTTGCTTCTAATACTGGTCATTGGAGTAGCGGGACTGTTGGGACGGTTACGCAACCGCGAGAAACCACGCTACTAAGTGCAGTCACCGCGGATTTTGCATTTTGCAAACGATGTGAGTAGAGTAGATGAAGTCTTCTGCTGCTGAAGCAGTTTTTGAGAAGACCTGATTCCACTGGAAACCACACCAACGAACTAGCTGAAAAGCTGACTCTACTGGTGTGCGCTCTCTTTTGGAATTTATAAAAACAATTTATTTTCAACTAAAAAGCGGATTTGCGAATGACGCAAAGAGGGTTTATAGTTGAAGAGAAGGCAAAGATGAATAGCAATTCAGCCGATTTGCAAGAATCGGAAAAGCTGCTAGACTGAATGCCTGAACAAATTTTCGTTGTTTGATATCTCAATAGTGTGTCATGTTTGTTGATACCGATTTTTTTTGATTGGTATGGCCTGTGCATCCTTTTCTCGTTTGGGGTGTGTG
>NZ_JBHLUB010000011.1:0-1302 GCF_042434215.1 Micrococcoides hystricis | reverse complement strand
TGGGGTGTATCAAAGAATGTGGACAGGTTGCTGATTATCAGACAGGATCATATTCATGGCAACATCACCACGCCGTAAATTCAGTGCCCAGTTCAAAGCTGAGGCCGTGCAGATGGTCGTGCAAAACGACCGGCCGATCGCGCAAGTGGCCAAAGAACTCCAGATCAACGACGGCACCCTGGGCAATTGGGTGAAACTGTATCGGGAACAAAACCCAGAGCCCGAACCGGCATTGAAACCCTCTGATCGGGTGCGGTTAGCGGAGCTGGAAGCTGAAGTGCGTGAGCTGCGGATGGAAAATGAGTTCCTAAAAAAAGCCGCAGCCTTCTTCGCCAAGGAGCAGGGCTAAACTCCAAGTCAGCCCTGATTTTAGCGGAGAAGGACAACTATCCAATCGCTTGGATGTGCCGCCAACTCGGTGTTGCCAGATCCTCGTTTTATGCCTGGCGCGACCGCGCCGGCACAGTGACTGCCACCCAAGCTCGCCGCGATGCGCTGAAGCCTGAAATCCGCAGGGTCTTCACGTTTCTACGCGGTGTTGGTGGGTGCCGCCGTGTCGCCGCGAAACTCAACGACGAAGGCATCGTCTGCTCGGTCGGGTTGGTCGCCGATCTGATGCGAGAAATGGGACTGGCTGCTGTGCAGAAACGCGCGTATAAGCGCACCACCATCGCTGATGACCACGCGCAGGTATTCGAAGATCACCTGGACCGAAATTTCGATCCGGAAGACTACACTCCAGGTCAGGCACTGGTTTCGGACATCACGTATTTACGCACCGGGCAAGGATGGCTGTATCTCGCCACGATCATTGACCTGGCCACCCGCATGGTCATCGGCTGGCAGCTAGCCGATCACATGCGCACCAGCCTGGTCATCGACGCCCTAGACATGGCACGCACCCACGGTCGCGTCGCCGACAATGCGCTGCTCCACAGCGATCATGGCACCCAATATACCTCGCAGGCGCTAACGACGTACTGCGCTGCCGCGGGGATCACCCAGTCGATGGGCCGCACCGGAGTGTGTTGGGATAATGCCGTAGCCGAGACGTTTTTCGCCAGCCTGAAAAACGAAATGTACCACCACCAGGTCTTCACCAGTCGAGCTCGGGCACGCATGGCCGTGGCCGAATACATCGAAGTATTTTACAACCGCCAACGACCCCATTCCAGCCTCGACTACCGCACCCCAGCCCAAGCCTGGACCGACCGCCACGACCTCACCGCAACGGCATCAACCCAAGCGGCCTAACGAGTTAGAAAACCCGAGCAGCCTGTCCAAAAAACTTGACACAGCCCA
>NZ_JBHLUB010000010.1:0-1251 GCF_042434215.1 Micrococcoides hystricis | reverse complement strand
CGTAGTGCCTCATGTCAATTTGATCGCGTAACTCGGGTTGTGCCTCATATAGATTGATCGCGTAGCTCTCGTTCAAGCGGTGTGGATCTTCACGCCACCGGTTTGTCGTTTTTTCCGGTTCTGTTTTGTGTTTTCAACTTCGGCTGTGAGGGTTTCGGTTTTTGATTTGGCTTTGCGGATGAGCATGTCTTGATATGTGACGATGTCACAAGTCAGCTCCATCGGGTTGAGGTTTGAGTACTGTGCCCGTAACGCGTGTTGTTGAACTGTTGAAAGCGTCCCAGATTCCAACAGACGCTGATACGGGGTTTTCGGAGCGTCATATTGGCGATGTTTACGCCCTTTGGCGTCTTCTTTCCATCCGACCGGTTTTCTGGTGGGGGTGAAAAAGTTCATCTTCGCCATCACCGCTTGCCATAACAAGGCAAGGATGTCTCGCTCACCAGGCGTGTCATATCGGTAGTAGAAGCCGTATTTACGGACGATGTGATTGTTTTTCGATTCAACAACGGCTTGATCGTTTTTCTTGTAGGGTCTGGACCTGGTGAAAAAGATCGTCCGTTCATTGGCCCACTGGATAACTTGATCGTTGATGAACTCACTACCGTTGTCACAATCCAACCCGGAAATATTAAACGGTAATGAAGCTTCAAGCCGTTCAAGTGCTGCTAGCATGTGCACACGCGCGTTATTGCGCATCACTTCCAGGTGTGTCCACCCCGTGTGTACACAGGTGGCGGTGAGGGTTCGCGCGAACTCGCCTTTGAGTGTCGGCCCGCAATGTGCGACTGTGTCACACTCTAAAAACCCTGGTTTGTGTTCAACTTCGTCACCGGCTTTCCTGATGGTGATTGATGTGCGAAGCATCGCGCCAGAACGTGTGGCTGATAGGCCTTTCAATTGCATACCCTGACGGTGTTGTTTCAGGTATCGGTCGATAGTTGCTGCGGACATTTGCAGCAGTTGTTCACGTACCTCAGGTGTGTAGTCATGCTGGCCGTAAACCAGCTCGTGATGAGCTTCAAGCTGGGGGATCCATTCTGGGAGCATTGCATGCATATATTTCCCACACGGGTACATCATGGCATGCCACAGCCGCACCAACACCCGTTTGGAGGCAGTTGAATACTTCGTTGGGCGGTGACTGCGCCGGTCGATTTTGCTAACGTTTTTGACCCCTAAATGCGGGTTGGTGAGATAACGCCTCGCGGTCACACGTGACACCCCGGTGGTTGCACAGAACTGGTCGAG
>NZ_JBHLUB010000009.1:0-713 GCF_042434215.1 Micrococcoides hystricis | reverse complement strand
GATGAGTTGTTTCGTCACTTCCATCTTCGGAAGACCTCGACTCTTTTTAAGCTTTCAACACGCTCTGCACCAAAACCGATCTACACCTGAAATTCCGAAGAGCCGCTTTACTGATTAAACTCATGAGAGTTAGCATTTGACTCATAGTCGGCTGTTCGGGGTGAATCTACACAAAACGTGTCCCTTCGTCTGCGTCTATGAGTGACCTTGCAAGAAATTTCCAGCTGAAAACTCTTCCGGCAATGATGCAGAAACTTTCGTGTGTGCTTACTACACCGCTGGCCGCCCATGCACTGACTCTAATAACGATAGACTCGGAATTCTGGAGTGCGATGCGCCGATGATTTTGAGGCTTTTTGGATGAACAGAAGACTGTATGGGGCTGTCCTTGGCAGCGCTGCTATAGTGACTTCGCTCTTCACCGTTCTGATGATCACAGGCGTGACATATGCTCCAGTGGATTTCTATGTTTATCATCAGGCGGCGGTGCAAGCTTTTTCACCGGACATTTATTCGGAGAATCTCCACAGCACTCTCTTACCGGCTGAGGGCCTTCCCTTTGTATACACCCCTTTCACGCTTCTTCTGCTTCAGCCATTAATCGTCATCCTGGGGTGTATCAAAGAATGTGGACAGGTTGCTGATTATCAGACAGGATCATATTCATGGCAACATCACCACGCCGTAAATTCAGTGCCCAGTTCAAAGCTGAG
>NZ_JBHLUB010000008.1:0-704 GCF_042434215.1 Micrococcoides hystricis | reverse complement strand
GCCTCAGCTTTGAACTGGGCACTGAATTTACGGCGTGGTGATGTTGCCATGAATATGATCCTGTCTGATAATCAGCAACCTGTCCACATTCTTTGATACACCCCATAGATTACCTGAGGATCAAACTCCGGCAGCATCACCCGATATCCAAGATCCAACCAAAGCCCCATCAAATTGGAGGTCCCTTTTCATAGCGTTAAAACATGACAAAAGGACTTAGGAATCGAAATAAGGCGGCACTCGCACTAGCCATTGGACTAGTAATCACTCCCGGCATTACCGCTTGCCAACAACTAAGCGAAAGTGGAACCTACGACCCGGAGGCTGAATACGAGTTCAGATCGATCGAAGACAAAGAAGCTAAGACGATCCTTCCCTCCTGGGTCCCAAAGAGCGCGAAGTACATCAAGGAGGTTCAACGCACTACAGGTAATGAACGCATCCTCACCTTTAAGACCTCAGAGGAACTACCTGATACCTGTATAGGACTACCCATACAGGGAGCACCCGACCAGAACTCTCGTATCAAAGGTTTGGCGGTTGAACACAAGTCGGCTGGCAAGCAGCTCGAAGAAATGGCTAGCAAGCAACATCAAGAGCCTGGGGTGTATCAAAGAATGTGGACAGGTTGCTGATTATCAGACAGGATCATATTCATGGCAACATCACCACGCCGTAAATTCAGTGCCCAGTTCAAAGCTGAG
>NZ_JBHLUB010000007.1:0-569 GCF_042434215.1 Micrococcoides hystricis | reverse complement strand
TGAAATGGTCCAGGTTTTCTTCCGTTTGAGTAGATGGGAAAATCTGGGTTATGCCGAAGAAATTCGATCAGGAAGCTAAGGACAGGGTTGTCCGTTTGATTGAGGATCGGATCCTTGCTGAAGGACTCTCGATCCAGGAAGCGTGCCAGGTAGTGGCACCCAAACTGGGCGCTTCGTGGCACACTGCGAGGCAATGGGTTCAAGAAGCTCGGAAGACCGGCAGGATCATGCGGGCCGAGGAAGACATTATTGCTGAGAACGCCAGGCTACGCAGGGAGAATCAAGAGCTACGGGACACGAACGAGTTGTTGAAAGCCGCCTCAGCTTTTTTCGCCAAAGAACTCGACCCGAAGCGTCGGAAATGATCGCCTTTATTGACCAATATAGGGATCGTTTCTCAATCGAGTTCATATGTTCGACGCTGAACAAAGAGCGTAAGGGAGGGTTCTTGTCCTCGCGTGGTTACCGCGACGCGAAACGACGAGTTCCCTCGAAACGCGCGCTACGGGATAGTGAGCTGGTCGAGATCGCCCGCCGGATTCACGCCGAGAATTATGGGGTGTATGGGG
>NZ_JBHLUB010000006.1:0-568 GCF_042434215.1 Micrococcoides hystricis | reverse complement strand
CCTCGACATGGCCCAGCCTACCTTCTCGCGCCCCGATTTTGATGCCTTTTGCATGCTCCGTGATTCCGGAGTGACGATTATCGGCCAACACATCACTGCCGAGCAGGCCGCGTTGGAATGTCGGATGGTAGACCAAGATCAGTTTTGTCGCCGGTGCGGTGCTGAAGCTCGGGCGCGAGACAGCATCGTCCGGCGGGTTACCCATGTGCCGTTGGGTTGGCGGCCCACCCAGCTGCATCTGCGGTTACGCCGCTATCGATGCGATGATTGCGCGCTGGTGTGGCAACAAGACACCACATCCGTGGTGGCTCCAGAAGCCAAATTATCGCATGCGGCCGCGTTGTGGGCGTTGAAATCCGTGGTCATCGACCGGTTATCGATTGCCCGGGTCGCCGCCAATCTGGGCGTGTCCTGGCATACCGCCAACGACGCCGTCTTAGACACGGGTCGGCGGTTGCTCATTGATGAGCCCAACCGCCTCAACGGGGTTCGAGTCTTGGGTGTCGATGAGCATGTGTGGCGCCATACCCGCTGGGGTAACCGGTATGTCACTGTGGTCATTGATCTG
>NZ_JBHLUB010000005.1:0-512 GCF_042434215.1 Micrococcoides hystricis | reverse complement strand
GTAGTGGGTGAGGTTTCTGAAGCCCAGGGCGGTGCCGCGCAGGTGTTCGATTCTGCCGTTGATGGCTTCGGTGGGGCCGTTGCTGGTGCCGACGTGATCAAAGTACGCCAGGATGTCGGCGGCGCGGCGCTTCATCGTCCGGCCCAGCGTTTGGAGCTCTGTGAGTGTGTTGGGAATCCCGGTACTGATGGCATCGATGAGCTTTCTAAATCGCTTTTTGGCTTGGTTGCGGTTCGGGTGCCGGTAGGCGGCCACGATCTGTTGGTAGATGTCGTAGGTGGTCTGCACCGGCTGATGCTGCGGGTTGGCAAATACAGTCTTCAGGCGGGTTTGTTGTCGTTCTGTCAGGTAGTCCTTGCCGGTTTTCAACACTTTGCGGATCCCATACAGCGGGTCGCCCTTACGACCGCGATGTCCCAGCGTGGCTTGTTGAATCCGTTGTCGGGCTTTATCCACGGCTTGACCGGCTAATGCCACCACATGAAAGGGATCCATCACGGTGGTCGCTTCGG
>NZ_JBHLUB010000004.1:0-94392 GCF_042434215.1 Micrococcoides hystricis | reverse complement strand
CCGCACACCAGCCGAAGTCGAGACCGACTACTGGCAGCAACACCAGCTGTCAGCAACAATAGAAATCAGGGTAAACGCCTAGGAAGAAAACCCGGACCATTTCACTACATCACCAGAGCACTGCTCGACACCGGCGGATTCCGAACCCAACTACACGCATTTTTACGATGAGCCCAAAAACTCACCAAAGAACACAATGTCGGGGCGCACCGTGCCGCGCGCGCAATCGGCGCACGAGGGCGGGTCCACCATGACCAAGTCCTCATCGGAACCGGTCGGAGCCACCGACTCAAACACCGAATCCGGCAGCGTTGCCGGGGCGGCGCAGTCATCGCAGCGGAAGGCGTACAGGGAGCCATGCAAATGGCTGACCTGTTCGGAGCCGGCCCGCTCGTGCAGATCATCCACATTCTGCGTGGAGATGAACAGCTGAATCTTCCGAGCCCATCGGGCCAGAGCCTGATGCCCGGCGTTGGGGCTGACCGAGCGCACCATCCTAGCCCGCCACAGGTACCAGCTATACACCAGCCGCGGATTGGCCCACCACGCGTCCGCGGTAGCCAATTGCTCCACATCGTAGTGCTGCCAGAAACCGGTGTGCGCATCCCGGAACGTGGGAACCCCGGATTCAGCGGACATACCGGCCCCAGAGAGCACTACAACTTTTTCCGCCGCACGCACCCAGGAGGTCAAACCCTCGGACTTCAAGCCGCCGGCCGCACTGGCTTGTTCCACACTTGCAAAGACATTCTCAGCCATGCCACCACCATATCGACACCCGCCCACGCGGCCAGCTGTGGACGAACGTCAAAGCCGATTGGACAGCTCAACTAGGATGGAGGCGTGGCTGGTTTGATCAAACGTGAAGTTATTGACCGGGTGCGGGAGCGGGCCGATCTGAAAGAGATCGTGGACTCCTATGTGACACTCCGTTCAGCCGGCGTGGGCTCCTTCAAAGGCCTGTGCCCCTTTCACGATGAACGCACCCCCTCTTTCCACATCCGACCCCAAGTGGGGACCTTCCACTGCTTCGGTTGCGGGGAATCCGGTGATGTCTTCTCGTTCCTGATGAAGATGGAGCACACCACCTTCTCGGAGACGGTGGAACAGCTGGCCGCCAAATACCAGGTCGAGCTGGAGTACGAGGACGGCGGCACCGGCCCGAACAAGCACGAGGTCGGCCGCCGCCAGCGCCTGCTGGACGCCCACCGCATCGCCGAAGAATTCTTCGTTCAACAACTAGCCGGTCCCGAGGCTGCGACCGCACGGAACTTCCTAACTGAACGCGGTTTCGACGCCGCCGCAGCCAAACACTTCGGCGTCGGCTACGCACCCAAGGGCTGGGATAACCTCCTCAAACTCCTGCGTGATCGGGGTTTCCGCGAGGACGAACTGCGGGCCACCGGCCTGTTCTCCGAAGGCAACCGCGGCCCCTACGACAGGTTCCGTGGCCGTCTCATGTGGCCCATCCGGGATCTGGTGGGGGCCACCATCGGCTTCGGCGCTCGCAAACTCTACGACGACGATCAGGGTCCCAAGTACCTGAACACCCCAGAAACCCAGCTCTATAAGAAATCCGAGGTGCTCTACGGGCTGGACCTAGCCAAACGCTCGATCTCGAAGTCTCGCCAGCTGATCGTGGTGGAAGGCTACACGGATGTGATGGCCGCGCACCTGGCCGGACTGGATACCGCGGTGGCGACCTGTGGCACCGCCTTCGGCGCGGATCACATCAAGGTGGTGCGCCGACTGATCGCCGATGACGGAACCGGTGGGGAAGTGATCTTCACCTTCGACGGGGACGAGGCCGGACAGAAAGCTGCCCTGCGTGCCTTCGACGAAGATCACCGTTTCCTAGCCCAAACCTTCGTCGCGGTGGAGCCCTCCGGCATGGACCCGTGTGACCTGCGCCAAGAACGCGGCGACGCCGCCGTGCGAGCCCTCATCGAGAACCGCCGGCCACTGTTCGAGTTCGCCATCCGAGCCACCCTAAAAAATTTCAACCTAGACACAGTCGAGGGCCGGGTGGCGGCCATGCGCAGCGCGGCCCCCATCGTCGCCGGGATCAAGGACCCCGCACTCCGGCCCGCCTACATGCGAGAGCTGGCAGGCTGGTTGGGCACAGATGTGGAAACGGTACGCCAGACCGTGCAGGCAGCCCTGCGCGGCCAACTCGGCCCGCGCCCGGGCCAACACACCCGGCAGCAGAACCAGGCAGGCCCGGCGAGACCGGAACAGCTGGCCCAGCACCCACCAGCCTTCAACCTCGCCGACCCGGTGGTGCGCATGGAACGCGAAGCACTCGAGGTGGTGTTGCAGCAGCCCGACCAACTCTCCGCCGAACAGTTCATGGCGTTCTATCACACCGAATTCAAGGTGCCCGCGCACGCCGCCATCCACGCGGCCATCCGTGCCGTCGCCGCTGCCGACACCCCGGTGCAGCGCTGGGTAGAAGCCATCCGGGAGGAGGTGCCAGTGCCCTTGCGGGCACTGGTCTCCGAGTTGGCGGTGACCACGCTGCCTGCGGCCACCGAGGAGCACCTGGTCCAATACTGTCGGGACATCATGAACCGGCTCTTCGAACTTTCCATCACCCAGCAAAAATCTGATCTGCTGGGCCGGCTCCAACGTCTTGGGTCCGAGGCCACCGCCGAGGAATCCCGGCAGATCCAACGCCAGCTTCTGGACCTAGAAACCCGGCGTAGACGGTTGCGTGAAGACCAATAGATTCGACATCCCAAAGGCCAAAAATGGGGTTCGTACACGCGCGAGGACGGACGCCGTGAGGGGCACAAAATGAGGGTGTTGGCGCGATTTTTGTTTCTCTTAACCTGCGTGTTACAGTAGTACCTGTTGCTTTCCCCAGTAGCTCAGCGGCAGAGCTCTCGACTGTTAATCGAGCGGTCATTGGTTCGAATCCAATCTGGGGAGCCAAACAAAATCCTTCACCGGAATCCGGTGGAGGATTTTTTGTTTCCCGGCTAAAAATCCTTCCCACCGCCGGCGCAGGCCTTGGTTCTTTGTGCCCTTGGCCACATAGGATTGGCACATGAGCAGAAACAGCACCGCCGCCACCGACCAGCAGGCCGGCTCCAACAACGACGACGTCATCGCTACCGCCGAGCTGCGAGCTGAGCGTGCCGCAGCCATTCTCGCCGTCGACACCCCCGTCACTGACCAAGGCATCGATTTTGTCAGCGGTACCGATGCCGGCTGCACAATGTCCATGACCATCCGCCCCGAGCAGTGCAATTCCCACGGCATATGCCACGGCGGCATCACCATGATGCTGGCCGACACCGCGGCCGCCTACGCGCTGAACACCGGCGAGGTCACCCCGCAGTGGGTCTCCTCCACCTCGCAATCAAGTTTCATTGCCCCCGGCCGGGTGGGACACACCCTGCTGGCGGAGGCACAGCTGCACCCGCGCCGTGGCCGGTCCTGCCTGGTGGATATCCGCGTCATCGATCAGGAAGGAACCATCGTGTTGGAAACCCGCAACATGATGGTGAGAATGGCCTAACCGGTGAGTTGTATCGCACGTCAGTGGTAGGTTAGTTTTCAATAGTTAGGTTTTGGCGTCAGGATGGAGAAAACCTTGTCTGAACAAGGCACACGCAACCGTCTATACGGATCCAGCTCGCACCTGGGTTTGTTCGATCTACTCAAAGTCATCGTCCGCTTGGGCCCGAAACAGCTACGTGATGAGCTGCGTCTAGCCCAGCAGCAGATGAAGACCAAAGGCGTAGAGGTCGGCATCGGCGCCGCCCTCGCCGTCGCCGGGCTGGTCTTTCTATCTCTGATGGTGATCGCCTTGGTCGTCCTCGTCGTCGTCCTGTTCGCCAAGATCATGCCGATGTGGGCCGCCGCTTTGGTTACGGCCGGAATCTTCTTGGTGCTGGCCGCATTGTTGGCCTTGTTCGGCGTCGGCAAGATCAAGGCAGCCATGCCGCTGATGCCCGAGGACGCCATCCGCGGTCTGCAATACGATGCCGCCGTGATGAAGGAAGGCCGGGCCTTCAACGCCCGCGACTTCGACCGCGAACGCCGCCGCGCCGCCAAGGAACGCGAACAGCAGCGCCGTCGCGAGGCCCAGCAGAAGCAGGCATCCGGCCCACGAATGCCAGCCCCGTCCTACCACGAGCTGCTGCGCCGCACCACGGCCCGCCGTAACCACTTGGCCCAGTTGCGCGACGACGCGCTGCGCAAGGTCGGCATCGACCCGAAGATGCCAAACAAGGGCGGCAAGTACTCCGTCCCGGTCGCTGACACCCCTGCGGAGGCCAACGTTGACCCAACCCAGCGCCCATCGGTACGCACCCCGGGATTGGTCAACACCTCGGTTCACACCACCCGCTACCCGGAAACCGCTGTCAGCTCCACCGGTGAGATCACAGATCCGGTTGAGAAGGCCAAGTACATTGCGCGGGAACGCTGGCAGGATCTGGCCGTCGCCGGTGTCTCCAGCGCAGCCTTTGCTGTTCTGGTCCGCAAAATCTTCAAAAACTAGCACACTAGAAACCGAATCGTTGTGATTCGTCTCATCGGAGCCGGTACCCGCGATGACGTGGAGTATGTGGTGACGGACCGTATTTTCACGGTTCCTAACATCGTCACCATTCTGCGTTTTCTGCTGGTACCGGTTTTCGTGTATTTCACGGTCACCGCTCAATATTTGGCCGCGTTCATCACGCTCACGGTCCTGAGCACCACCGATTGGGTGGATGGGTATCTGGCCCGGCGGCTAAACCAGATCTCCACTGTCGGCAAATGGCTGGACCCGCTGGCGGACCGGCTCTCGTTGATGATCACCTCGGCCACACTGGTGATCGTTGGGATCATCCCGATGTGGCTGATCTTGGCCATCGTGATCCCGGACATCGTGCTGATCATCAACTCGTGGCGGCTCTTCCGTGGTTCCCCGGAGCTGGAGGTCACCAACGCCGGAAAGATCCGCACCGCGGCCCTGCTGGTAGGCACCCCCTTGTTGCTGCTGACCCGGGTGCCAGAGGTGCCCGATCAACCGTGGACCACCATCGCCGTGCTGATAGTCCTGTTGGGCGCCATCGGACACGTGCTGGTCAGTATCCACTACCTGATCTTGGCCTACCGCAAAGCCGCCCGCCTTCGTGCGGCAGGACTGGATCCGCGCCAGCGCAGTACGTGGTCGAATCACCCCAAACACCAAGACCCAGACACACCAGATTCCCCGACGCACAACGGCGAGGTGCAGGGCCGTGAAGATCGAGGGCAGTAAGCATGCTGCTGCCCATCCTCGCCGCGGTAGGCTCAGCCATCGCATTGGCGATCGGCACCCACCAGCAGGCTAAAGCGGCACGGCTGAACGCAGCGGAGATTTCCTTGCGACGGCGTGGCTGGCTGGTGTTGCTGACCCAGCCACGGTGGCTGATCGGACTGCTGATTCAGCTGGTGGCCATCGCCCTGTCCGTCTGGGCGCTCTCCCGCGCGCCCCTGACCATCGTGCAGCCCATCGGCGCCCTGTCTTTAGT
Source organism: Micrococcoides hystricis (assembly GCF_042434215.1). Lineage (NCBI taxonomy): Bacteria > Bacillati > Actinomycetota > Actinomycetes > Micrococcales > Micrococcaceae > Micrococcoides > Micrococcoides hystricis. The sequence continues at coordinate 88,882 of NZ_JBHLUB010000004.1, read as the reverse complement.
CGTCACCACATTGCTGAACTCGTGGGATCAGAAGATGAAACTGCCGGCGGCCACCTGGTGGGGCAGCACCTTAGCGGTTGCCGGCAGCCTAGGCTTTGTCTTCGTCGCCATCGGGGCGGTACACCAAGACCAAGTCGTCACCGTGACCCAGGAAACCAAGACGATCGTGACAGCCCTGGCCTTGGCGGTGTTCTCCTTGGCGCTCTATCTGGTCTACCGCAAGAACCCGCATGCCCTGCTGCTGGTGGTGATTTCCGGGATCCTCTACGGCTTCGTCGCGGTGTTGATCCGGGTGCTGATGCTCCGCGTCGATTTCGGTGCCCCCGACTGGTGGCAGAAGCTGCCGTGGCTACTCATCCTCACCCTGCTGGTGACGGCCGGATTCGGCTGGTTTTTAGTTCAGCAGGCTTACCTTCATGGTCCTCCAGACCTAGTCATTGCGGGCCTCACTGTCATCGATCCGATGGTCGGAGTCCTCATCGGCATCATCCTGCTGAATGAATTAAAGGTGACAACCCTGTCAATGGCCCATGTTGGCATGGTTGTGCTGGCCGCTGTTGCTATTGTTGGAGTGTTTGTACTGGCCAAGTCGCACCCACAAATGGCGCGTGTGGCGCCCGTGGGCAACAAGGAGACGCAAGCTAAGTGAGCTTGAGAAAAGACGATAAGCTGACGATTCTGATCGCGGCTGACACCTACCCGCCTGACGTGAATGGGGCGGCCATGTTTTGTTATCGGCTCGCCACCGCGATGACTGCCCGCGGACACGAGGTGCACGTCGTCGCCGCCCGCAACGATGCGGGACCGGGGCTGAAGCAGTTCCATGAGGAAGCTACCATTCACCGGTTGCGCTCCCACAAGGCCCCAACCCACGAGTCCTACCGGTTGTGCTTCCCGTGGCAGATCAAAAAGGACATGGCCCAAGTTTTTGCGGAGATCCAGCCCGACGTGGTGCACGCGCAGTGTCACTACATGGTGGGTGAGGCCGCCATCAATGAAGCCGTCCGCCGCCGAGTCCGACTGATCGCCACCAATCACTTCATGCCGGAAAACCTGGAACCGTACCTGCCGTTTCCGCGCTGGTTCCTCGACATCGTGTCGAAGAATTCGTGGCGGGACATGGGCAAGTTGATGGGCCAAGCCCAAGTGGTGACAACGCCGACGCCGTTGGCCGCGAAGACGATGGCGGCACGGGCCGGTCTGAAGCATGTGCTGCCGCTGTCTAACGGCATCGACTACCACCACTATGAGGCCAAGGCCGAGGACGAGGTGGTTTCCGATGGCCCGGCCCGCATCCTGTTTGTCGGCCGACTGGCCGTGGAGAAGAACATCGACGTCCTGCTCCACGCGGCCGCACGGTTGCGTGGCGATTTTCAGGTCCGCATCGTCGGTGATGGTGACCAGCGGGACAAATTGCACGAGCTGGCTCACGAGCTGAAGCTGGGGGAGAAAGTTCAATTCCTCGGGCACGTCGATGACGACCAGCTGCGCCAAGAGTACTTGGACGCCACCGTGTTCTGTCAGCCCGGGACCGCGGAGCTGCAGTCGCTGGTCTCCCTCGAGGCCATGAGCGCCTCCACCCCCGTGGTGCTGGCCAACGCGCTGGCTTTGCCACACCTGATTAATCAGGAAAAAACCAACGGCTACCTGTTCGTTCCTGGCGATCCGGAAGATCTGGCCGCCAAGCTCCAAATGGTCTTGGACGCGCCCGAGGCCGAACGCCGCGCCATGGGGCAGGCAAGCCACGAACTGGCCATGACCCACTCCGTGGACACCATCATGGACAAATTCGAGGCGCTGTACCGAGGTTCGGATGGCCGGGAGTTCATGGCTCCGGGCACGGCAAATCCGCGCTAAGATACTAGAGTTCGGGGCGTTAGCTCAGTTGGTCAGAGCAGGGGACTCATAATCCCTTGGTCGCCGGTTCAAGCCCGGCACGCCCCACCAATTTTTCTAGGGCCGTCGCTGCGATGGTCCCCGTCCGGGCCCACGTGTACCGCTGCGCGTGGGCGAACGCGGCCTTGCTGTGTTCGACCCAAAGGCCAGGTTCTGCAAGCATTGTCACCGCGGCAGCGACTTCGCGGGCCTTGGTACCGTCCACGAAGATCCCGGCCTCGCCGGCGACCTCGCGGAAAATCGGAATATCGTTGACAAGCACCGGTACACCTAAGGCCATCGCCTCGATGACCGGCATGCCGTAGCCTTCCGACTGGGACAGGTGCACCAGCGCGGTGGTTTCGCTCAACAACTGCTCGTACTCGGCGTCGCTGACCCCATTGTGGAAGACGATGCGCTGCGGCGCACTCGAGAGGTCTTCTAGGGCGGCACGTTTAGCCGGTGTGATCTTGCTAAGCAGATGCAGCTGGTAGTCGGGGAGTAATTCCATAGCCCGCACGAGGGTGGCCACGTTCTTGTACTCCATGAATGAACCCATGTAGAGCAACGTCTTTTTCGGGCTGCCCGTGACCGCGTAGCGGTGCTCTTGGGGCGCATTGGGGGTGACGACAACCGGCCGCTTGGTGAGCCGGTGTCGGCTCATCAGTGTTTTCGTCGTTTCGGAGACGGTAAAAATCAGATCGGCCCGGTTCAGCAGCAACCGTTGCGGCCAATAAGCCAAGTGGTAAAGCCGCCAGAGCACGCGCACGAACGCCGGCAGATCCCGTGGCGGGGTGCGGTGTTCGTAGTAGATCAGATCGTGCAAGGTCAGCACTAGCGGTGCCGAGCGGAACCATGACCCCATCGTCTGCATGGGAGAGAAGACCACATCGGGCTGGTGCCGGTTCAACTGCAACCAGATGAATAGCTCTTTCGGCGAGGTCGGCGCAGAGACAACTAGGTAAGGAAGATCTGGCAGCAACTGCAGCTGACGCTCATCATGAATTAGCAGCGTGACATCGGCATGCTGCGCAAGTTCTGTGGCCAACGTTGCACCGAACCGAGAAATTCCGTCGTGGAAATCCATACGGGTGAAACGGGCATCGAAGAACAAGCGCATAGAAGAACCTTTAACCAACCGGGTGTGCTTTTCTCCAGTATCGCACTTGCGCGCCTTGGCGCAGCTCAGTCTGCAGGAGTGATTCTGCCAGAGAAATGAGCCGAAGAGCCCTTGTCTGCTACTCAGAGTATCGGATAACCTGAGGGGGCCTACTAACGGGTTGTTATCGAGGAGAACATCATGACCGATGCGGCACGTCCAGCTATTGCTGCCACTGACTTTTTGGATTTTGAATCCCTGTTGACGGATGCTGAGCGCGCCAAGCTCGCCTCGACACGAGAGTTTCTGGCAGCAGAAGTAACTCCGATTTGCGTGGATTACTGGAACCGAGCCGAATTTCCGCATCAGCTCATTAGTAAGCTTGCCGAACAGGACGTCATCTCCCTCGTCAAGAATCACGGCTATTCCCACCTGTTTGCCGGTTTGATGCACGCGGAGTTTACGCGCGCTGACACATCGGTCGGTACCTTTTTGGGCGTCCACGACGCACTGTTTACCGGGACAATTGAGACGCTGGCATCACCAGAGCAGCAGCAACGGTGGCTGCCGGAGATCTACTCGCTAGAGAAAGTCGGTGCTTTTGGTCTGACCGAGCCGGAGGCCGGATCAGACATTGCCGGTGGTGCCCGAACCACGGCCCGTAAGGTGGGGGACAAGTGGGTCCTCAACGGTCGCAAGCGCTGGATCGGCAACGCCACCTTCTCCGACTGGGTGGTGATCTTCGCCAAGGACGAGGCGGACGGCCAACTCAAGGCCTTCATGGTGGATACCTCGACTTTGGGGTACACCGCCACCAAGATCGAAAACAAGATGTCGTTGCGGATCGTGCAGAACGCCGACATCGTGCTCGAGGACGTTGAGGTGCCCGAGGAGAACCGTCTTGCCAACGCCAATAGCTTCAAAGACACCAACAAGGTTTTGAAAGACACCCGGCTGGGGGTTGCCTGGCAGGCAGTGGGTCAACAAATGGCGGCCTTCGACGTCGCACGCGATTACGCACTGGAGCGTAAGCAGTTCGGCAAACCCTTGGGTTCGTTCCAGATGATCCAGGATCAGCTGGTGCAGATCATGGGTAATCTTTCGGCCAGCACCGCGATGCTGACGCAGTTGGCGGGGGTGCAGGCTCGGGGCGAACTCACCGATGCTCAGTCTGCGTTGGCCAAGCAGCACACGTCCGCCAAGATGCGTGAGTCGGTGGCCTTGGCCCGGTCCATCCTCGGCGGCAATGGCATCGTCACCGACTACCATGCGGCCAAAATCTTCGCCGATGCCGAAGCGATTTACACCTACGAGGGCAGCAACGAGGTGAACACCCTGATCGTGGGGCGTGCCCTCACCGGCATCGGCGCCATCGTCTAAGTGGTCTTGACCTCTAACGGTCTCAACGCGTTCAGCCCGCCGCTACAGGTAAGAGTACGGAGGGCGCGAATCCACCGAGCAACGGTAGCGGGTTGACGTATTCACCGTTGAGACGGACACCCCAATGAAAGCAGGATCCGGAGCAGTGGGCGCCATCATCGGTGAATTCACCGACCGTGCCAATGAAGGCACCAGCGCTGACGCGTTCCCCGCGTTGTAAGTCGGTGTCGATCGGCTCAAACGATGACTTGTAGCCGGCACCGTGATCCAGCGTGAGTACTTTGCGGTTGACGACGACGCCGACAAAGCTGACAACGCCATCGGCGGGAGCCAGGATCTGGCCGGCAGGAGAGCCCATATTCACCCCGCGGTGACCTGCACCGTACCGACTGGCCGGAGGATCATAACCGCGCACCGGAGGCTCGGCGGTCCCAGCCGGGTGCAGCCATGACCCTGGTGCCGGATTCACTCGGCCAAGGAACCGCAAGTTTAGTGTTCGTATGCTGGCGACTGACTCAAAAACCGCGGTCTGCGACGGCGGGGAGGCCGAGGGCTGGGGGACTAGGACCGGGGCCGGTGTGGCGGCGGCTGCCGCACTGAGCAGCAGGCTTGATACCAGAACCAGTTGTTTGAAGAGGCCCATCAATTGGGCGGACCTCTTGGAGGCGGCGCGGGCAAAAGAGAAGATCTTCATGTCCCTCAGCCTGCGGTGTAGCGTGAGTCCTCTGGCCCGGGTCGGCACCGAATGTGAATTCAGCCACGTGTGCGTGAAAGTGTGGTGAATTCGGGGCCAGTGGCGGTCAGAGGCTGCACGCGGATGCGGTACACTAGGGGAAGCAATTCTTTGGCGCAAGTTTTTTCCATGCCCAAAACAAGTACACCGGCATCCTTTGTTGAAACTGGTGTGCGCGTGAGGGGCGTAAGGAAAAATTGCCACGGGATTGACTACGCGCAGAGCGTTGGCTGGTCTGTAGCAGTAAAAGGCTCAGGACCGCCTGCGGGTGCTGACGGTGCAACCTTTGATAGTTGCCAGTGCCTCATGCTCTCGCTCACCGCCGGAGAAGTCTCAGGTGTGGGCGACAGGCCGCTCTGCTAGGAAACAACCGTCAACCGATCGGGCCCTAGCGCCCGCAAGAAAGGAAAGACTAACTATGTCTTCCGTCGTAACTATGCGCCAGCTGCTGGATTCTGGCGTGCACTTCGGTCACCAGACCCGCCGTTGGAACCCAAAGATGAAGCGCTTCATCTTCACCGAGCGCAACGGCATCTACATCATTGACCTGCAGCAGTCCCTGACCTACATCGACGACGCTTTCGAGTTCGTCAAGCAGACCGTCGCCCACGGCGGCAACGTGCTGTTCGTCGGTACCAAGAAGCAGGCCCAGGAAGCCATTGCTGAGCAGGCTACCCGCGTGAACCAGCCATACGTGAACAACCGCTGGCTCGGCGGTATGCTGACCAACTTCCAGACCGTCTCCAAGCGCGTTGAGCGCATGAAAGAGCTCGAAGCGATCGACTACGACGACGTCGCCGGCTCCGGTCACACCAAGAAGGAACTGTTGCTGCTGCAGCGCGAACTGGAGAAGCTGCAGAACAACCTTGGCGGTATCCGCAACATGACCCGCACCCCGTCGGCCATGTGGGTTGTGGACACCAAAAAGGAACACCTCGCCGTGGACGAAGCCCAGAAGCTGGGCATCCCCGTCATTGCGATCCTGGACACGAACTGTGACCCAGACGAGGTTGACTACCCAATCCCAGGTAACGACGACGCTATCCGTTCCGTCGCCCTGCTGACCCGCGTCATCGCAGACGCCGTCGCAGAAGGTCTCATTGCCCGCAACGAGCGCGTCACCGGCACCAAGGCGTCCGAAGAGGAGCCAATGGCCGAATGGGAGCGCGAGCTGCTTGAGGGTAAGAGCGAAGAAGCCGAAGCAGCACCAGCTGCCGAGGAAGCTGCTGAAGCACCAGCTGAAGCTGCCACCGAAACCGCCGAATCCGCCGAGTAAGACCTACCGACGACAATCCACAAGTCCACACCAAACACCATAAGGATGGGTGAATATGGCGAACTACACCACCGCTGATATCAAGGCACTGCGCGAACGCACCGGTGCCGGCATGATGGACGTTAAGAAAGCTCTGGATGAAGCCAATGGCGACGCTGACAAGGCCATGGAAATCATCCGCATCAAGGGCCTGAAGGGCGCTACCAAGCGCGAAGGCCGCTCCGCCGTTGAGGGCCTGATCGCCGCTACCGTTGAGAACGGTGTTGGCGTGATGGTTGAAGTGAACTGCGAGACCGACTTCGTTGCCAAGGCTGACCGCTTCGTCGCCTTCGCGGACAAGGTTCTGCAAGCTGCCGTTTCCTCCGGCGCCACCGATGTTGACGCGCTGCTGGAGGTCGAGGTTGATGGTCAGAAGATCAACGACCTGCTGACCGAAGAAGGCGCTGTCCTGGGTGAGAAGGTTGCCATCCGCCGTGTCGCCCGCGTTGAAGGCGCGACCGTTGATGCCTACCTGCACAAGACCTCCAAGGACCTGCCAGCTCAGGTTGGCGTTCTGGTGGCCGTTGATGGTGAAGGCGAGCAGGCCTTCGATGCCGCGCACGACGTCGCCGTCCACACCGCTGCAATGGCTCCGACCTACCTGACCCGCGAGGACGTTCCAGCGGAGAAAGTTGAAGACGAGCGCCGCATCGCCGATGAAACCGCCCGCGCCGAAGGCAAGCCAGAACAGGCTCTGCCGAAGATCGTGGAAGGCCGCCTGACCGGTTTCTTCAAGGAGAACGTGCTGGTGGACCAGCCATTCGCCAAGGACCCGAAGCAGTCCGTCGGCAAGGTCTTCGAGGCAGCCGGTGTGAAGCCAGTGGCTTTCGCCCGTTTCCGCGTTGGTGCCTAAGCACACCGAACACCTACACTAAGATGTAATCAGACATCATGTGCAAGGAGGTGGTCACCTAAGAGATTAGGTGGCCACCTTTTTTGTGACAAAAACCGTTTTCCCCAAGGAGCACACTCGCATGAGTAATACCCCTGACGCTCGCACCAGCGGTAAACGCCGCGTCCTGCTGAAGCTCTCCGGAGAGGTCTTCGGCGGTGGCGACGTTGGCGTCGACCCTGCGACCGTGCGCGGCATTGCCGAACAAATCGCCGAGGCCGCAGATCAGGTGGAAATCGCCATCGTGGTCGGGGGCGGGAACTTCTTCCGCGGTGCCGAACTGTCCAAGAACGGGATGGACCGTCGTCGGGCCGATTACATGGGCATGCTGGGCACCGTGATGAACTGCCTAGCCCTGCAAGATTTCTTGGAACAGGCCGGCGTGCAGACCCGGGTCCAGACCGCCATCACGATGGCTCAGGTGGCCGAGGACTACATCCCGCTGCGGGCCGTCCGGCACATGGAGAAGGGCCGGGTCGTCATCTTCGGCGCAGGGGCTGGCATGCCGTACTTCTCCACCGACACGGTGGCCGCTCAGCGGGCCCTCGAGATCGCGGCCGACGAGGTCCTGATGGCCAAATCAGGTGTGGACGGGGTCTACACGGCAGATCCGAAGAAGGACCCAACCGCGCAGAAGTTGGCCACGCTGACCTACGATGAGGCCCTGTTGAAGAACATCCGGGTGATGGACCAGACGGCCATGACCATGTGTAAGGACAACAACCTACCGATGCTGGTCTTCGGTATGGAAGGGGCCGGCAACGTGACCAAGGCCCTGCTGGGCGAACGGATCGGCACCACCGTATCTGTGGCCTAGGCTGCGTCAAACTGCCTCAGCCACCCCGCATTAACATAGGATTGAGCCTGAAGGCCCAATCTACAACGACGTTCAGGAGCAATTGTGAGCCAAGAGATCCTCAAAGAAGCTAGCGCCGCCATGGAGCGCACGCTGGAAGCCACGGGCGAGGACTTCGCCTCCGTCCGCACCGGCCGCGCCAACCCGGGCCTGTACGCCAAGGTGATGGTGGACTACTACGGTTCCTACACCCCGCTGCAGCAGCTGGCCTCCTTCAACGTGCCGGATGCCCGCACCATACTGATCACCCCCTACGATGTGTCCGCACTGCGCGAGATCGAAAAGGCGCTCTCTGATTCCGAGGTTGGGGCCAACCCATCCAACGACGGCAAGACCATCCGGGTGACCATGCCGCAGCTGACCGAGGAACGCCGTAAGGAGTTCGTCAAGCTGATCAAGTCGAAGGCCGAAGACCACAAGATCGGCATCCGCAACCACCGCCGCAAGGCCAAGGAAGCGATTGACAAGCAGGTCAAGGACGGCGAGATCGGCGAGGACGATGGCGCACGTGCCGAGAAGGAACTCGACGCGAACACCAAACGCTTCATCGATGAGATTGACGAGATGGCCAAAGCCAAAGAACAGGAGCTGATGGAGGTCTAATGACCGCCACAGCAACGGCAGCCCGGGCTGAACCGAAACGGATCAACCCGGGCCGCAATTTACCCGCAGCCATTACGGTCGGCTTGACCCTGCTGACCTTGGTTGCGACCACCATGCTGTTCTTCCCAACCGCATTCATGGTGGTCGTGGGGCTGTTCGGCACCGTGGGTGCCTGGGAAGTGAACCGGGCGTTGACCCGCCGCGAGTTCGATATCCCTGTGGTACCCACCGGGCTGGCATCCATGGGGATGCCCGTGCTGGCCTACATGTTCGGGGCCGAAGCCCTGATGCTGTCCGCCCTGGCGGTGCTGGGCTTGCTGACGGTGTGGACCGTGTTGGAGCAACCCCGCCGGATGGCCTACTCCGTGCTGGCCGGGGTGTTCACGGTGCTGTGGGTGCCGTTCTTCCTCTCCGCGGCCATGCTGCTCTTCCGGGAACCGGCAGGGGAACTGATCCTGCTGATGATGGTTTTGCTGGTGGTGGCCAACGATACGTTCGGTTACATCTTCGGGGTCCTGTTCGGCAAACACCCCATGGCACCGAAGATCAGCCCGAAGAAGTCCTGGGAGGGCTTCACCGGCTCGGTGCTGGGCGCCTCGGCCGTCGGCATCGGAGCCATGTTGCTGTTCGATGAGCCGTGGTGGATGGGCATCGCCTTCGGCATCGCGATCGCCGTGACGGCCACCGCCGGTGACTTCAGTCAGTCCATGGTCAAACGTGAACTGCAGATCAAAGACTTCTCGCAATTGCTTCCCGGCCACGGCGGTATGATGGACCGACTTGATTCGGTCGTCTTCGCAGCCCCGGCCACCTACGGCACCTACCTGATCTTGAAATTCGTGGCCGACTTCGGCATCTAATCACTCGCACAGTAACGGAGTACACACCCAGTGAAGCGCACAACGACAACGGATGATGGCCTCTTCGACCGCGTCGAGGCGAAGAAACTCGGATACAACCCGGCCGAAGTGGACGAGTTCATGGCCACCGCCCGTAAGGCCTACAACGGTGAAGGCGAAGAACTGACCGTGGCGCAGGTACAACGGGTGGACTTCGAAGTCACCGAGGGCGGCTACGACCCGAGCCAAGTGGATGACGCCATGGACCGGCTGGAAGATGCGGTGCTGACCAAGAGCCGTAACGCGTTCATCGCTACCCGCGGCGAGGAAGCCTGGGTCGCCCACCTAGAAGAGCTCAGCCGGTTGCTCAAGGCGCGCCTGGAACGTCCGAAGGGGCAGCGTTTCCGCCCGCCGATGGACGCGAAGGTGCAGGGTTACCGGGCGGCCGACGTGGACCGGTTTGCCGACCGGTTGCACGCCTTCCTCACCCAAGATCAGGCCATGTCCGTCACCGATATTCGCGAGGCCGTCTTTGACGCGGCCGTGGGGGAGCAGGCTTACGACGAGCAGCAGGTTGACGTGTTCTTGAACCGTTTTGTGGAGCTGGCTGCAGCCATCCAATAACCTTTGACGCTTAACGACAGTGACCGCCCTCGCCATCGTGGCGAAAGCGGTCACTGTTTTTTGTGTTGTTACGTATGAAGACCCGTGGTGGTCTAGGAGAGCTTGAGGATGCGCTCGTCCACGACCTCTTGGCGGACGTTGGAGAAGCCCGGCTCGCAACCGACCTTCTCAAAGCCGGCCGATTCCAAAATTTTCAAGGAACCGACGTTGTCGACCACGGCCCGGGCGTAGAGTGGGCGTTTATCGAATTCTGCCACGAACTGTTGGACAGCCTGGCTGGTCAGGCCCTTGTGCCAGTATTCCTTGTCGGTCCAGAACACCAGCTCAAAACCGGCGTCACCGGAGTTGGGCAGCGCGGCGACGGAGCCGATCGGGCGGCCATCAAGATCCATGGTCCGGGCGGTGACGCGCTCATCGTTGAGCAGCGCCTGCCAGTAGTGGTCGAAGACGGCACGGTCTGAGGGGTTGTTGGCTGCGAAGGCGGCCATTCGGGTTGCGTCAGGGTCTTGCTGGAAGGTGAAGAACACATCCAGGTCAGCTGCGGTAACCTCGCGAAGTTGTAGCACCAACGATTCTCCTGAAATCTTAGGGGAGCTCACAGCCGTGAACTCTGCTGTGACCTCTAGCCTAAAACATTGCTGTGAGATACTGAAAAGCATGCGTGATGCCAGTTTTGCGCGGCCTGCGTTGCCGCAGTTCCTTCCCCCGCAGAGCCACCGCACCGTCGCGGTGTTGGGCTCCACCGGTTCCATCGGCACCCAAGCTCTGGAACTGATGGCCCGGAACCCGGAACGCTTCAGTGTCGGCGCCTTGGCCGCCGGGAACAACTGGGAACTGCTGGCCGAACAGGCCGTGGCGACGCGGGCGCCACTGATCGGGCTGGCGAATTCGGACCCGGCCGCGTTGGAAGCCCGCATCGCCGAATTGGCGGCACAGACCGGCATTGACTATCGCCCGCAGATCATTTGCGGTGAACACGCGGCTGCCGAGGTGGCGGCCGCCGAGCACTGCAATGTGCTGCTCAATGGCATGACCGGCTCCATCGGGTTGTTGCCCACCCTGGCCGGACTAGAGTCCGGCAAACTGGTGGCCTTGGCGAACAAGGAGTCCCTGATTGTGGGCGGCGCCTTGGTCAAGGCCGCTGCGGCACCCGGTCAGCTCATCCCGGTGGATTCGGAGCACTCCGCCATCGCCCAATGTCTTTGGGGTGGCACGAGCGCCGAGGTGCGCGCACTGATCTTGACCGCCTCCGGTGGACCGTTCCGCGGCTACACGGCCGAACAGCTGGCCGCGGTGAGCCCGGCCGATGCGTTAGATCACCCGGTGTGGAAGATGGGCAAGGTCATCACCACCAACTCGGCGACTCTGGTGAACAAGGCACTGGAAGTGGTGGAGGCCCACCTGCTCTTTGACGTGCCCTTGGAAGACTGCCGCGTCGTCGTGCACCCGGAACACCTGATCCACTCGATGGTTGAATTCACTGACGGGGCGGTGCTGGCGCAGATTTCCCAACCGGACATGCGCTTGCCGATCGCGTTGGGGATCGGTTGGCCTGAACGCATCCCCGCCGCGGTGTCCCCGCTGAGTTTTGCCGAGTCGATGAACTGGCACTTTGAACCGGTGGATCATCAGACGTTCCCCGCTATCACGCTGGCTAGGCAGGCCGCGGCGTCCTCGGCCACGCACATGGCGGTCTACAACGCGGCCAACGAGGAGGCGGTGCATGCCTTCCATGACGGGTTGATCAAGTTCCCAGAAATCGTTGCTACGGTAACCCGGGTTGTTGAACAGCACGACGGGGTGCCAGCCGAACGGGTCAGCCTCGATGATGTGCTGGCCGCTGAGCGCTGGGCGCGCACCGCCTGCCGGACGCTGATGGGCCAACCCAGCAACCCTGACCAGCTCACCACCTCACTCAACGTAGGGAAGCAGAACTAACATCGTGTGGTTTATCCTCGGGATCCTCTTTATGGTCGTCATGATCGCGCTGTCCATTGGGCTGCACGAAGTGGGGCATCTGCTCTTTGCCAAACTCTTCAGGGTGCGGGTCCCCAAATTCATGATCGGTTTTGGGCCGACGCTGTTCTCCCGGAAGAAGGGGGAGACCGAATACGGTATCAAAGCCATCCCGCTGGGCGGCTTCATCGCCATGATCGGCATGTACCCGCCAAACCCGGAACAAAAACCCGCCCAAACCGATCCGGACCAGGCGCATGCGTCACCGGATGAGCCCGGGCCGGCGGCCCCGGTGACCGTGAGCCGGTACGACGATGGGCAACGTCACGCCCCCGAACTGGTGCAGCATGGAAGCGGCCGCTCCGGAGGAATGTTCCGCCAGCTGGCCTACGACGCCCGAGCCCAAGCGCACGAAGAAATTGGCCCCGGCGATGAGAACCGGGTGTTCTACAAACTCCCGGTGTGGAAACGGCTTCTGATCATGCTGGGCGGACCGGTCATGAACTTGGTGATTGCCGTGGTGATCCTGGGGATCTTGGTCAGCACCGTCGGGGTGAGCCGGCCCAGCACCACCGTGCAGGCCGTGAGCGAATGCGTGCAAGCACAGGATGCGGCCGGGACCGAGTGTGGCCCCGAGGATCCTGCTGCTCCTGCGGCGAAGGCCGGGCTGCGGGCCGGAGATAAGATCGTGGCCTACAACGGCGCAGGGGTGAACTCGTGGGACGAGCTGACGGCGGCCATCACCACTACGGCCGGTACTCGAAACTCCATCGAATACATCCGTGACGGTGAGCAACACGAGACCACCATCGAACCCATCGCCACCGAACGGGCACTGACAAATGCGTTCGGTGCACCGAAACGGAAGTGGGACGGCTCCGTGCAGACCGGTGAGGTGGGCTTCATCGGCATCGTCTCCCAGACCGAACACGCCACTGCCGCACCGACCGAGGCGATCCCCATGGTCGGCCAGCAGATTGGCGCCGTCGCCTCCATCATCGTGGTCTTGCCACAAATGCTCATCCACACCGTCAACACGACATTGGCTGGGGAGGAACGAGACCCGAACGGGCCGATCTCCATCGTGGGAGTGGGGCGGATTGCCGGGGAAATCTCCGCCCTAGAAGAGGTCACCTTATCCGACCGGGTAGCCTCGCTGTTGTCCCTGACGGGCGGGCTGAATGTGGCCCTGTTCGTGTTCAACATGATCCCGCTGCTGCCCCTAGACGGTGGGCACATTGTCGGTGCGCTCTGGGAGGGTCTGCGCCGCCGGGTGGCCAAATTCTTCGGCAAGAAAGACCCGGGGCCCTTCGACGCGGCCAAGTTGTTGCCCCTGACCTATGTGGCCTTTGGGTTGCTGACCCTGATGGGTATCACATTGATTCTGGCCGATGTCATTAACCCGGTAAAGCTGTTCTAAGTTACGCCCACGCTTGCAGAATGGATAGGGGAGGGTTGTGATGAACGCTGAGGTGGTAGCCAAAGAGCCTGCCGAGCCTACGCGTGGTGTGGGCCAAGCGGAGGACATCACGGCGGTTCTGACCTTCCTGCGGGTTTCCCTGCACGTGTTGTTCGCGGCGCTACTGGGGTTGGGCCTACTGCGGATCAGCGTGGATGAGTCCCTCTCCACCGGTAGCCTGTGGGTTGGCTGGATCACCGGTATGCTGTTGGCCGGGGTGTATCTGTTCGGGACGTTGATTGAGCATCGTTTCGCGACTGGCACCCTGAAAAGCGCCTCCCTGCGTAGTTTTGTTTCCGCGCCGGGCTCAGTGCTGTGGCTGGTGCTGGTCATGCTGCTATGGGTGGGACTGGTGCTGCACCATCCGGACTTCGCTTGGGTGGCCTTTCCCCTGTATTTTTTGCAGCTACACGTGCTGCAACGCTACCGGTGGATCAGCTACGGGCTCGTGGTGTTCTCTGCGGTGGTGGTGGCCATGGCCCCGGCTCTGCACCGCGTTCCGTATAGTCCCGCCCAGATCGTGGGGCCCGGGATCGGCGCCGCGGTGGCGATCATCATCTGGCTCATTTACCGGGCCCTCTACGCCCAGATGCAGGCCCAGCAGGCCGCACTGGATGAGTTGCGCCGCACGCAAGCCGAATTGGCGCGCAGCCAGCGGGCTGCCGGCCGGTTAGCCGAGAGAGAGCGCCTCGCCCGGGACATTCACGACACCCTCGCCCAAGGCTTTTCCTCCATCGTGTTGTGCGCCCGCGCACTGAGAAACAGCTCTGCCCAGCAGGAATCGGACAGGCTGCTGAGCCTGATTGAAGAAACGGCCGACACCAACCTGAACGAGGCCAGGAACCTCATCGCAGACCTAGATCAGACCGATGCCGACATCGACACGCTGCTGGCCGAACTGGACCGGCTCTGCGCACAGACCACCCAGCTGCCGGACCCGCACCGGCGCAGTGCTGGGTTGCACTGCCGCTTCGTCATCGACGGCGACCCATATCAAGTCTCTGCGGAACAACAGCAACTGATCCGACGCGTCAGCCAGGCCAGTTTGGCCAACGTGGTCCAACATGCCTCCGCCTCCACCGCCGTGCTCACCCTCGGGTTTCATCCCAGCGAGATCACGGTGGATATCTATGACGACGGGGTGGGGATGGCTGCGGATACCCCCACCGGTTATGGCACCCGAGCATTGCAGGAGCGGGTGGCGGAGGCCGGCGGCACCGTCACCATCGAATCAGCCCCCGACGCCGGGACCGTGGTGGCAGTTGCGCTGCCGCGGGGCGGCACCGCCCCTGAACGTTTCGAGTCCGAAAGGCCACGCCCATGAGCGCCGACACGAGTACCGAACCCACCCAACAACTGCGGCTGCTGCTGGTCGATGATCACCCCGTGGTGCGGGCCGGACTGACAGCCATGTTCGCCCAACACCCGGGCTTCGTGGTCGCCGATGAAGCCGCCGACGGGGGCGCGGCGCTGGCCAGCGTGGACCGGCACCACGCTCTGGGGGAGCCCTTCGACGTCGTGTTGATGGACCTGCAGATGCCCGGCGGGATGGACGGGGTGCAGGCCACCACCCAGTTACGCAAGAAATACCCGCAGCTGCCGGTGCTGATCCTCACCACGTATGACACCGATGCGGACATCTCCGCCGCGCTCGCGGCCGGTGCGGCCGGTTACCTGCTCAAGGACGCGAGCTTCACCGATCTGTGTGACGCCGTGTTAGCCGCCGTCGCCGGGGAAAAGGTCTTAGCCCCGGAGGTGGCTGCCCGGCTCAACGCCCAGCCGGACCCGGATGAGTTGTCTGAGCGGGAAAAACAGATTCTGGGGGAGCTGGAGTTCGGGTACACCAACAAGCAAATCGGGGCCAAGCTGTTCATTTCCGAGGCCACCGTGAAAACCCATTTGGCCCACATCTACCGCAAACTTGGGGCTGTCAACCGGGCCCAAGCCATCGCCATCGGACAACGTCTGGGGATCATCTCCACCCGGTGAGTCCGCACGTAGGCCGGCAAAGTCCGCCGCGGTTAGGTGTTAAGATTGATACCGACCTACTTTGGTTCTCCCACTTTGGTCTTCTCTAGGAGGAATTGAGTGTCCACCGTCAACCTCGGCATGCCAGCACCACCCCCACCGGTCTTGGCTCCGCGCCGCAAAACCCGCCAGATCAAGGTCGGGTCCGTAGGCGTCGGTTCGGATTCACCGATTTCTATCCAGTCCATGACCACCACTCCGACCACGGACATCAACGCAACCCTGCAGCAGATCGCCGAATTGGCGACCGCCGGTTGTGATATCGTCCGGGTTGCGTGCCCCTCGGCCGACGATGCTGAGGCGCTGCCTATCATCGCGAAGAAGTCCCCGATCCCGGTGATCGCGGACATCCACTTCCAGCCCCGCTACGTGTACGCCGCCATCGATGCCGGCTGTGCCGCGGTGCGGGTCAACCCGGGCAACATCCGTAAATTCGATGATCAGGTGAAAGAGATCTCCAAGGCCGCCGCCGATGCCGGGGTCTCCATTCGGATCGGTGTGAACGCCGGTTCGCTGGATAAGCGCCTGCTGGATAAGTACGGCAAGCCCACCGCCGAGGCCCTCGTGGAATCCGCGGTGTGGGAGGCGTCCCTCTTTGAGGAACACGACTTCCACGACTTCAAGATCTCCGTCAAACACCATGACCCGGTCGTGATGGTGAAAGCTTACGAGATGCTCGCCGAGCGCGGTGACTGGCCGCTGCACTTGGGTGTGACCGAGGCGGGTCCGGCCTTCCAAGGCACCATCAAGTCCGCGACCGCCTTCGGGGCGCTGCTGGCCAAGGGCATCGGCGACACCATCCGGGTCTCCCTGTCCGCCCCGCCGGTGGAGGAGATCAAGGTCGGTACTCAGATCCTGCAGTCGTTGAATCTGCGGCCACGCAAACTTGAGATCGTCTCCTGCCCATCCTGTGGCCGTGCCCAGGTGGATGTTTACACCCTCGCCGACGAGGTCACCGAAGGGCTGAAGCACCTGACCGTGCCGCTGCGGGTGGCCGTCATGGGCTGCATCGTCAACGGTCCGGGTGAAGCACGCGAGGCCGATCTCGGCGTGGCCTCCGGAAACGGCAAGGGACAGATCTTCGTCAAGGGCGAGGTCATCAAGACCGTGCCGGAAGAACTCATTGTAGAAACTCTGCTGGCTGAGGCTAACCGCATCGCCGATGAGATGGGGGAGAACCCGGATGAGAATTCTGCCTCAGCACCTCCCGTGGTTACCGTCAGCTAAACGGGCGCTGGCCGCGGTCAACGAACCCGGCCTGCGCATCCTCGGGGCCGCCGACGAGGCGGAACTGCTAGCTCTGGTCAACACCGAGCCGATTCATCACGTCTTCTTACGAGACCAACTTAACGACGGTATTGGCCCGCACAAGGCCGGCGGTTTTTTCCTCGGGTACTTCCAGAACGATCAGCTCAGCGCCGCCTGCTGGTTGGGCGCGAACGTGGTGCCCACGAACACCACGATGGAGATCGGCGCTCTCTTCGGTGCTGTGGCCCGGAATCTGGGTCGGCTCTTCGCCTCCGTGTTCGGGCCGGCGAAGGCGGTGCATGGGATCTGGTCCCAGCTGCATTCCGGCCGCCAAAACGCCTTCGGGGTTCGCCACAACCAGCCGCTGATGGCGATCAGCGCCCCAGCCACGACCGTGCCACCCAGCCCGCAGGTCAGGACGGCTAGGACTGACGAGTTCGGTTTGGTGTTGCCGGCCTCGGCGGCCATGTTCCGGGAAGAGCTCGGCTTTTCCCCCTTCATCAACGGGGACAACTCCTACCAAGAGCGGGTCAAGCAGCTCATCCGGCACGGCCACACCCTGATCGGTTTCGACGACCAAGACCGGCTGAACTTCAAAGCCGACTTGGGCACTGTCACAGCCGAATGTGCCCAAGTACAAGGTGTCTGGGTTCCGCCACACCTGCGCGGCAAGGGGGTCGCCCGGGGCGGGATGGCCGCCGTCGTCGAGTACGGGCTGGGCCTATCCACCCACGTTTCGCTCTACGTCAACGACTACAACACCCCGGCACGGCGGGTCTACGAACACGTGGGCTTCGAACAGATCGGTGCCTTCGCAACGGTGCTGTTCTAAGGGGTTGACCGCGTGCTTTAGGATGGTTGAGGAAGCGCGCTTGCTGGACACCGGTGTCCAAGACTCGCGCGAACCCCACATTCGAGCACTTGTTTGATTAGTAAGGACCAAAATTCGTGGCCGATCGCCTCTCCACACTGTTTGTGCGCACCCTGCGTGAAGATCCACACGATGCCGACGTCGCCAGCCATAAGCTGCTAATCCGTGCCGGCTACATCCGCCGGGCCGCGCCGGGCATCTACTCGTGGCTGCCGCTGGGGTTGAAGGTGCTGGGCAAGGTGGAGCAGATTGTCCGGGAAGAGATGAACGCCATCGGCGGCCAAGAGGTCCACTTCCCGGCCCTGCTACCCAAGGAGCCTTACGAGGCGACCGGGCGTTGGGAAGAATACGGCGAGGGGATCTTCCGGTTGCAGGACCGCAAAGAAGCCGACTACCTGCTGGCCCCCACCCACGAGGAGATGTTCACCCTGTTGGTGAAGGACTTGTACTCCTCGTACAAGGACCTGCCGCTGATGCTGTACCAAATCCAGACCAAGTACCGCGACGAGGCCCGGCCCCGGGCTGGCCTGCTGCGGGTACGGGAATTCATCATGAAGGACGCCTACTCCTTCAACATTGACGATGAGGGTCTGGAAGAGGCCTACCAAGCGCAGCGGGCAGCCTACCTGAAGATTTTTGAACGGCTCGGCCTCGAGGTGGTGCCCGTACAGGCAACCGCCGGCGCGATGGGCGGATCCAAGTCGGAAGAATTCCTGAACCCGTGCGACATCGGCGAGGACACGTTCGTGGTGTCCCCGGGCGGGTTCGCCGCGAACGTGGAGGCGGTGGCGACGGTGGTCCCGCCGGCCCAGCCGTACGATGACGCACCAGCCCCCGTCGAGCTGGCCACCCCGGGAACCAAGACCATCGGCCTGCTAGTGGACTACACCAACGAGCACCTCAGCGCGGAACTGGGCCGGAAGATCGACCCGGCAGAAACCCTGAAGCACCTAGTGCTCTCGGTCACCGCGCCAACCGGTGAGACCGAATTGGTGGTGCTTGCGCTGCCTGGAGACCGGGACGTGGACATGAAGCGTATCGAGGCCAACCTCGGAACGATTATGGATATCCCCGGTGAGCTGATCATTGAACCGGCCACCGATGAGCAATTGGCCAAGGTGCCCGGTCTGGTGCCCGGTTTCATGGGCCCGGGCACGGACAAGAACGCCCCGTTCTTTGGGTTGGAGTCCAGCACCGGTCTGCGGTATCTGGTGGATCCGCGCGTGGTTCCGGGCAGCCGCTGGGTTGCCGGTGCCAACAAGGCTGACACCCACGTGTACAACTTGGTCGCCGAGCGTGACTTCACGTTCGACGACACCATCGAATGCACCGCGGTGCGCGACGGAGATCCGGCACCGGATGGTTCCGGCCCGCTGACCACGCGCCGCGGCATCGAGATGGGCCACATCTTCCAGCTCGGCCGCAAATACGCCGAGGCGCTGGACTTGAAGGTGCTGGACCAGAACGGCAAAGCCACCGTGGTGACCATGGGCTCCTACGGTGTGGGTGTCACCCGCGCCGTGGCCGCATTGGCTCAGGCCAACCACGACGACAAGGGCCTGTGCTGGCCGCAGGCCGTTGCCCCGTACAACGTGCACGTGGTGGCCACCGGTAAGGGCGAAGAGGTCTTCGATACCGCTGAGCAGCTCACCAACGAGTTGGAAGCCGCCGGCATCGAGGTGCTGTACGACGACCGTAAAAAGGTCTCCCCGGGCGTGAAGTTCTCCGACGCCGAACTCATCGGTGTGCCGGTCATTCTGGTGGTGGGCCGCGGCTTGGCTAACGGCGAGGTTGAGATCAAAAACCGGGCCACCGGTGAAGCCGTGAACGTCCCGGTCGCCGAGGCTGTGGCCTCCGTGACCGAACTGGTCAACCAGGGCTAAGTTAGACCAAGGCGCCGTCGATGGTGGATACAGCCAACTTGGTTGGCTCCGTTGAACTCACGTGGCTGACCGTCCTAGCCATCATCGGCATCGGTTTTTGCGCCGGCTGGATTGACGCCGTCGTCGGTGGTGGCGGGCTGCTGCAATTGCCCGCCCTACTGCTGGTACCAGGCATCACGCCGATTCAGGCGCTGGCCACCAACAAGATGGGGTCGGTGTTCGGCACGACCACCAGCGCCATCACCTACTATCGGCGCACCCAACCGGATCTGAAAACGGTCCTGCCGATGGCGGCCACAGCGTTGGCCGCCAGTTTCGGCGGGGCCATCATCGCCACCATCTTGCCGGGGCAAGTCATCAAACCGATAATCGTCGTTGCCCTGATAGCGGTTGCGACCTTCACCGCGGCCCGACCGCAGTTGGGTCAAGCAACCCAGCTGCGCCACAGTGGCCGGCAACACTACCTGCTAGCAGTCGCCATCGGTGCGGTGGTGGGCTTCTACGACGGGGTGCTGGGCCCGGGTACGGGAACCTTCTTGATCATCGGGATTGTCACGATTCTGGGTTACAACTTTTTGGCGGCCAGCGCCCAAGCCAAGATCGTGAACATGTTCACCAACATCGGGGCCCTGATCTACTTCTTTATCACCGGGCACTTGTTGCTCCTGGTCGGGTTGCTGCTGGGGCTGGCGAACATGGTGGGTGGCTACCTGGGTGCCCGGATGGCGATCGCCAAAGGATCCGGGTTCATCCGCATCGTCTTCCTCATCGTGGTTTTCGCGCTCATCCTGCGTCTGGGCTGGGACGTGATGGCGGAGCGATTTTTCTAGGATGTGCAGGCACCGCCTGCTTGGATAGGCTAGAGACATGCAGCAGCTCGAAAACATCATTAACACCGTCGTGTCCGAATTCCGGCTCATCACCGAAGAGGTGGCCCTGCGCCAGCACGGCAACGCACGGACCCTCTCGGTCGTCGTGGACAAAGAGACCGGCACCGACCAAGTGGATCTGGACACCATCGCCGAGCTGACACACGCACTCTCGGCCGCCCTCGACGCCCAATGGGACGACCAGAACCCCTACGAGTTGGAAGTCTCCTCCCGCGGGGTTTCGCGCCCGCTGACCGAACCGCGACACTACCGGCGCAACATCGGCCGGCTGGTGGCGATCACCACGGTCGATGGCCAAAAGAAGCAGTACCGGTTGATCTCCGCGGACGAACAAACCGTGATGGTCGCCGAGCAACTGCCGCCCCCGAAGAAGGGCATGAAAGCCAAAACCGGGCCGGAAACCACCCTAGCCTACGACCAGATCGCAAAAGCGAAAGTCCAAGTGGAGTTTTCTGCCGCCGAATAGCGGTACGCTTAAACCCGACAAAATTTAGCTAATCCCATCAAATTGAATACTCCCCGTCGTGCCACTAAAAACCACGGCAGGGGAGCGGAGAGTAAGGTTTCCCATGCACATCGACATGAGCGCACTGCGAATGCTGGAGCGCGAACACAACATCACTCTCGACAAACTTGTCCCCACCATCGAGCAGGCCCTGCTGCACGCCTACTACAAGTCGCCCGGCGCGATCGATAATTCTCGTGCCGAACTGGACCGCACCAGCGGGCTTGTCACGATTTGGGCGCCAGAGCTGGACGAGGATGGTGAGTCCATCGGGGAATTCGATGACACCCCGAAAGACTTCGGTCGCATCGCCACCTCTACCGCACGGGCCATCATCCTGCAGCATCTGCGGGACATCGAGGACGATCAAATCCTTGGCGAGTTCCGCGGTAAAGAAGGCGAACTCGTGTCCGGGACCATCCAGCAGGGCAAGAACCCGCACATGATCCAGGTGGACTTGGGCACGGTTGAGGCCGTGCTGCCGCCACCGGAACAGGTCCCCACCGAACGCTACCGGCACGGAACACGCCTGCGGGCCTACGTGGTGACGGTCCAAAAAGGTCTAAAAGGTCCGTCGATCACGCTGTCCCGCTCCCACCCGGGGCTGGTGCACAAACTCTTTGAATTGGAAGTGCCGGAGATCGCCGATGGCACGGTCGAGATCAAAGAACTGGCCCGCGAGGCCGGCTACCGCACCAAGATGGCGGTGGCCGCGACCAAGGCTGGCATCAACCCGAAGGGTGCCTGCATCGGTCCAATGGGTGCCCGTGTGCGCGCCGTGATGGAGGAGTTGAACGAGGAAAAGATCGACATCGTCGACTATTCCGAGGACCCGGCCGAGTTCATCGCCAACGCGCTCTCCCCGGCAA
Organism: Micrococcoides hystricis; assembly: GCF_042434215.1. Classification (NCBI taxonomy): domain Bacteria; kingdom Bacillati; phylum Actinomycetota; class Actinomycetes; order Micrococcales; family Micrococcaceae; genus Micrococcoides; species Micrococcoides hystricis. The sequence continues at coordinate 66,957 of NZ_JBHLUB010000004.1, read as the reverse complement.
AGGTGACCTCCGTGACGATTGTCGATGAGAACGCTCGGGCCGCCCGGGTGACAGTCCCAGAGTTGCAGCTCTCCCTCGCCATCGGCAAGGAAGGACAGAACGCCCGGTTGGCGGCCAAGCTGACCGGTTGGCGTATCGATATCCTGCCCGATGGCCAAGCCCCTAGCGCATAATGCGCTAGAATGATAGACGGTCATCATTTAATATCCCGATTCGGAAGGTGCGTTAGCGCTGGTGTCTCACACCGACAAAGCTCCCCACCAACCGCAACGGATGTGTATTGGCTGCCGCCACAGTGATGACCAGGTTGCCCTGATCCGCCTGCATGTGCGTGCCGTTTCCGGAACCGACACCCCATCGGTTCACGTGGATACCGGTGCGCGAGCCGGCGGACGTGGAGCATGGTTGCATCCGAACCAGGACTGCTTCCAACGCGCCTTGAAAAGCCGCGGCTTCGCCCGAGCTTTTCGAGGCCAAGTGGACACCACAGCCTTGGCTGCGGAGTTCACGATCGCTTGCAGCGCAACCGAAAATGTCCGAGACCAACATGAAAGCGGGTCAAAGATCTGATGGAAACCCGATGACGAGCCAACGATGAGTACGCAACGATGAACCATCACCTGTGCTCACCCACGCGACAGTCAACGTCAAACCGGTCCGTGACACACTCTTAGACTTTCAAGACTTTTAGTGCGGCGCGGATCAGAAAAAGGAGAATAGTGGCCAAGATCCGTGTCCACGAACTAGCCAAGCAATACAAAATCCCCTCCAAAGAGGTCATTGCCAAACTAGAAGAAATCGGCGAATTCGTTCGCTCCGCTTCCTCGACCATCGAACCTCCGGTCGTGAAGAAGTACAAGACCAAGTTCGGCGAGCCACCTGCCGACACCAAGTCAGCTGACGCCGGTGCCAAGACCGCGAAGTCCAGCTCCGGTCCAAAACCAGCCGGCCCACGTCCAACCGGCCCGAAAGCTACACCAAAGGCTGCCGCGAAGAAGGACGAGCCAGCCAAGGAAGCTGCCGCTGAAACCAGCAAAGCCACCCCGGCTGCACCGGCCGCTAAGAAGGCTGCCCCGGGCCCAACCCCGGCGGCCCCATCACCGGCAGCAGCAAAACCAGAGACTCCACGCCCTGGCGCCAAGCCATCGGCCGCACCGAAGCCAGGCGGCGCCCCCAAGCCGGGCGCCCCACGCCCGGGCAACAACCCGTTTGCCTCCCAGCAGGGGATGCGCACTCAGGGTGAGCGTTCCGGTGGTCCGCGTCCGGGCGGTCCGCGCCCCGGTGGCCCACGCCCTTCGGCACCACGCCCAGGCAACAACCCCTTCGCGTCCCAGCAGGGCATGCGTACCCAGGGTGAGCGTTCCGGTGGTCCTCGTCCGGGCGGTCCACGTCCCGGTGGCCCACGCCCAGGGGCACCACGTCCCGGCGCACCGCGTCCAGGTGGCGCCCCAGGCACCGGCGGCCAGCGTTCCGGCGCACCCCGGCCAGGCGGCGCACCGCGTCCCGGTGGCCCAAAGCCATCCATCATGGCCGGTTCCACCGCGCCAGCTGCACCGGCCCCAGCAGGCCGCGGCGGCGGCCGCGGTCGCCCCGGTGGCGGCTCCGGTGGTCCCGGCGGCCGTGGTCGTGGCGCGCACGCACCAGGTGGCGCGTTCGGTCGCGGCGGTGGCCGTAAGCGCGGCAAGTCCAAGCGTCAGAAGCGTCAGGAACTAGAACAGCAACAGGCACCGGTCATCGGTGGCGTGAAGGTTCCGAAGGGCGATGGCGACACCGTCGTGCGTTTGCGCCGCGGCTCCTCCATCGCGGACTTTGCCGAAAAGATTAAGGCTGACCCGGCCGCACTGGTCACGGTGCTGTTCCACCTCGGTGAAATGGCGACCGCCAACCAGTCCGTGGACGAGGAAACCTTCCAGCTGCTGGGCGAAGAGATCGGCTACAAGGTCGAGATTGTCTCCCCAGAAGATGAAGACCGCGAGATCCTAGAGTCCTTCGACATCGACTTGGATGCCGAAGAGGCCGACGAAGATCCAGAAGATCTGCAGCCACGCCCACCAGTGGTCACCGTCATGGGTCACGTTGACCACGGTAAGACCCGCCTGCTGGACGCCATCCGACGCACCAACGTCGGCGAAGGCGAAGCCGGTGGTATTACCCAGCACATCGGTGCCTACCAGATCAAGGTTGACCATGAGGATGAAGAGCGCAAACTGACCTTCATCGATACCCCGGGTCACGAGGCGTTCACCGCCATGCGTGCCCGCGGTGCCCAGGTCACCGACATCGCGGTACTCGTGGTCGCTGCCGACGACGGTGTTATGCCGCAGACCGTGGAGGCGTTGAACCACTCCAAGGCTGCCGGCGTGCCGATCGTGGTCGCGGTGAACAAGATCGATAAGGAAGAAGCTTCCCCGGACAAGATCCGCGGTCAGCTCACCGAATACGGTCTGATCCCAGAAGAGTACGGTGGCGATGTCATGTTCGTGGACGTTTCCGCCCGCAACAACCTCAACATCGACCAGCTGCTCGAGGCCGTCCTGCTCACCGCAGACGCGGCCCTGGAACTGGAAGCCAACCCTGATAAGGAAGCCCGCGGTGTCGCGATTGAAGCGCACCTAGATAAGGGCCGTGGTGCGGTCGCAACCGTCCTGGTCCAGTCCGGTACCCTCAACATCGGTGACACCATCGTCTGTGGTACCGCCCACGGTCGTGTCCGCGCCATGTTCGACGAGCACGGCAACACGGTTGAGCAGGCACTGCCATCGCGTCCGGTCCAGGTACTGGGTCTGTCCAATGTGCCAAGCGCCGGTGACTCCTTCATCGTGACCGAAGACGAGCGCACCGCCCGTCAGATCGCGGAGAAGCGTGAAGCCGCCGAACGCAACGCCATCCTGGCCAAGCGTCGCAAGCGCATCACCCTGGAAGAGTTCGACCAGGCTGTTGCCGAGGGCAAGATCGACACGCTCAACCTCATCATCAAGGGCGACGTCTCCGGTGCCGTAGAGGCCCTGGAAGACTCCCTGATGAAGATCGAGGTCGGCGAGGAAGTCCAGCTGCGGGTCATTCACCGCGGTGTTGGCGCGATCACCCAGAACGACGTCAACCTGGCTACCGTCGACAACGCCATCATCATCGGCTTCAACGTCCGCCCCGCCGAGCGCGTGGCAGAATTGGCCGACGCCGAAGGTGTCGACATGCGCTTCTACTCGGTGATCTACTCGGCCATCGATGACATCGAAGCCGCGCTCAAGGGCATGCTCAAGCCGGAATACGAGGAAGTCATCCTCGGCTCCGCGGAGATCCGCGAAGTGTTCCGCTCTTCCAAGTTCGGCAACATCGCCGGTTGTATGGTCCGCGACGGGCTGATGAAGCGCAACGCCGCAGCCCGCCTGGTCCGCGACGGCGCCGTCGTTGCCGACAACCTGAGCATCAACTCGCTGCGCCGCTTCAAGGACGACGCCACCGAGGTCCGCGAGGGCTTCGAATGTGGTATCGGCCTGGGCTCCTTCAACGACATCCGCGAAGGCGACATCATCGAAAACTTCGAGATGCGCGAGAAGCCACGCAGCTAATCCAACACAGCACGTATCACGATGGCGCACCGGAACTTCCCGGTGCGCCATCGGACGCGTCAGCCAAGCCACCACCGATTATTGGATGAAGGAGACAACGGCACATGGCAGATCCAGCACGCGCCGCCCGCCTGGCACAACGCATCAAGGTGCTTGTCGCCGAGGCACTGCGCAAAGAAGTGAAAGATGAGCGGGCCACCGCCATCACCGTCACCGACGCCCGCGTCACCAACGACCTACAGCACGCGACCATTTTCTACACCATCCTCGGCGACGAGGAGACCCAGAAACAGGTCGCCGAAGTCCTGTACGCCAACCGTGGCGTGTTGCGCCGTGAAGTCGGCCGCAACCTCACCACCCGGTTGACCCCCACCTTGGAATTCGTCCACGACGAGATCCCGCAGGCAGCCTCCGCACTGGAAGATCTGCTCCGGGAAACCAAGGAACGGGACGCCAAACTCGCCGCCGAACGGGCCAACGCCCAATACGCCGGTGAAGCCGACCCGTACAAGGTCGAGTCGCGGGACGAAACCGCAGGCGATGACCGCTAACAGCAAACACCAACCAGCCAGCCCGGCCGCTTCTGCGGCCGGGCTGGTCTTGGTTGATAAGCCCGCAGGCTGGACCAGCCACGACGTCGTCGGCAAGATCCGACGACTCGCCGGAACCCGCAAAGTCGGCCACGCAGGCACCCTCGACCCCATGGCGACCGGGTTGCTGCTGGTCGGTGTCAACAAGGCCACCAAGCTGCTGACCTATCTGGTCGGAGCGGACAAGACCTACACCGCAACCATCCGGTTGGGCCAAAACACCGACACCGACGACGCCGACGGGGAGATCACCCAAACCCGCTTCGCCAACGCGGTGACCGAAGACATGATCGGCACCGCCATCGCGTCCCTGACCGGCGCGATCGATCAGGTGCCCAGCTCGGTCTCGGCCATCAAAGTCGATGGCAAGCGCGCCTACGCGCGCATCCGTGCCGGCGAACAGGTCCAGTTACAGGCCCGCCGGGTACACATCCACGATTTCTCGATTCACCGGCTCACCCGGCACGATGGCGGCCGCATCCAGGACCTCGATGTCACCGTCACCTGCTCCTCCGGCACCTACATCCGGGCGCTGGCCCGTGACTTAGGTGAGTTGCTGAACACCGGGGGCCACCTGACCGCGCTGCGCCGCACAGCCATTGGCCCCTACCGGATCGAGGCGGCCGCCACCATCGACGAGCTCACCGAGGACTTCACCATGATGGCCTTAGATAGCGCTGTCGCCGAACTCTTCCCGATCAGGCGCGTCACCGACGCCGAGGCCCTTGAACTGTGCCACGGCCGCTTCCTAGCACCAACCGCCTCCGGGGACGAGGCCACCGAGCTGACGCTGGCGCAGAGTCCATCCGGTCAAGCCGTTGCGTTGATCAGCGACAAGACCGACCGAGACGGCAACCCAGTGGCCAAACCAGAACTTGTCTTCCTCAACCCGCAGGAGCTACAGCAGTGACCTTCGACGGATACATGATCGCCGCAAGCCTGGTCTGCGCGGCGGCGGCCATCGCCGGCATCATCGCCACCATCAGGGTCCGGCACGCGGCTGACTCGTCCATCATCGGCCTGGCCCTCGTGGAACTGTTCCTGATCGTCTTCGGCATCGGCCACGGCCTGATGCTCGCCCAAGGTCACACCATGGCCGGTCCCGGTCTTGAGTTCTGGGGCTACTTCCTCACCGCCATCATCATCCCGCCGATCGCGTTCTTCTGGGCCGTGACGGATAAGACCCGGTGGTCGAACCTGATCATGGCCGCGGTCGCGATCACCATCTGGATCATGATCTGGCGCATGAACGTGCTCTGGTACGTCGGGGCCAACACCATGTTCAACCTCTAAACCCACTCAAGAAAAACCAGCTAGAAAGAGTCCGCAGCGTGTCCACCGCCCAACCAGCCAACACCGCAGCAGCGAACACCCCAACCGACCCGGACCATGCCAGCGAAGGGACGGAGCCGCCGGCCCGAAACCACGGTCTGGGCCGGATCATCGTCGCGATTTACGGGGTCTTCGCGCTCTCGGCCACCGCCCGGGCGGGCTACCAAATGTACGTCGACTTCGACCGCGCGCCGCTGGCCTACCTGCTCTCGGCACTGGCGGCCGTGGTGTACATTGTCGCGACCATCTCGCTGGCCAAGACCGGCCCGAAGGCCTACCTCGTCTCCACCTCTGCGATCATCTTCGAACTCATCGGTGTGCTTGTCATCGGCGCGATGACGGAGCTGAACCCGGAACTGTTCCCGGTCGATACGGTGTGGTCACACTTCGGCTCCGGATACGGGTACGTGCCGCTGGTGCTACCCATCATCGGGTTGGCCTGGCTGTTCTACCACCGGCGCCGGCGCTGAGCCCGGTCCCCACATCCAGCCAGCCCAAGCTCTGCTGCTAGGCTAGAACCAAGCTTGTGACCGCCGCCCAAATCTCTTGATGAGCAACACAAAGGACTTGCCACTGTGCGCATCTTCTACGGACTCGAGGACGTCCCGGCCGATTTCGGACCGTCCGTCGTGACCATCGGCAATTTCGATGGGGTCCACCGTGGACACCAAGAAGTCCTCACCCAGCTGGTCCGGGCCGGATGGCGGCACAACGCCGAGGCCGTGGCCATCACTTTTGATCCGCACCCATTGCAGATCCACGCCCCGGAACGCGCCCCGGAAATGATCTTAGGAGCCGAGGACAAGATCGCCCGGCTCAGCAACTCCGGGATCGATGCGTTGCTGATCATCAAGTATTCACTCGAATTCGCCCAAGCCACCGCCGAGGAGTTCGTCAAGAACGTCATCGTGGACGCGCTGGGGGCCCGCGCCGTGGTGGTCGGGCACGACGTGCGCTTCGGTAAAGGCAACACCGGGGACTTTGCGTGCATGGAAGAACTGGGCGCCAAGTATGACTTCACGGTGCAGGGCATCGAAGACTTTGGGGAACTGCGCCGCTGCTCCTCAACTTGGGTTCGGGAACTGTTGGCCGACGGCGATGTCGCTGGGGCCTCCGAGGTCCTAGGCCGCCCGCATATCGTGCGCGGGACCGTGGTCCATGGTGCCGCCCGTGGCCGGGAACTGGGTTTCCCCACCGCGAACCTTTCCGCCGATTCCATTGGGCTGATCCCGGCGGACGGCGTGTACGCCGGCTGGCTCATCGACGAGGAAGACCGGCGCTGGCCAGCCGCGATCTCGGTTGGCACCAACCCGACCTTCGATGGGGTAGAGCGCACGGTGGAGTCCCACGTCATTGACCGGCCGTTGTCCGAATCGGTCGAAGACTTCAACCTTTACGGGCAAGAGGTCGTCGTCGAATTCGTCGAACGCTTGCGCGGCATGGTCGCCTACCGCGGTGTTGAGGCCCTGATCGCCCAGATGCACGACGACGTCGCCAAAACCCGAGAGGTGCTCGCCCAAGATATGGGCCAACGCCTTCCGGTCGGCCAACCCACCCCGTTCCGCATCACGGCCGAAGACGCACACCCCCGGCCGGAACAACAGGGATAGCCCACACCAGGGCAACCTGGCGCCATCTCTAGTACAGCCATGTCCAACTCCAGCTCTCACGAACCCAGACTCCCCACCACCGGACCAAAGCTTCCACCGCGCAAACGCACCGACTTCGGGGCGGCGTTCACCGATGGGGCAGACCGTTACCGCGCGGTGCGGCCCAGCTATCCCGAGGATGCGCTGGACTTCATTCTCGGTGACACCGCGAAGGCGGAGGCGGCCGAGGAGAGTAGAGTCGTCGAACTCGGGGCAGGCTCCGGCCAATTGACGCAGAAGCTGCTGCAGCGGGGCTACCGCGTGCACGCCACCGAACCCTCGGCACCGATGCTGCGCGCACTGAGCACACACTTGGGACACCACGAGAACCTTGAGGCAAGTGTCGCGGCGGCTGAAGATACCGGACTGCCCGCTGGGAGCGCTGACATCGTTGTCGCCGCCCAAGCGTGGCACTGGTTCGATGTCCCGGCCGCCACCGCAGAAGCGGCCCGCATTTCGGTTCCGCAAGCCCGCTTGGGTCTGATTTGGAATCAACTAGATGTCAGTCAGCCATGGGTGCACCGGCTCAGCCGCATCATGCACGCTGGAGATGTCCACGGCATTGAGTGGCGCCCACCGCTGCAACCGGGGTACTACGGGCCAGCGGAGATGTTCCACACCTACTGGAGTCAGTCCATGGACATCGAACGCATCGTCCAGCTCGCTCAAACCCGTACCTACTGGTTGAAAGCCAAGGACGCCACTAGAAAACGTGTTGAAGAGAACATCCGTTGGTACCTGCGCGAGGAGACCGGCTTCGGCGATGATGACACCATTGATCTGCCGTACCGTTGCAGTGCCCTGCGCACCAATCTACTGCCGCAACCTGCCTAGCGGCCCGAGGATGAGGAACCGATGACACCACCAGCCATGCTTGAAATCACCTTGGCGATGCTCAGCATCGTCGGTCTGGTGCTGCTGATCACCGCGATCTTCTCTATCTCCCGGGCCATAAAGGAAGAACTGGTCTCCACCGCCTCGGCCTTGGCCTGGACACTTCTGGCACTGCTGGTCCCGGTCCTCGGACCGCTGGGGTGGTTCTACTACCGGGCCCGGCGCACCGCCGCGATTTCCGCCACCGGCATCGAGGATGTAAACTAAATAAGTTTGTAGCTGCAGTCCGCGGTGGCTACCTTTTCTTTTGTTCGCGGTACAACTCATAAGGAGTTCAGCCAGATGGCTCTTGATCCAAAGATCAAACAAGAAATCATGAAGGAATACGCCACCAAGGAAGGCGACACCGGTTCCCCAGAGGTGCAGGTTGCCGTTCTGTCCCGCCGTATCTCCGACTTGACTGAACACCTCAAGTCGCACAAGCACGATCACCACACCCGCCGTGGCCTGATGGCACTGGTTGGTCGTCGTCGTCGCATGCTGCAGTACTTGGAGGCCAAAGACATTGAACGCTACCGTGACCTGATCAAGCGTCTGGGTCTGCGCCGCTAAGCGTTCGCTTTTCGCCTACCAACACCGATCCACCCGAATCACACGGGCGGGTCGGTGTTGTCGTTTAAACACTCCGCCGTATGCAACAGCCGCCGACCGGGTTAGCCATCCGGTCAGCTGCGGGATGCACTGCGTTCTCTTTCGTCGAGTAGTCCTTGAGGCACAACCCGATAAAGAACGAATGTAAGGAAAAAACCATGGGTCTGTTCGATCGTGTCAAGCAGGCGTTTAGCGCCGCCGCAAACATCAACCCCGAGAAACTGGCGGCTGATCAATCCACCGCGCAAGCCTACGGTGAAGAACTCAACCGCATCAACAAGGTCGGCATCCCCGGCACCGGGACCATCACCGCAGCTGTCGACACCGGTGAACGTACCGCGGGCAACCCTTGGTACCAGCTCGACATTGACGTCAGTCTGCCCGGTGAAGACAGCTACTCCGTGAGCAAGCGCGAAATGGTCCCCGCCACCATGGTCGATAAGTACGCCGTCGGGACCACTCGAGGTGTCAAGGTCGATCCGCAGGACCGCAACAAAGTCATCTTCGCCAACTAACTCTTCCTTCCGGACTGCGCCCCAGACTAGAGTCGCGCACCCTAGTCTGGGGTGGGAGGAGTCTTGCGGTGCGGGGACACGGTGCTGGCTTTAGCGATACGCCAGCAAATGTGAGAAACTAAGGAACGTAATGTTCATTGACGAACTTTTCTTCTTCGTGTCTGCGGCTTCCCGTGCCGAGCGGCCCATCGTTCCGCCGCACCAGATAGTTCCGCACAACGTACACTGAGCACTCATTCGCGGTCCTCGGTAGTGACTTCCGAAACTCCCGTCACCTTGCAACCTGCTGGTACCTCGGGCGCGTTCGTGAGTCTCGATCGAAGACCGGGTGAGAAGTGTACTGACTACCCGAAGTCTTGTTCGACACACACGAAAGGAGGGTTCACCTCTTGAAGGGAACCCAATTTACTGAAGCCGTAATTGACAACGGCAGCTACGGTCAGCGCACCATCCGTTTTGAAACCGGTCGCCTGGCCCAGCAAGCCGCCGGTGCCGTCATGGTCTACCTCGATGACGAAACCGCAATGCTCTCCACCACCGCCGCAGGCTCCAAGCCACGCGAAGGTTTCGACTTCTTCCCACTGACGGTCGATGTTGAAGAGCGCATGTACGCAGCCGGCCGCATCCCAGGCTCGTTCTTCCGCCGCGAAGGCCGTCCAACCACCGACGCCATCCTGGCCTGCCGCCTGATCGACCGCCCGCTGCGCCCAGCCTTCATCTCCGGTCTGCGCAACGAAGTTCAGGTCATCGTCACCATCATGTCGATGGCCCCGGATGAGCTGTACGACGTGGTGGCCATCAACGCCGCCTCGCTGTCCACCCAGATGTCCGGCCTGCCATTCTCCGGCCCCATCGGCGGTGTCCGCATGGCCCTGATGGTCGAGAACGGCAAGTCCCAGTGGGTGGCCTTCCCAACCCACTCCCAGCTGCAGAACGCCGTGTTCAACATGGTCGTTGCCGGCCGCATCGTCGAAGACGATATCGCCATCATGATGGTTGAAGCTGAAGCCACCGATGACGCCTGGACCCTGATCAAGGAACAGGGCGCCGTCGCACCAACCGAAGAGGTTGTCGCCGAAGGCCTGGAAGCTGCCAAACCGTTCATCCGCACCCTGTGCGAAGCGCAGGCTGATCTGGCCGACGCTGCCGGCAAGGAAGTCCAAGAATACCCAGTGTTCAAGGACTTCGAGGACGACGTCTACGAGGCTGTCTCCGCTAAGGCCGGCGCCAAGATCGAAGAGATCTACTCCATCGCAGGCAAGCAGGAGCGCGAAGACGCTGCCAACGCTTACGCCAACGAGGTCCTCGACGAACTGTGTGCCGAAGGTGCCCAGTTCGAGGAGCGTGACTCTGAGGTAGCCAAGGCCATCCAGGCTCTGACCAAGTCCACCATCCGCCGCCGGATCCTCACCGACCAGTTCCGCATCGACGGTCGCGGTCTGGCCGACATCCGCAAGCTTTCCGCCGAAGTGGATGTGCTGCCACGGGTCCACGGTTCGGCCTTGTTCGAACGCGGTGAAACCCAGATCCTGGGTGTAACCACCTTGAACATGCTCAAGATGGAACAGCAGATCGATTCGCTCTCCCCGGAGACCACGAAGCGGTACATGCACAACTACAACTTCCCGCCGTACTCCACCGGTGAAACCGGCCGTGTCGGTTCGCCGAAGCGCCGCGAGATCGGCCACGGTGCCCTCGCCGAGCGCGCCATCGTGCCGGTACTGCCATCCCGTGAAGAGTTCCCGTACGCCATCCGCCAGGTCTCTGAGGCGCTGGGCTCCAACGGCTCCACCTCCATGGGCTCGGTCTGTGCCTCCACCCTGTCCCTGCTGCAAGCCGGTGTGCCACTGCGCGCCTCGGTTGCCGGTATCGCCATGGGCTTGGTCTCCGACGAAGTCAACGGTGAAACCAGCTACGCGGCCCTGACCGACATCCTCGGTGCCGAAGACGCCTTCGGTGACATGGACTTCAAGGTGGCCGGTACCTCCGAATTCATCACCGCCATCCAGCTCGATACCAAACTCGACGGCATCCCAGCCGCCGTGTTGGCAGCCGCACTGCAGCAGGCTCGTGAAGCCCGCCTGCACATCCTCTCGGTCATGAACGAGGCCATTGACGCCCCGGATGAGATGGCCCCGACCGCGCCACGGATCATCTCCGTGAAGATCCCAGTGGACAAGATCGGTGAAGTCATCGGCCCTAAGGGCAAGATGATCAACCAGATCCAAGAAGACACCGGTGCGGACATCTCCATCGAGGACGACGGCACCGTGCTGATCGGCGCAACCGAAGGCTCCGCCGCAGAAGCTGCACGCGACGCCATCAACGCGATCGCCAACCCGCAGGTCCCAGAAGTGGGCGAACGCTACCTAGGTACCGTGGTCAAGACCACCACCTTCGGCGCGTTCATCTCCCTGACCCCGGGCAAGGACGGTCTGCTGCACATCTCCGAACTGCGCAAGATCAACAACGGCAAGCGCGTGGAAGATGTCGAAGACGTCGTCAACGTGGGTCAGAAGATCCAGGTCGAAATCTCCAAGATCGATGACCGTGGCAAGCTCTCCCTGGTCCCTGTCATTGTCGACAACGACAGCGACGACGAGTCCGATGAGGACGAGAACTAAGTCCTGACACTGATCGATTGCTCACCTCAGTCGTGAGCACGGTCGGTTAGCCTGTCCCGGGCCCTGCATCCCTGCATGGATGCGGTGCCCGGGACAGCTGCATTTAAGCCCCCTACAAGCCACGTTGTCGATGCCGGCTGCGGGCGCAAGCCAGCCGGTGTGTTTTCAGACGCACGGAGTCGGTGCCCAGCAGTGCGGACAAAAAAGTCTCCACAAAAACTCTGAACTAGACGTTTCGACGTCTTAATCCGGTTACTGGCGTGTAGCTGCTTGATCTACGTCACATTTGACGGATATGTTTATCCCATTCATCACAACTTTCCTTATCTGAGGGGATAGGACACGTTCCGTGGAACAACTTGAAACTATATTGGGTGATATTGGCACCATTGTGTGGGGCCCTTGGTTCCTCATCCCATTGCTGCTTGGTACAGGGTTGTACCTGACGATTCGTCTTGGCGGCCTACAATTCACAAAACTCTTTCCCGCTCTCACCTTGGGCATCATCAAACGCAAAGACGCTGGTTCCGAAGGTGACATTTCCCAGTTCCAGGCGCTCACCACAGCGTTGGCCGCCACCGTGGGCACCGGTAACATCGTCGGTGTCGCCACCGCGTTGGCTATCGGTGGTCCGGGCGCCCTGTTCTGGATGTGGGTCACTGGCCTGCTAGGCATGGCATCCAAATACTCCGAAGCTTTCTTGGGTGTTCGCTACCGCGCCACCGATGAGGCGGGGGAGAAGTCCGGTGGTCCACAGCTGTACCTCGAAAAGGGCATCAAGGGCCCGATCGGTAAGATTCTGGCTGTGTCCTTCGCGATCTTCGCGTTCTTGGCCTGCTTCGGTATCGGCAACATGACCCAGGCCAACTCCATCTCCGCCAACGTGGAGAACACCATGGGCATCGCCCCATGGGTGACCGGTCTGGTCCTGACGGTCGGCGCTTTCGTAGTGCTGGTCGGCGGTATTAAGTCGATTGGTCGCGTGACAGCGGCTCTCGTGCCGTTCATGGTCGTCTTCTACGTCATCGGCGCCCTGCTGATTCTGGCCATCAACTTGGACGGTATTCCGGCCGCGTTCGCGCAGATCTTCACTGATGCGTTTACCGGTACCTCGGCCGTGGGTGGTTTCGCCGGTTCCGTCATCATGATTGCCGTCCAGTACGGTGTGGCTCGCGGTATTTTCTCCAACGAGTCCGGTATGGGTTCGGCCGCTATCGCTGCCGCTGCCGCGCAGACCAGCCACCCGGTTCGCCAGGGTCTGGTTTCCATGACCCAGACCTTCATCGACACCATTATCGTGGTGACCTGCACCGGTTTGGTCATCATCACCACCGGTGTTTGGGAGAAGGGCGAAGAGTTCGCCGGCACCATGACCGCCGAGGCCTTCTCGCACGGGTTGCCGGGCGAGTGGGGTCAGTGGATCGTGACCGTCGGCTTGGTTCTGTTCGCGTTCTCCACCCTGCTGGGCTGGTCCTACTACGGTGAGCGCAACGTCGAGCGTCTGTTCGGCCGGAAGATGGTTATGCCGTTCCGCGTCCTGTTCTCGCTGGTCGTGTTCGTCGGTGCTACCACCCCGCTGGCTGTGGTCTGGAACTTCTCCGACATCATGAACGGTCTGATGGCGCTGCCGAACCTCATCGGTCTGCTGGTGCTCTCTGGCCTGATTGCCCGTGAGACCCGTTGGTACCTGAAGCACGATCCGAAGCTGCGGGCTACCAAGGAAGAGGTGGAAGCCTTCATGGCCGACCAGCCGGGCTGGGACGAGTGGAAAGCCGGCGACATTGTCGGTTCCTCCCGCGCCCACATCCACCAAGACCACTAGTGCTCAAACACGGTCAGCACAGCTGACCAAAAGCTAACGTTGATGGCCCCCAAGCCAGCCGGGATCCCGGCGGTTTGGGGGCCATTGACGTTAATGTGTTGTGGCTGGTTCCTAGCCGCCGGCGAAGGGTGGCAGCACATCGACCTGGACGCCCGGGGTGATGGTCTGGGCCGGGTCCTTGGTGGAGCGTCCGTTGATCAAAAAGCTGCAGTGGGTCAACACTGAAGCCAAGTCGGGGGTGTGCTCACTGGCAGAGACGGGGAACCGTTCCTGGAGCACCCGTTGCAGTGCGCCGAGGGTGGCCACGGCTGCGGTGGGGGAGAGCTGCTCCCACGCAATGAGTTCCTGCTCGCGTCCGGCGGAGGCCTGTGCAGCAGCAAAGAAGCGGACCAGCACACCGGCTGGCATTACGGTCTCAGTCATGAATTCCTTTAGCCTCCGATGGCGCTCATCGACCGATCGGGTTGAACAAAATCTTTCTCGCCCAAACCGGTACGGTCCATGCCGTGGGCACGAGGCTTTGCGTACATGGCTGCGGCCCACGTCTTGGCGATGGTCTCATCATCGGCCTCGGAGCGGAGCAGCGAACGCAGATCAACCTCGGTGGTGGAGAACAAGCAACTCATCACGTGCCCCTCGGCCGTGATGCGGGTGCGCTTACAGTCGCCACAGAACGGTTCGGTGACTGAAGCGATAATCCCGACCACCCCGAGCGCCTTCTCCGGGCAACAAAGGGCTTCTTCTTCGGTCACGGTCGCCGGGAAAACCAAATACCGTTCGGCGGGGGCACCGGCACGTGGGGCCGGCTCCGGTACCAAGGTGTAGCTGCCACGAATCTGCTGGCGGATCTCTTCGGCGGTGACGGTGCCTTCTTTGGTCCACCCGCGGTCGGCGTCCAACGGCATTTGTTCGATGAAGCGCAGCTGATAATTGTGTTCCAGCGCCCAAGAAACCAGATCAACTACGTGGTCATCATTGATGTGACGCATCAGCACCGAATTGATCTTGACCGGCTGCAGCCCGGCGGCGTAGGCGGCCTTGATGCCTTCCAACACGCGGGGAAGGTGGTCGCGGCGGGTCAATTGGGCGAACGTTTCCTCGTGAAGCGTGTCCAACGAGATGTTGATTCTGCTCAGCCCGGCGGCGGCCAGTTGAGCGGCTTTGGCGTCGAGACCGATCCCGTTGGTCGTCAAGGAGATCGGTAACTCGGGGTGTGCGGCACGTAGCGCGGCGATGATCTCTACCAAGTCGGCGCGGACCAAGGGTTCGCCACCGGTAAGCCGCAGTTCTTCGATGCCGAGCTGGTCCACTCCAATGCGGACGAGTCGAAGTATTTCTTCCTTGGTTAGCAACTCGTTTTTCGGCAGCCAGTCCATGCCTTCGGCGGGCATGCAGTAGGTACAGCGCAAATTGCATTTATCGATCAGGGATAGGCGCAAGTCGGTAGCGACTCGTCCAAACCGATCAACGAGCCCGGCTGTCAGGTCAACGCCGTCGACGTCCAAGCGTGGTCGGAATGACGGCATACCGAGAGATGTAACCATAGGTCTACCAAGTCTAGCCGGTTCGTAATCTTGCTGAGCCAGATTTGGTACAGGTAGTGTTGCGCTTGAGCCAGACGCGAACGCGTGCTGGCTTCCAACCGCTCATTTCGCCGGACAGAGGGCGATCTAAACATGGACGTATTTCCCCGGTTGGCTACAAAGGAATAAGAAAATGCAACAACGCACGACTCTGTTAGCGCGGCTTGCAGCACTCAGTGCTGCCGGGCTGCTGGCACTGACCGCCTGCGGATCACCATCGGGTCAAAACGACGGCCAAGATGGTGCAGGCTCTGATGGGGCAGGTGCCATCACGGTTTCCGCTGCCGCATCGTTGACTGATGTGATTGAAGAACTGGAAACCGAGTACCAGAAAGAGCACGAAGATTTCGCGCTCAAAACCAACTTGGGTGCTTCCTCCAAGTTGGTGCAGCAGATCAATGAAGGCCAAGATGCCCAGCTGCTGATCACCGCCGATGAGGACGCCATCAAGACTCTGGATGAGTCCCTCAACTACGAAAATGACGGCCGCGTGGTTACCAACACCCTTGTCCTAGCCGTCAGTAACGATTGGGCCGAGAAACAAGACTCCGATCAGGCAACTTCCGATCCGCACTACGTGCTGGAAAACGCCAAGGTCGCCATTTGCGCCCCCGATGTTCCGTGCGGACGTAACACCGCCAAATGGTTGGATAAGAACAAACCAGAAGGGTTCCAAGCGACCACGGAGGAAGACAACGTCCGTAACACGCTGTCTAAGGTTGTTGCCGGTGAAGTCGATGCCGCGTTCGTGTACGCCACCGACCAAGCCACCGCTAGGGACACCACGACTGCGGTGACCCTGCCCGGTGCGGAGGTCCAAGGCTACCCGTTGATGGTGTCCCCGGATGCCAGCCAACAGGCCAAGGACTTCGCAGCATGGCTGAAGGAAGATACCGCTCAGTCCATCTTTGAAGACGCTGGCTTCGGCTCCCCGGACGCCAACTAATTCACCGCACCTTCAAAAGCCCCCGCTGAAAACGCAGTACCGCCGTTTCGGTTCCGGTCACCTGGTACGACACCACGTGACCGGAACCGGCTCGGCCATCATGGTGCGAGTCAGGGGTAGGGCCCAGCGATGAAAAAGTCTTTGGAGGACGTTCCGATGGTACGGGTGAAGTCGAAGTCGACCTCCCTCCGTTTGTTTCCGGTCTGGCTGTGGGTACCCGCTATCATCACGTTGATCGCGATTGCCGGTCCACTGGTCGCACTGTTCGTGCGTGCCCCATGGCCGGAGATCCCCACTTTGATCGCCACCGACGAGGCGCTCTCGGCGCTGAGATTGTCGTTGATGACCTCCGGTATCACGACCGTGATCTGTTTCCTGTTCGGGCTGCCGCTGTCCATCATCCTGGTGCGTTCTCAAGCGCGCTGGGCCCGATTGTCCCGGGGAATCATCATGATCCCCTTGGTGCTTTCCCCCGTGGTCTCCGGTATCTGCCTGCTGTACTTTTGGGGCAGAAACGGTCTGGTGGGTATGTTCTTGGCCGAATACGATATCCAGATCGCCTTCACCACGGTGGCGGTGATCTTAGTGCAATGTTTCGTGGCGATGCCGTTCTTTGTGGTCTCCGCGATGGACTCCTTGGGTTCGGTCGACGAAGAACTGCAACTTGCGGCGGCCAACGCCGGGGCCAGTAATTGGCAGATTCTGCGGCACATTACATTGCCGCTGGCAGCACCCGGCATCATCTCCGGGACAATGCTGGCATTCGCCCGGTCCCTGGGGGAGTACGGCGCCACGATCACCTTTGCTGGCTCGGTAGCCGATGTAACCCGGACCTTGCCGTTGCAGATTGAGCTCAGCCTGAACTCTTCCACCCCGCAGTTGGCTGTCGGTTTGAGTCTGATCTTGATTAGTCTGTATCTAGTGGTTCTGCTGGGTACCCGCCTTGCTGCCAGCCTCGGAAAATCGCTGGTGCGCTAGCCACGAGCCGCAGGCAGAGAGAAGACCATGAGCACTGAACGCCTCGACGTAGATGCATACCGAAACCGTGTCCGCCACCTGTTGGCGCCCGCGCTTCGGCGTGCCTTCGATTCATCGGGCACGGGAAAGACTCTCGCCTCGAGGCAGGGGCACCGTGCCCCGTTGCAGCACTTGCTCGGGGCGCAGCTGAGCGAAGATGTGGTCGCGAGGGTCTCGCTGCCGTTTTTTGATAACAGCCAGATGGACGGTTACGCGGTCAATGCGGCCGACTTGGCTGAGCTTGTCCCTGGTGCAGACGGCCGCGAAATGCCGGTGGTCGCAACTATTGCTGCCGGTTTGAGGCCAGAGCCACTGCAGCCTGGCACCACAGCGGCGATCATGACCGGGGCGCAGGTCCCCGAAGGTGCCACCGCCGTCGTGCCGGTCGAGGATGCCCTGCCCAGTACTTTTGCTGACGGTATTCCTGACTCGGTGCGATTCACCCGCCCGGTGCAACCCGGAACTTTCATCCGATCCGCAGGCAGCGACTTGCAAGCCGGAACGGTCATCGCCACCGCAGGCCAGCGACTGACCCCACGGCTTCTAGGCGTGTGCGCCGCCCTAGGACTGGGCGAGACAGACGTGGCCGTCGAGTCAGTCACTTCCTTAGAGGCGACACATCCTCGGCCGACAGTGTTGGTGATTTCTACCGGCGATGAGGTCGTGGCACCGGGCACCGTGCCGGCAACCCAGCTGGCCGGTTCCGGGAAGATCTTCGATGCGAACACCACGTTGCTAGCGACCACGCTGACTGACTACGGGTGTGAGGCCGTGGTCAGACGCCCCAGTGACGACAACCCAGAACAGTTCGTCGCCACACTGACCGAACTGGTGGCCACGCTGAAACCGGACTTCATTCTCAGCAGTGGTGGCGTTTCCGCCGGTGCCTTCGAGGTCGTCAAACTCGCTCTGCAAACCCACGGAGTCAGCTTCTCCAAGGTGGCAATGCAACCTGGCGGCCCCCAAGGCAGCGGGCTCCTGCAACTTCCCGGACATGACCCTCTCCCGCTGCTGGCCCTACCCGGCAATCCGGTCAGCTGCTGGATTTCGGTGGAAGCGTTCGTCCGTCCCGTCCTCGTGGAAGCCGGACTACGTCGTGCAACAAGTGAGCACCTGTCACCCCGTCGCACCTTCACGGCAGAGCTGCGCCTTGAGACCGCCAGCGAACCTTCACCGAAAGCCTTGCTGCAGCTGCGCCGAGCCCACGTTGATGAGGCCGGGCACGTAGAATTAGTTGCAGGCCCCAGCTCTCACCTGTTGACGGCACTAGCCCACGCCAATGCGATCGTGCCCGTACCAGTTGGTGTAGACCACCTCAGCAACGGCCAACAGATCGACGGTTGGCATCTAGAGAACGGATAGAAACGCTGCAATCGCAACCTCAGCACGAATCATCCACGAACCCAGGCAGCAGCCAAGAACACGCCGATCAGCTGACGCACGTCAGGACCGACGGCACCGCCCACATGGTCGATATCTCCGCCAAGACGGTCACCGATCGAACTGCCCGGGCCCAAGCCATTCTCCAGACCACCGAACAGGTCACCGCGCTTCTGGCTGAGGGCGGCCTGCCCAAAGGTGATGCCCTCGCGGTCGCTCGGGTAGCGGGCATCATGGCCACAAAGAAAACATCAGAGCTGATTCCGCTATGTCACCCGTTGCCGGTCACCAAAGTCAGCGTCGACTTTGAGCTAGAAACCGGAGAACCCGGCCAGGTCCGCATCCTGGTGGAAGTCAAAACCAGCGGCAAAACCGGGGTGGAAATGGAAGCTTTGACCGGTGCGGCAGGCGCGGGGCTAACCCTGTATGACATGATCAAAGCAGTCGACAAACACGCCGTGCTCACGGACATCAAGGTTCTGGCCAAGTCCGGTGGCAAGTCCGGCGATTGGGAGGTCTGAAGCATGCCTGAAGCCGCACACGAATACCAACCCGCTGACGAGGATATCCGGGACCCGCAAGCCCGCGTTTTAGCGCCGGTGATCGTCTCCACGCGCGCGGCTCAAGGGATCTATGAGGACGCTTCGGCGAAGGTCATCAAGCAATATGGCACCGACGCAGGCTTCGTCGTCCGCCCACCCGTCATCATCCCCGATGGGGAAGCCGTCCTCGCCGTCCTCACCGAACTGCTGACTCAAATCGAACCGGCCGTCATCATCACCAGCGGCGGCACCGGGCTCAGCCTGGACGACATGACCCCGGAATTCACGGCGCCTCTGCTGGAGAAAGAAATCCCCGGCATCATGGAGGCCATCCGAGAACACGGTCGCAGCAAGACCCCGTTCGCCGCACTGTCCCGTGGCGTGGCCGGCGTCGCCGGCACGACCGTCGTAGTCAACCTGCCCGGCAGCCCCAAAGCGGTTCAAGACGGGATGGAAGTCTTGGCCACCTTGCTGCCACACTTATGCGACCAAGTGGCCGGGAAGCGCTCCGGCCACCCGGCACCGCACGCAGACGGGAAAGAACCCACAACCTCGGTGCGCGAGGCCGACGTCGAACACACCGAAAAAAACGCCGCCATCGCCTACGCGGATGAACCCGGAACGGTCGTCCACGCCAGCGTGAGTGAGACGGCCATCGACCCGGCCCGAGCCGAGGCGGAAGTAGCATCAGAATATTACGGTGCCGTGGTGAGCTTCAGCGGCGTGGTGCGCAACCACGACGGGGGCAAAGATGTCCAGAAACTCTCTTACAGCCATCACCCCAGCGCCACCGAGCTCGTCTCAGCGCTGGCCCAACAAGTCGGCGAACGCCATCCTGGCACCCGGCTGTGGGTGAGCCACCGCGTAGGCCAGCTAGCCATTGGCGACTACGCCCTCGTAGCCTCCGCAGCCTCGGCTCACCGAGCCGAGGCATTCGCCGCCTGCCAAGACCTAGTCGAAACCATCAAGTACCAGCTGCCCATCTGGAAAGAACAATTCTTCTCCGACGGCAACGTCGAATGGGTCGGCATCGGCGACGACGACACCAAACAGGGCTAAAACAGCCAAACGCACGCACATAACTAGAAGAGGATAGATCTCAACGTGACCTCCACCATCAACGTGGCAGTATTGGGCGCTCGCGGACGACTCGGTTCCGCAGCAGTAAAGGCCATCGAAGCGGCCGACGACATGGCAGTGGTCGCCACCTTGGGCCGCGGCGACGACCTGAGCCTGATCGAATCCTCCGGCGCCACCCACGTCTTGGACTTGACCGTGCCGGATCAGTCCGAGGCAAACGTCCGCCATGCCGTGGCCGCCGGCAAGCACACCGTGGTCGGAACCACCGGTTGGGATGAGCAAAAGCGGCAACGCCTCCAAGACTTGTTGAAAGATCAGCCCGAGGTAGGGGTCATGATCGCCCCCAACTTCGCGATCGGGTCAGTCTTGGCCTCACGTTTCGCGGCCGCCGCCGCACAGTACTTCGAATCCGTCGAGATCATCGAATTACACCACCCGAACAAGGTGGATGCCCCCTCCGGCACCGCGATTCGCACCGCCGAAATGATCAGCCAAGCACGGGTCGAAGCCGGCACACCAGCTGCCCCAGACGCGACCGAAACCGCCTTAGATGGTGCCCGCGGAGCCGATGTGGAATCCATCCCGGTGCACTCTGTCCGGCTGCGCGGACTCACCGCACACCAAGAGGTCCTCTTCGGCGGCGCCGGAGAAACACTCACCCTGCGTCACGACTCCTTCGGCCACGACTCCTTCATGCACGGGATCCTGCTGGCCCTACGCACCGTGGCGGACCGCCCCGGCCTGGCCTACGGGCTCGACGAGTACCTCGACCTCTAAACAAGACCGCCCGACGCACCCACCGCAGACTGAAAGCGACCATGACCTCAACCACCCGCACCAAACTCGGCGTCATCGCCGTGACCGCCATGATGCTGTTATTTCTGGGGGTGGGGGTTATCAGCGCCATCCAGTTCATCAGCACCGGACAACTCATTCCCGTCCTCATCGGCGTCGCCGTTCTGGCCCTGTGCGGGGTTGGGCTGTGGTTTATTGTGACCGAACTTCGCTTCGGTTTCGGCATGCAGTCCATGGCCCGGCAACTCGAGTCCGAAGGCGGTTTGCTCCTAGATGACCTGCCCAAGACCCCGGCCGGACGCTACATCCGGGAAGACGCCGACGCCGAGTTCGACCGGGTCATTGCCAGCGCAGACCCGAACCGCTGGCAAGATCTCTACCGGGTCGCACTCAGCTACGACGCGGCAGGAGACCGCGGGCGGGCACGCAAAACCATGCGTGCAGCACTGCACAAATTCCGGGCCAGCAACCGCTAAGTCTTCACCGCCCGAGCTGGCGACTTCCGGTTGAACAGCGAGGCGACCTAGGTGCCGATGGTCGCGATCAACCACTCCAGTGGACCACGGCCGCCGGAGACCATCGCCACCAGCCCCAGGAGGGCCACGGCGCCGAACACGATGACGGCTACAAGTGCATCAGCGAACCCATAGGGGCGTACGGCTGCCAAAACCACCAGATGCCACACATAGGTGGATAAGGACCAGCGGCCGATCCCGCTCAACCACTCCAACGGGTAGCGGGCCCAAGAACCTAAGGTAGCCAAGGCCGGTAGCCGGGCTGCGAGAACAACCACCACGACGGCGATGGCCGCATGCTGCCAGACGGCAGCGGCAGCTGCCGAGTGGGGCGTCGGAAGTAAATGGAACTCGGGCAGCTGCCACAAGGCGGTGACCCCGGGTAAGCCCGGCACGTAGTTGCCGGTCCACAAACCGGTGGCCACGACCGAGTTGGAAGCCAGCTCAGCGATGGTGCGCGCCCCGAGCACCCACAGCAGCACCGCCACTCCCGTTGCGAGCACGACGAGCGCCCACACGAGCATCGGGGTCGCCGCTGCCGGCCGTGTTGGGGTCGCTTGCGTCCCAGTGACGGGGTTGGAGCCAGCCGGACGCAGCCACGCCATGAGGGCTGCACCCAAAAGGGTGTAACCGATCCAGATCAGCACCGGATAGGCGAACCACGATTCCGGGCTCAGGTCTTTAAAATGTGCGTACTGGCGCCACCATGACCCACTGGGCGCGGCCGCTTGGACGTTTACCCACTGCTGGAGCCACGGTGTGAGCCCCAACCACACCACGGCTAAGAGGCCAAGGACTGGGCCGGAGCAGCGCCGCACCAACGCGGTGACAGCCATGGCCGTGGCCAACGGCACCAAGATGACATAGACCCCGGTGTCCAGCAGCTCCAGCCCCACACCAAACAGCACCAACAACGCCGACCGGGTCCACACGTACACCAGAGACTTATTCCGCATGAGCACCAGCGCCGCCCCCGCCAACACGGCAAACAGCACGGCCGCACGACCGGCGAAGACCATGCCCACCAAGGTCGGTTGAGCCGAGAGCACACCAGCCACCGTTTCGGAGGTATACAGCGGCAACGTATGCGTGGCCGTCATGGCCAACAGGGCCAGCGTGCGGGCAAGATCGAGTCCCCACAACCGGGCCGAGTTGGGCGCCGGGGTGGCCGCAGTGTGCGTCGGGGATGCTGAATCCATGCTTCGAGTCTAGCTTCGAGTGAAGCGCCCACCAGAGGGTGGCGACGCGCCGACGATGGCCGCGCGCTACGCCGCAGCCAGGCGGTGATGGACCGCGGGAAGGCTAAGCAAATCTGTTGCTCTGCTGGCCGGAGGCCTAGCAGGGGTGTAGGTATGCTTGAAAACATGGGTATTACAGCTGGAACTTCACCACACTTTGGTCGCCTTATCACCGCCATGGTCACCCCGTTCAAGGACGACCAAAGCATCGACTTTGATGCATTTGCGGCACTTGCGAACAAGTTGGTTGACGAGGGTAACGACGCCCTCGTGATTTCCGGGACCACCGGGGAGACCTCCACGCTGGAAGACCAAGAAAAAGAAGACCTCTTCCGTGCCGCCGTCGAGGCGGTGGGAGACCGGGCCAAGATCATCGCAGGTACCGGCACTAACCACACCTCCCACTCGGTGGAAATGGCCAAGCGTGCGGCCAAGGCCGGCGCGCACGGCCAGTTGGTGGTCACCCCGTACTACAACAAGCCTTCCCAAGAGGGCATCATCGCTCACGTTGAGGCCATCGCCGAGGCCGCCGATCTGCCGGTGATGGTGTACGACATCCCGGGCCGGTCGGGTGTTCCGATCACGACCGAGAGCCACCAGAAGCTGGCCCAGCACAGCAACATTGTGGCCTTGAAGGACGCCAAGGGCGACTTCACGGCGCTGACGGAAGTGCTCGGTAGCACCGATCTGGATGTCTACTCCGGCGACGACCTGAACACGCTTGCTTGGATGGCTGCCGGCGGAGTCGGCGTCGTCTCCGTGACCGCCCATGTGGCCGCGCCACAGTTCCGAACTCTCATCGACGCGATGGTCGCCAGTGACCTCGACGCGGCCCGGCAAGTACACTTTGAATTAGAACCAGTAATCCGCGGGATCATGACCCGGGCCCAAGGCGCCGTCGCAGCCAAGACGGTGCTGGCCGCCCACAACGTCATTCCCACCCCAGTTGTCCGCCTCCCGCTGGTACAAACCAGCCAGGCCGAACACGCCGCCATCGCCGGGGACCTGAAAGGCACCCGCTGGCAGATCTAAACCAGATCGGCCACCAGATACCGCAGGCGGGAGCAGCACAATTGGGACAACCCTGTGAAAAGGATCGACGCACCCGATGACCCTCGCCAAAAAGCTCATTGACCCACCAGCTCTGGCCAAAGATACCCTCCGCATCGTCGCCCTCGGCGGCATCGGCCAAATCGGCCGGAACATGACGGTCTTCGAGCTCAACGGCAAACTGCTCATCCTCGACTGCGGGGTGCTCTTCCCGGAAGAGACCGAACCGGGCGTGGACCTGATCCTGCCTGACCTGAGCTACATCCGGGACCGGCTCGATGATGTGGTGGCGCTGGTCATCACCCACGGCCACGAAGACCACATCGGCGCCATCCCGTACCTGCTCAAGCTCAAACCGGACATCCCGCTGGTTGGCTCAACCTTCACCCTCGCGCTGGTGGAAGCCAAGTGTGAAGAACACCGGATCAAACCTTTCACCATGACGGTCGATGCCGGGCAGAAGGAACAGCTTGGCCCGTTCGAGGTCGAGTTCATCGCCGTGAACCACTCCATCCCGGACTCGCTGGCCGTATGCCTGCGCTCCACCGCCGGCACCGTGCTGCACACCGGTGACTTCAAACTGGACCAGACCCCGCTGGATGGCCGACTCACCGACCTACGCACCATCGGCCGCATCGGTGCCGAGGGCGTGGACCTGTTCATGGCGGACTCCACCAACGCGGACGTGCCCGGCTTCACCCGCCCGGAACGGGAAATCGGCCCAATTCTGGAGCGCCACTTCGCCAACGTTCCCGGCAAGATCGTGCTGGCCTCCTTCGCCTCCCACGTGGACCGCATCCAGCTGGCGGTCAACGCCGCCGTCGCGAACAACCGCCGGATCGCCTTCATGGGCCGGTCCATGGTCCGGAACATGCGCATCGCCCAAGAGCTGGGCTTTTTGCACGTTCCCGAAGGCTACGAGATCGACCAGAAGGACATCCACCAGTACAAGGACAACCAGCTGGTGCTGATCGTCACCGGCTCCCAAGGCGAGCCAATGGCGGCCCTGTCCCGGATGGCCAACGGCGAACACAAGATCAGCCTCGGTGAACACGACAAGGTCATTCTGGCCGCCTCCCTGATCCCGGGTAACGAGAACCAGGTCTTCCGCGTCATCAACGGCTTGTCCGAACTCGGTGCCGACATCGTGCACCGCGGTAACGAACACGTCCACGTCTCCGGGCACGCATCCTCGGGGGAGCTGCTGGTGCTGTACAACTTGGTCCAGCCGAAGAACGCGATGCCGGTGCACGGCGAAATCCGCCACCTGCAGGCCAACGGACAACTGGCCATTGACACCGGTGTGCCGGCCGAGAACGTCATGCAGACCACCAACGGCACCGTGGTCGATCTGNTGAAATCACCCCGGATGACTTGAAGGACCGGCGCACCCTCGGTGAAGAAGGTTTCATCTCCATCGTCACCGTGATTTCCCGGCAACGCGGCAGCGTGGTCTCCGGACCGGACATACACGCCCGCGGTCTGGCCGAATCCGATCAGGTGCTCGCCAGCATCGTGCCACAAATCGAAGACGCCCTCGAGGCCGCGTTGGCGAAGAACTCGGAGGCCTCCCTACACCAGTTGCAGCAGGTGGTCCGGCGGACCATTGGCAGCTGGGTGGGCCGCAAATTGCGCCGCAAACCGATGATCGTCCCCGTTGTGATTGAGGTCTAAACTGCGAAGGCTCAGCGCGGATTAGCTGTTATTTGGACCGTAAAAACGGTACCCTAAGGCCTATGGCGACACGAACTTCCCCCGCGCGCCCACGGTCCAAAACTTCATCCACGAGCACCAAGAACGTCGAGACGGTCCCTCAGCAACACTGGCTGAGCCGCTTCGCGTACAGTGTGTGGTTGGTGTTTGCCCGGCCTGTCGGTGCACTCTTCCGAGCCCTAGGCCGTAACGTTGAGGTCCCCAATCAGGACAAACGCGACGGCGCGGGCCTGTTGCTGCTGCTGGTCGGACTCCTCATCGCCTTCGTGGAATGGTGGGGCGCCCGCGAACTGCACAACTGGTTCACCGACGGGATCCACTACGCCGCCGCCGGACCGTTCGGGCTGGCCGCACTCGCGTTGCCGTTCCCGTTCTTCCTAGGGGCGGTCCGCTACTTCAGACACCCGCAGGCACACCGGGACAACAGCCGCATCGCCATCGGCGCCTGGGTCATGGTGTTCGCCTTCGCCGCGATCGCCCACATCGTCACCGGCATGCCGGTGCTGGCCGCCGCGTTCGAAGACCTGTTGAACTCCGGCGGGGTGATCGGCTTTTTGCTGACCGTGCCGCTGGGTAGCTTGGTCACCCCGTGGCCGGTCCTCGTCGGCTACATTCTGCTCGGCGTGCTCGGCTTGCTGATCCTCACCGCAACCCCGGTGCGGCATATCGGAGACCGGATGCGTGCCGGCTACGAGTGGGTCATGGGGCAGGACCCGAACGCCTACACCGCAGCAAAGGGCAGTGCCGCCGACGACGACGCCACCGAAGCGTTCTCGGCCACCGATCACGACCAGTCCTACCTGTACGGCAAGAACGCTGAGCAGGGGAGCGGTAAACGCCCGGGCCTGTTCGCCAAGCTCTTTGGTGGTACCCGCAGCACCCAACCGGCTGTCGCCGATGCCGGTGAGGACCGGGTGCAGGCCTACGACAAGGCCGTCATTGCCGATCAGGAACTTGACGCCGAGGCTGCAGCCCCAATTGAACCGGTAGGGAAGAAGAAGCCGCGACGCCCGCGCGCCGGAAAGGCCTCCGCAGATGCTGAACCGGCCACCCAGATTTACGACCACGACGCCATCGAGGCGAACAAGAACCTCGACGCATCCAGCGCCGACTCCGCTGAACCGGTGACCGAGGCGATCTCTCGCATCGACGCGGCCGAACAGGCCCCGCAGAAGCCAACCACCGCGGGTCTGCCACCGAAGAAGGCGGAACCGGCTGCCGCGCCGACCGTAGCTTTGCCGCCACTGCCGCAACGCTCCGAGCAGCTGCAACTGTCCGGGGATGTGACCTACACGCTGCCGCCGAACGAACTGCTGCCACCGGGCCCACCGATGAAGGTGGCCTCGGAAGCCAACGAGACCGTCAAGGCGGCCCTGACCGAAACCCTGAAACAGTTCAAGGTGGACGCCGAAGTCACCGGCTTCTCCCGCGGCCCAACCGTCACCCGCTACGAAATCGAGTTGGCTCCCGGGACCAAAGTAGAGAAGGTCACCGCACTGGAGCGGAACATTTCCTACGCCGTGGCCTCCTCCGATGTGCGCATCATTTCCCCCATCCCGGGCAAGTCCGCCATCGGCGTGGAAATCCCGAACACGGACAAGGAAGTCGTCGCACTCGGCGATGTGCTGCGCTCCAACGCGGCCCGCAAATCCTCCCACCCGATGATCACCGGTGTCGGCAAGGACGTGGAAGGCGGCTTCGTCGTCGCCAACCTGGCCAAGATGCCGCACATGCTCGTCGCCGGTGCCACCGGCGCGGGTAAGTCCTCCTTCATCAACTCGATGATCGTCTCCGTGCTGATGCGCGCCACCCCGGACGAGGTCCGGATGGTCATGGTGGACCCCAAACGCGTCGAGCTCTCCGCCTACGAGGGCATCCCGCACTTGGTCACCCCGATCATCACCGACCCGAAGAAGGCCGCCGAAGCCTTGGAATGGGTCGTCAAGGAGATGGACACCCGCTACGACGATCTGTCCCGGTTCGGGTTCAAACACGTCGATGACTTCAACAAGGCCGTCCGCAACGGCGAGGTGAAACTGCCGCCGGACTCCAAACGGGTGCTCAAACCGTACCCGTACCTGCTGGTGATTGTGGACGAGCTGGCGGACCTGATGATGGTCGCCCCGCGCGATGTGGAACACTCCATCTCCCGAATCACCCAGCTGGCCCGCGCCTCCGGCATCCACCTGGTGCTGGCCACCCAGCGCCCCTCCGTGGACGTGGTCACCGGTCTGATCAAGGCCAACATCCCGTCCCGACTCTCCTTCGCCACCTCCTCAGTCACCGACTCCCGCGTGGTGTTGGACATGGCCGGAGCGGAGAAACTGCTCGGCCAAGGTGACTCGCTCTTCCTGCCGATGGGCGTCTCCAAACCGATGCGTGTCCAGGGTGCCTGGGTCAACGAATCAGAGATCCACAAGGTCGTCGAACACGTCAAGGGCCAGCTCAAGGCCCAGTACCGCGACGACGTCATCCCGGCCGCCGAATCCAAGAAGATCGACGAGGACATCGGCGAAGATCTGGACACCCTGCTGCAGGCCGCAGAGCTGGTCATCAACTCCCAGCTGGGTTCGACCTCGATGCTGCAGCGCAAACTGCGCATCGGTTTCGCCAAGGCCGGCCGCATGATGGACCTGCTGGAATCCCGCGAGATCGTCGGCCCCTCCGAAGGCTCGAAGGCCCGCGAAGTACTTGTCCAACCCGAAGAACTCGACCAGGTGCTGGCCAACCTGCGCGGCGAAACCCCGCCAGAGCCGGAACCAGCTGCCGAGCTTGAACCCGAGCCGGTCGCTGAACCCGCCTTGGACCAAGGCGCCCCAATGACCGAACCCATGGCCACCCCAGCTGAGGGAGCCGACGAGGACGCCTTCACCACGGAGTACAGCACCGACTTCGCCGACGACTTCAGCGACTCCGAAGACCGCGCTATCGTGGCAGAAACCATGATCGGCATCGAACCACAACGGACCGAGGCCATCGACTACTACCCGGAATCCGATGGCAGCGAAGACGCCTGGAACCTGACCGGTCGCTAAGGAGCAACCCGCAACGATGACTGCCCAACAACCTGTGTCCAACTGGAACCTGCCCAATATCCTTACTGGGTTGCGGATCCTGCTGGTACCGGTCTTCGCGTGGCTGTTCATCACCGCTGAGACCGAACAGGTCATCGGCTACCGCTGGGCCGCAGCCGGGGTCTTCATCGCCGCGATCATCACCGACAAACTGGACGGCGATATTGCTCGTGCCCGCGGGCTGATCACCAACTTCGGCAAGATCGCCGACCCCATCGCGGACAAGCTGCTCATCGGCGCCGGTCTGATCCTGCTGTCCTGGTCCGGGGACTTGCCGTGGTGGGTCACCATCGTGATCTTGGTCCGGGAGATCGGCATCACCCTGATGCGCTTCGTGGTCATCAAATACGGTGTGATGCCAGCGTCGAAGGGCGGCAAGATCAAGACCACCCTGCAGGCAGCCGGCCTGATCCTCATGCTGCTCCCGCTGGGCACCATCGCACCCTGGTTGGGCACCATCGGCTTCTGGGTCATGATCGCCGCCGCCATCGTGACCGTGCTGACCGGACTGGAATACATCGTCCAAGCAATCCGGTTGCGCAACAGTGCCAAGCATGCACAGCATGATGAGACCTCCGAGGTCCGGAAATGAACGAGGCCGAAGAGTTCCTAGTGGCCGAGCTGGTTCGCCGAGGAGCGAGGATCGCCACCGCCGAATCACTCACCGCCGGCCAACTGGCCGCCACCATCGCCAACGTGCCCGGCGCCTCCGCAACCTTGGCCGGAGGCCTTGTCAGCTACAACAACGACATCAAACATCGGCTACTGAACGTAGATGACGCACTGTTAAGCACCCACGGTGCGGTCTGTGCCGACGTCGCCCGGCAAATGGCCGAGGGCGCTGCGGCCCAGTTCAACGTGGACTACGCGCTGTCCACCACCGGGGTGGCCGGACCCGAACCCCATCAAGGTAAGGCGGTCGGAACCGTCTTCATCGGCATCCACACGCCGGAAGGCAGCTGGGCCGAGGAATACAACTTCACCGGTAATCGCGACCAGATCCGCCAGGCCACGGTCGTCAGTGCACTGGCCTTGCTCGTCAGAGAGCTGACCGGCTCCTCAAGCCAAGCTCGTCTCTAACTGAGAAAACTATGTGAATCCGCGGCTTTTACGGCTTTGAGCTACCAACTCACGATGCGGACTGCATAAGCTAAGAAGCAAGTGTTTGACAGAAATGGAATAAATCAGGGCCGCCCGGCGCTGTATCAGACAGAGTCCATTTCCAGCCACACCATATAGGAGCAGATTATCCACATGGTAAGACAACCGGTTTCCATCAATGGCGTTGTACATTGGAAGAAGCTGGAAGCTGAAAACACCGACAGCAACGAGGCCAAGGAGCCCACTATGGTGATTCTTCGACAAGAAATCGGTGATGTCCTGCGTGACATCCGTCAGCGCCAAGGCCGGACACTTCGTGAAGTTTCGCATAGTGCCCGTGTATCGCTGGGCTACCTGTCCGAAGTAGAGCGCGGTCAGAAAGAAGCTTCCTCCGAACTACTCTCCGCCATCTGTGTTGCGTTGGACGTGCCACTGTCACTGATGCTGCGTGAAGTCTCCGAGCGCATCGCACTTGCTGAAGGCGTCTCCATCCCAGACACCGTGCCAAGCGAGTTCTCTAGCGTCTTCGGCGCCGTCATTCCCGATGAACTTCCAGACGATCTAGCCCACGGTGTATCCGCCGGCTAAGCAATAACCGTCAATCTTAACCACGAAAAAGCCGCTACCTAATGCAGGTGGCGGCTTTTTCGTACGTTGAGGGCAAGAGTGAACACGTAGGATGGTGGCTATGCGCATGTCACGATTCTGGGAACTGATGGAAGACGAGTTTGGGGCAGGATACGCACACGTCCTGGCCGACTCGCTGGTTCTGCAGAACTACGATGGCACCGCCCAAGCCGCCCTGAATGAAGGCGTGGACCCCAAACATGTGTGGCGGGAGATCTGCATCATCCAAGAAGTTCCCGAAGAACGCTGGTTCGGGGTGCAGAAACCGCCGAAGAACTAGCGACACGCACCCCAAGTGTTCGAATGTATGTTCGGATAGGTTAGGCTTGAAGCAGTATTCACGCCGGTGGCTTCCACACCGAGCGTCACGACGATAAATTTTCCACATCGGCGTGCGTCGAACCTAAAGTGTCGGCGAGAGAAAATATATTGGAGATTGTTAGAAACCGCTGCCGCATGCGCAGCGAGTAGCGCAACAACAAGAAGGTGAACCATGGCTGCGGTAACAGACCGGGATAAAGCTCTTCAGGCAGCACTTGCCCAGATCGATAAACAATTCGGTAAGGGCTCGGTCATGCGTCTGGGGGACGAAACCCGGGCGCCTATCGAGACCATCTCTACCAGCTCCATCGCGCTCGATGTGGCACTGGGTATTGGTGGGCTGCCACGCGGCCGCGTCGTTGAGGTATACGGTCCAGAATCCTCCGGTAAAACCACAGTTGCCTTGCACGCCGTAGCCAACGCCCAGAAGAACGGCGGTTTGGCCGCCTTCATTGACGCCGAACACGCACTCGATCCCGTGTATGCCGAAAAGCTCGGTGTCGATACGGACGCGCTGTTAGTCTCACAGCCAGACACCGGTGAACAGGCGCTGGAAATCATGGACATGCTGGTGGGCTCCGGCTCGCTGGACATCATCGTCATCGACTCTGTCGCAGCCCTAGTGCCACGCGCCGAAATCGAAGGCGAGATGGGTGACAGCCACGTCGGTCTGCAGGCCCGCCTGATGTCCCAAGCCCTGCGTAAGATCACCGGTCGACTGGCACAAACCAAGACCACCGCCATCTTCATCAACCAGCTGCGTGAAAAGATCGGTGTGTTCTTCGGCAGCCCGGAAACCACCACCGGTGGTAAGGCCCTGAAGTTCTACTCCTCGGTGCGCATCGACGTTCGCCGGATCGAAACGTTGAAGGAAGGTACCAACCCGGTTGGTAACCGCACCCGCGCCAAGATCGTCAAGAACAAGGTGGCCCCACCGTTCAAACAAGCCGAATTCGACATTCTCTACGGTGAAGGGATCTCCCGCGAAGGCGGTCTCATCGACATGGGTGTGGAGCACGGCCTCGTGCGCAAATCCGGCGCCTGGTTCACCTACGATGGCGACCAGCTTGGCCAGGGTAAAGAGAACGCCCGCCGCTTCCTGAAAGACAACCCGGACCTCGCCGACGAACTTGAACGTCGTATTCGCGAGAAGCTGGGCATCGATAAACCAGCCGAAGGCGAAGAAGGTCCCGACCTGAAAGCCGTCGCTGAGTAAACATGAGTGCTGATCGAGCTGCCCAGCTCATCGCCGACCTGCAGGCCCGGATCGAGGAAATCGAGTCCGGGCCTTCCGGTACCAGCGAAGAGCTCACCGAAGTCGCCGATAACGAAGAGAGCTCCAAAGCCCGGGGCATTATTCTGCGCCAACTCAACGCGGGCCCGCGCACCAGGCACCAGCTGGCGCAAAAACTCGCCGAAGCCGAGATCGACCCGGACCTCGCCTCTGACCTACTGGACCGCTACACGGAACTCGGGCTGATCAACGACGCCCAGTTCGCCCGTGACTGGGTCGAGCAGCGCCACGAGATCCGCGGCCTGGCACGCGGAGCGCTGCGACGCGAGCTCCAAGACAAAGGCATCGAACAAGACGTCATCGAGGATGCTCTAACGAATCTTGATCGCGACGATGAGCGTGCCCGCGCTCACGAGCTGCTGGAAAAACGCTTGCGCACCCTGCCACTGCTGGAACCTCGGACCCCGGAATACCGCAAAACCCGGGAAAAATACGTGCGCAGACTCGTTGGCCATTTACAGCGCAAAGGCTACGACCCCTCATTGTCCTTCGCCCTAGTGAACGAAGCACTCGACGCTCACCAAATTTGACGCGGGCACTACAATTAGTAGGTACGACTTTTCAGCTAAGGAAAATCTGCCCCCATGACCAGCACTGCGACCACTCCTGCCCGAACCTACGAGGTACGCACCTTCGGCTGCCAGATGAATGTGCACGACTCCGAGCGCATCTCCGGGCTGTTGGAAGAAGCCGGCTATGTCCCAGTCCAGGACGAGAACCCTGACCTCGTCGTCTTCAACACCTGTGCCGTGCGTGAAAACGCCGACAACCGGTTATACGGACACCTTGGCAACTTGCGCAGTGTCAAAGCTGATCACGAAGGCATGCAAATCGCCGTCGGCGGCTGCATGGCACAAAAGGACCAAGACACTGTCCTCAAACGTGCCCCGTGGGTCGATGTCGTATTCGGTACCCACAACATTGGCTCCCTTCCAACACTGCTCGAGCGCGCCCGGCACAATCAGCAGGCCGAAATCGAGATTCTCGAAGCACTGGAAGTCTTCCCCTCGACCCTGCCGACGAAACGCGAGAACGCCTACTCCGGGTGGGTATCGATTTCCGTTGGCTGTAACAACACCTGCACATTCTGCATCGTGCCGTCCCTGCGCGGTAAAGAAAAAGACCGCCGGCCTGGCGAAGTACTTGCGGAAGTGCAGGCCCTCGTGGATGCAGGCGCCACCGAGGTGACACTGCTAGGACAAAACGTCAACAGTTACGGAGTTGAGTTCGGCGACCGCGGTGCCTTCGCGAAGTTGCTGCGTGCCTGCGGTGACATCGAAGGACTGGAACGGGTCCGTTTCACCAGCCCGCACCCGGCAATGTTCACCGATGATGTCATCGATGCCATGGCCGAGACCCCGAACGTGATGCCGCAACTTCACATGCCACTGCAATCCGGATCGGACCGCATCCTGAAGTCGATGCGGCGCTCCTACCGTTCCAAGAAATTCTTGGGCATCTTGGACAAAGTACGTCAACGCATGCCAGACGCTGCCATCACCACGGACATCATCGTCGGCTTCCCCGGCGAAACCGAAGAGGACTTCCAAGCCACCATGGACGTCGTGCGCGAATCACGGTTCGCCGCAGCCTTCACCTTCCAATACTCGATTCGCCCCGGAACCCCCGCCGCCACCATGGAAAATCAGGTCCCCAAAGACGTGGTTCAGGAACGCTACGAACGACTCGTCGCGCTCCAAGACGAAATCGCGGCGGCCGAAAACCTAAAACTCTTGGGCACCACACAGGAACTTTTGGTTACAGCGGCTGCCGGCAGCAAATCGGACCAGACCGGACGGCTCTCTGGTCGTGCTCGGGACAACCGCCTCGTTCACTTCTCCGTTCCGGAAGGACAACCAGCACCCCGGCCCGGTGACTTCGTGGAAGTACCGATCACCGAAGCCAAACCGTTCTTCCTCATCTCAGATCCCACCGCCGATCAATACAGTCTGCGCCGCTCACGCTCCGGAGATGCGTGGGAGCGTGAACAGGCTGATAGCTGCGGTGTCCCCACACCGGGAGGAAAACCCAAGGCCGTTTCTTTGGGTCTGCCGACCCTACGCGTGGGCAGCTAAGCCGTCTCAATGTCGACCGGCAGCGCAAGCAACGCAACAGGCACGGCAGCGTCCCACACGCCTATTGTCGCCATTGTTGGGGCCACTGCCACCGGCAAGACAGCCTTGGCCATTGAACTTGCCCGGCGTCTGGACGGGGAAGTGGTCAATGCTGATGCCATGCAGTTCTATCGTGGGCTAGACATCGGGACAGCCAAAGCGACTGCCGAGGAACAGGCAGGTATCCCGCATCATCTGATCGACACCATGGACTTATCCGAGGAAGCCTCGGTAGCCACCTTCCAGCAACAGGCCCGCGAAAAATTCGAGGACATTCGTGACCGTGGCCGTACACCGATTCTGGTGGGCGGTTCCGGTTTGTACGTCCGTGCGGCCCTAGATGAGATCGAGTTTCCGCCCACTGACCCGGACGTACGCCGCAGGCTAGAGGAGCAAGCACAACAACACGGCATGTCAGTGCTGGCTGAGCGTTTAGCGCGCATTGACCCCGAGTCCGCCCAACGGCTGCACGATGACCGGCGTATCATTCGGGCCCTTGAAGTCCACGAGATTTCGGGTCGCACCTTTACCTCCTATATGCCGCAACGGAGGTATCGGGATCCCCGCACGATACAAATCGGGTTGCAGATGGAACGGTCCCTCCTGCACGAGCGCATCGACGTACGCGTCTCGCGCATGATTGCCGATGGGCTGGCGGAAGAAACTCAAGAACTACTGTCACGTGGCCTGGCCGAGGCACCCACCGCGTCGCGCGCCATCGGCTATCCGCAAACACAACAATTCTTGGCCGGCAAGATCACGGCAGGGCAGTGGCAGGAACTCATTGCGACGGCCACTCGCCAGTTCGCACGGCGCCAAGAGACTTGGTTCCGTGCCGATTCGCGCGTCCATTGGCTTGCCTGGGACGCTCCCGAACTCGTCGATCACGCCGTAGCCCTGATCGAGACGGTCTAAGCCAACCTGGCCGTCTCTAGCGCTGCTGCTCTCGCTCGACCAGCAAGATACGGAAGCCCTTGTCCGAGGCTGCACGCGAAGAAACGAACCCAGCAGGCAACTCTTGTTGCAACCATTTCAGTAACGAGTCCGAGCCCAAGTGTTTCTGCACCACCAGCCAGGCTTGTCCACCTGGGTTGAGTCGTGGCAACCACGCCAATAGCAGCTGGTGCAGGACTTTCTTGCCCACCCGAATGGGCGGGTTGGACCAAATTTGGTCGAAACCAACCTCACCGGGAATCTGTTCTGCCGTGATCGGCCGAATATTTGTTAGCCCCAGCCTGCGGGCATTTTCTGCGGTCGAGGCTAACGCGTTTTCATTGACGTCTAGAGCCCAGACCTCAGCCTCTGGCTGGGCTAATCCCATGGTGAGTGCCAATGGGCCCCAACCGCAGCCAAGATCAAGAAACGTCCCAGCGGCCGAGGGAGCTTTAACGTGCCGGAGCAGGATGGCTGTACCCTTGTCGATTTCCTTGGGTGAAAAAATCCCTTTGGCTGCGACAAGATTTCGCTGTTCCCCCAACAACTCCACTGTCATAGGTTGGAAAGACGCTGTTGAAGAGGCTTGGAAGTAGTGTCCGCTCGGTGCAGAGCGCGCGGCAGAATCGCCGGGATTAGTGGAACTGGCCATGCAATTCAGCGTAGCCTAATCATCAACGGCCTCGGGAACAAAACGGGGTTGCCGATGGTTATAGAAGCACAACCTATCGCTTATCCAAGGGGAAATTATTACCACGAATAACGAAAAGCAACGTGAGACCAACGACATTCAAGATGTTATCGATCGCATCCTTTCCGTAGAGTCCGCTTCAGCGTCGAAGCATGTGACCCGGGCCGATCACGATGAAGACCTCTTGGACTCCCGTGCTGCAGCGTTAGATTCAGAAGCAGAAGATAGCGTCTTTGATGGGGAGCAATGGCAACGTCAAGAACGTCAGTCGTTGCGCCGCGTCCAGGGCCTATCGACAGAACTTGAAGACGTCACCGACGTTGAATACCGGGAACTGCGTCTAGAACGGGTGGTTCTGGCGGGACTCTACTCCCCAGAAGCTGGCACGCTCAAAGACGCCGAAAATTCCTTGCGTGAACTTGCCGCCTTGGCGGAGACCGCTGGGTCGGTCGTTCTCGATGGCGTTTTGCAACGCCGCCTCAAACCAGACCCCGCTACCTACCTCGGCTCCGGCAAAGCCCAGGAACTCAAAGCCATGGTGCAAGCAACCGGCGCCGACACGGTCATTGTCGACACCGAGTTGGCGCCATCGCAACGCCGCGGTCTAGAAGACATCGTCAAAGTGAAGGTCATTGATCGTACAGCTCTGATTTTGGACATTTTTGCCCAGCATGCCCAATCCCGTGAAGGTAAGGCCCAGGTAGAACTGGCCCAGCTGGAATACCTTCTGCCGCGTCTGCGTGGTTGGGGTGAGTCCCTGTCCCGTCAGGCTGGTGGCCGTGTTGGTGCCCTCGGCGGCGGTATCGGTGGC
Source organism: Micrococcoides hystricis (assembly GCF_042434215.1). Classification (NCBI taxonomy): domain Bacteria; kingdom Bacillati; phylum Actinomycetota; class Actinomycetes; order Micrococcales; family Micrococcaceae; genus Micrococcoides; species Micrococcoides hystricis. Next base: position 30,546 of record NZ_JBHLUB010000004.1, on the reverse strand, counting down.
CGTGGTCCTGGTGAAACCAAGATCGAGTTGGACCGGCGCCGGATTCGTGCCCGCATGTCGAAACTCAAAAAAGAGATCGCCGCCATGGAACCGGTGCGTGAAACCAAACGTGCGAGCCGGCGCCGCCACGCGGTACCGTCGGTGGCGATTGCCGGTTACACCAACGCTGGTAAGTCCTCGCTGTTGAACCGGTTGACCGATGCGGAAGTCTTGGTTGAGAACGCTCTGTTCGCGACCTTGGATCCGACCGTCCGTAAGAGCCAGACCCCGGATGGCATTGGCTACACGCTCACCGACACGGTCGGGTTTGTGCGCCTGTTGCCGACGCAGCTGGTGGAGGCCTTCCGCTCAACGCTGGAAGAAGTCGCCGATGCTGACCTCATCCTTCACGTGGTCGACGCATCGCATCCCGACCCAGAGGGCCAGATCGAAGCGGTTCGCTCCGTCTTCCGTGACATCGATGCCCACAACATCCCGGAAATCATCGTCCTGAATAAGGCTGACGTGGCAGACCCGATGGTGGTCCAGCGCGTCCTGAACCAGGAAACCCACGCTGTGGTGGTCTCCGCACGAACCGGCGCCGGCATCGACCACCTGCAGGAAATTATCTCTGATCTGATCCCGCGGCCAGATCTTGAGATGGACCTCTTGGTGCCTTACACCGACGGGGACGTGGTCTCTCGGCTCCATGCGGCGGACGTTGAAATCCTGACGACCGAGCACCGTGCCGAAGGGACCGCGATGCGGGTGAAGGTGCGGGCCGAGCTGGCCGGAGAGTTGAGCCAATATCAGGATGCCTAATCTGGTGTGGACAACCCTAGACCGTCGGTGTGGCCACGTAGACTGGAGCAATGCCTCAATCTGCTGCTGACTCCCAACCCGCCACGGCCACGTATTCACCGTCGCAGAAAGTGGCCTTGGAGTGGCTGCAGGAAGCTGTCGACGGGTTAGGCGGACAAGAACGACCCGGTCAGGTCACCATGGCCGCCGAGGTCGTCGAAGCTATTGAGAAAAACCGGCACTTGCTCGTACAAGCCGGGACCGGTACCGGTAAGTCTCTGGCCTATCTAGTACCGGCGCTGCATCACGCCATGAACAGCGACAAGCCCGTGGTGATCTCCACCGCTACATTGGCGTTGCAGTCTCAGGTGATGAGTCGTGACCTTCCCCGGTTGTTAGATTCGCTTGAAGACAAGCTGCCACGGGAGGCAGTAACCGCGCTCGTTAAAGGGCGGTCAAACTATGTTTGCCGCAACAAGCTCGCCGGCGGCTTTCCTGAAGACGAGGGGCAAGAAGCCCTGATCGGTATGCTCGATGATGGTGCCGCCGTTCCGTTGACGGAGCAGACTCCGCAGGCAGCCACGTCCTTTGGCTCCGGATTGAGTGAGCTAGGCGAGCAGATCCAACGCCTGCGTGCGTGGGCAGCGGAAACCGAGACCGGCGACCGCGATGATCTCTCTCCCGGAGTTTCGGATCGTGCTTGGCGGCAGGTTTCCGTCAGTGCTCGGGAATGCTTGGGCAGCAAATGCCAGTTCTACGACGAGTGCTTCGTCGAACAGTCACGCGCACATGCGGCAACCGCTGACATCGTGGTGACGAACCACGCGCTCCTAGCATTCAGCGCCATTGAAGGATACGGGGTCCTTCCCGAACACGATGTTGTCATCATCGATGAGGCCCACGAACTCCAAGACCGGATCACCACCTCGGTGTCTACCGAGCTTTCCGCGGCGGCAATGAAGGCCGCCGCCACGAGTACCCGCAAGCACACCTCGGTCTCTCCAGCCTTGTTAGAAGAGGCCATCAAAGACTTCGAGAACGCCTTCAACGCAACTAGTGACGGGTTGCTCGAGATGGGGCTGAATCAGGCCCAAGAGGCTGCTTTGGCTGCCGTGCTCAGTGCGACGCGCACCCTGCTCTCGGATACGAAAGATTCAGGGAAAGACCAAGATGCCGGCCGGCAGGTGGCTCGGTCTCGACTCCAAGCTGTGTACGATGCGGCCGACCGGGTCATGAACTCGGCCCAAGGAATCACTGGCAGCGCTGCGCGCGCGGCAGGTCCTGCCCATGAGGCCCTCTGGCTGACTCGGCCCCGGACGCATGTGCCAGGCAAGGGCTACCAAGATCCAGATCCAATGACGCCGCCACAGTTGTGGGTCGCTCCGATTTCCGTTGCAGGGCCTTTGAAACAGGGTCTGTTGGAGGATCGTACTGTCATCTTGACCAGCGCTACGTTGGCGATTGGGGGCGACTTCGCCTCGGTGGCGGGCAGCATCGGGTTGAGCCGGGAGGAAAGCTCACGCTGGCGTGGGCTGGACGTGGGATCCCCCTTCGACTACCCGAGACAGGGAATTCTGTATGCCGCCCAGCACCTGCCGGAACCAACACAACAGCGTTCCCCGGAAAGCCTGAGCGAAATCAGAGACCTCATGGAAGCCAGCGGGGGAGGTGCCTTAGGATTGTTCTCCTCGATCGCCGCGGCAAAAGAGGTGACGGCCTATATCCGCGATGAACTGGACATGCCGATCTTGTGCCAAGGCGAGTCCAGCATGGCAGACCTGATCCGTCGTTTTTCCGAGGACAAGGACCTGTCCCTGTTCGGCACCATGAGCCTGTGGCAAGGTGTCGATGTTCCCGGGGACGCATTGCGGCTGGTGATCATTGACCGGATTCCGTTCCCACGACCGGATGATCCGATGTCTAAGGCGCGCTCGCTGAAAGTTGCCCGTGCCGGGGGAAATGGCTTCCTGACGGTGTCTGCAACGCATGCGGCCATGCGGCTCGCTCAAGGGGTTGGGCGGCTCATTCGAAGCAGCGACGACCGTGGCGTCGTAGCCATCATTGATTCACGGATCGTCAAGAAGTCATACGGCGGGTTCATCAAGTCGGCGCTACCGGATTTCTGGTCCACAACAGACCGCGACAAGATCTTACAGGTGCTCAAACGCCTGAGCAGCTAGCGGTTGCCCTTACTCCGGGTTCTCAGACTGAACGCAATACGGAGACGACTTTGCCCATGATGGTTGCGTGATCACCAAGAATGGGCTCGTAGTTGGTGTTCTGCGGCAAGAGCCAAGTGTGGCCATCACGCTGGCGGAACGTCTTCACAGTTGCTTCGTCGTCGAGCAAGGCCGCGACAATGTCGCCATTGTGGGCATCCTGTTGTTTGCGAACGACGACCCAATCTCCGTCACAAATGGCCGCGTCGATCATGGAGTCTCCTGAGACCCGGAGCATGAAGAGCTCGCCGTCACCGGTGATCTGTTTGGGTAGCGTCATGACATCTTCGACTTGCTGATCAGCCAAGATCGGTCCACCTGCGGCGATGCGGCCCACGACGGGTACCTGGACCTGTTCGGCTTCGGTCGCGAGTGTGTCGGTCGTTGGTACATAGCCGCCATCGCCCAGCCAGCCACGAGGCATATCCACATTCGAAACTAGGTGATCCCGGTCGGCAACTGCTTGGAGCGGAATGGGCTGTAGAGCATCATTGATCAGTTCGAGAGCGCGGGGCCGGTTCGGATCGCGACGAATGTACCCCATCTTTTCCAGCTGTTTGAGCTGGTGAGTCACGGAGGAGAGGGAGGCCAACCCTGCGGCATCCCCGATTTCACGCATGGATGGCGGATAGCCCCGATCAGCAATCTCCGTCGCGATATAGGTCAAGATGGTGCGCTGACGATCACTGAGCTTGTTCTTGTCTCCGCGTGCTCCGCGTGGGCGACCAGCCATTGAGTATCTCCTTGCGCGAGGTTCTTATCCTGTCGGTGGGCCTTGATTTCCTTGAAATATGCCTAGCACAAGGCTACCGAAAATCGTACGGATATGAAAGGTATCTTCGAACGACACTCGACATTGTTCGAAACTTTGTGCTAGAACTTTTATAGAACAAGACATCGAAGATATGTTCGAAGTCGGTGTTGGTTGGAGGAGTAAGAACTCCAGCTGACGCAGAAAGGATCGTTACAATGGCAACCGCTACTACCGCATTGACATTGACCCGCCGCGGCCGCTTCCTCTTCCGGGGCATGCCGTTACTGGCAGCCATCATCGCCGCCTTGATCGTGATGATGTACCTGTTTGCGGCCCAAACGAACCAAGCCCAAGCTGTCGGCTCCGTTGAAGGCGTCCCGACGAAGCAGGTCACGGTATACGCCGGAGACACCCTGTGGGATATTGCATCTGCTGAGCGCCCAGATCAAGACGTGGCTGTCACCATGATGCAAATTGAGGAGCTGAACGGTCTGGACAAGAACCCACTTCAGCCGGGCCAGAGCATCGAGGTTCCGACTCCATAACTTCTCCGAATGGGTAGTGCCATGAAACTGATCTACCCTTGTATGTGTGAGTCAGCAAATCAATCCCACCCCCGAAACTCCAGAAGAAGCAGCTGCGCTGCAGGAGCTATTGGATCTATTGCCGCTACGTGATGATCTTCGCGGCAAGAGTGCTTACGGTGCACCACAAATCGATGTTCCGGTGCAACTGAACACGAATGAGAACACGCACCCGGTCCCGCAAGATGTTCAGGACGCTGTGGTGAAATACGCCGCGGCTGCTGCCGCGACGATGAACCGCTACCCGGACCGTGAATTTGTAGAATTGCGCGAAGCACTTGCGCTCTACCTGGGACACGACCTGACCAAAGAGCAGATTTGGGCCGCAAACGGTTCCAATGAAGTTCTCCAGCAGATCATGCAGGCCTTCGGCGGGCCAGGGCGCAAAGTGCTGAGCTTCGCTCCCACATACTCGATGTACCCCATCCTGGCTAGCGGGACAAACAACGAGTACATTGCTGCTCCACGAGCCGAAGATTTCAGTCTCAGCCCCGAACACGCTGCCGAACAAGTGCGGCTACACCAACCCCACATTGTTCTGTTGTGCTCGCCTAATAACCCCACCGGAACTGCGCTGGGCCTAGATGTTGTGGAGGCTGTGTACGAGGCAACCGAATCATCCAACTCCATTGTGGTCGTGGATGAGGCCTATGCAGAGTTCGCGCTAGCAGGTACAGAATCTGCGTTGAACATGCTTCAAGGTCGGCCGCGGCTCATTGTGACACGGACGATGTCAAAGGCCTTCGCGATGGCGGGGGTACGTCTTGGCTATTTGGCGGCCGCCACCGAGGTGACAGCGGCTCTGCGTTTGGTACGTTTGCCGTACCACTTATCAGTTATGACTCAGGCAACGGCCCTTGCGGCCCTGCGACACAGCGGATCCTTGCTGGCTAACGTCGAGGACATCAAGCGGCAGCGCGATCGCATTGTCACGGGCTTGTCCAGCCTTGGCTTCACTCCTGCGGTATCCGACTCCAACTTCGTGTTTTTTGGTGGTGTTGAAGACAACAAGCAGCTCTTTGAGAGCCTGCTGGCCAAGGGCGTGCTGATTCGAGATGTCGGCATCGAAGGCTTCATGCGCGTCACGGCAGGAACCGAGGCGGAGACAACCCGTTTCCTTGAGGCCTTAGCAGAAATCGTTGGCTAGCGCAGTCAGAGACTAGAATAGAAGCAGTCTTTAGCTAGCCGTTGTGATGTGAAAGAAGAGATGAGCGCAGAAAAACTTGCTGGTCGTCGCGCCAAGATGCAGCGAAACACCAGTGAATCACAGGTCTTTGTTGAATTGGATCTGGATGGCACGGGCCAAGCAGACATCAGCACTGGGGTCCCTTTTTACGACCACATGCTGACCTCGCTTGCCAAGCACTCCCAGATGGACCTGACTGTTCAGGCCACCGGAGACGTCGAAATCGACGTGCACCACACGGTTGAAGATGTGGCCATCACGCTGGGTGAAGTTTTCCTCGCAGCACTAGGCGACAAAAAAGGCATCCGCCGCTTCGGCGAAGCGACAGTGCCGTTGGATGAAGCCCTCGCTAATGTCGTTGTCGACATCTCGGGTCGTCCCTACGTGGTGCACGAAGGCGAACCAGAAGGCCAGCAGTACCACCTCATCGGCGGTCACTTCACTGGTTCCATGACCCGCCACGTGTTCGAGTCCTTCGCCTACCACGCGCAGATTTGCTTGCACGCCCACCTGATTCGCGGCCGGGATCCACACCACATCGTGGAAGCCCAGTTCAAGGCCTTGGCCCGCGCACTGCGAGCTGCCGTGGAAGATGACCCCCGAATGACCGGCATCCCTTCGACCAAGGGTGCGCTCTAAATGGGCCGTCCTGAAGTAGTCGTCCTCGACTACGGGGCGGGCAACATTCACTCCGCCATGAACGCACTGCGTCATGTCGGAGCCAATGTAGAACTATCACGTGACTCCAAGGCCATCTTGAACGCGGACGGCCTGTTGGTCCCTGGCGTGGGAGCTTTCGGCACCGTAATGGAAGACTTGCGGGCCTCCGGTGCACCACGTTGGATCGGTCAGCGCATCGCCGGAAATCGTCCAGTGATGGGTATCTGCGTCGGACACCAAGTCTTCTTCGAGCGCGGCGTCGAACACGGTGTGCAAGCCGAAGGACTCGGTGAATGGCCTGGCGTCGTTGAGCAGCTGGATGCCCCGATGCTGCCACACATTGGCTGGGATTTCGTATGCCCACCGGCCGAGTCAGACATGTTCGAAGGGGTCGCCAATGAGCGGTTCTACTTCGTCCATAGCTACGCGGTGCAGAAATGGGACTTCGAGGTGGGCAACCCAAAGATCAAACCACCACAGGTGACATGGGCCCACCACGGCGTCGACTTCATCGCGGCCATCGAAAACGGTCCACTGTGGTCAACTCAATTCCACCCAGAAAAATCCGGCCGGGCCGGTCTGCAGCTACTGCGAAACTGGGTAGAAACGCTGTGACAGACTTTCCCCTCGCCTCCAGCCTCTTGATGGCTCTGGGCGGCCTGCTCATCGGCGGGGCGTATTCGTTCTGGAAGCAGGACTTCCCCCGCTGGGTGTCCATTGGCTTCGGAGTTTGCGCAGTCTTATCCTTGGTTGCCGCATGGGCTGTCGCCCAGTAAGTTCACGCCGCACACACCACCACCACACATTGGGAGAACCATGACCCTACACACCAAACTCGAACTTCTTCCGGCCGTTGACATTGTGGATGGCCAAGTGGTCATGCTGCATCAGGGGGAAGCTGGGTCTGAAACGATCTACGGAAATCCTGTTGACGCGGCCGTCCAGTGGCAGGAGCAGGGGGCTGAATGGTTGCACTTGGTCGACCTTGACGCGGCCTTCGGACGTGGTGCCAACCGGGAGGCGATCGCACGGATCGTCGATGAGCTCAACATCAAAGTGGAACTCTCCGGTGGACTGCGCGACGACGCCTCTCTGGAGCAAGCCTTAGATCTTGGGGTGACCCGAGTGAACATCGGCACCGCTGCCTTGGAAAATCCAGAATGGACCGCGACCATCATCAAAAAGTTCGGTGACAAGATCGCGATCAGCCTCGATGTGCGGGGTGAGAAACTCTCCGGCAGAGGCTGGACGAGTGAAGGCGGCGACATTTGGGAGACCATCAAACGACTCGAGGATGCCGGCTGCGCGCGCTACGTGGTCACCGATGTCATTCAGGACGGCACCCTGCAGGGCCCCAACATTGACCTGCTGACCAAAGTTACCCAGCACACGGACAAACCAGTCGTGGCCTCCGGCGGGATTTCCAGTCTGGAGGACATCCGTGCCCTGCACGCGCTTGTGCCCGCTGGTATCGAAGGCGCCATCATCGGCAAAGCATTGTACGAGAACAAATTCACCCTCCCGCAGGCACTGACCATTGCCAACGGTGACGATGTCTGAATCCCAAAAACCTAACGCGAACGAACGAAACAGCGGTTTTTCCGAAGGGCTAGCGGCACCGGGGAGCAAAGCGCTGCCCGGGCATATCCAGGCTCGCCTCGACAGGTTGAAACTGACCCCTGGCGGAGCCGTCGACTCGGCCGGCATCCCTTGGGAAGGCCGGGACCTCAGCGGTCCAGGCAACCCCATGCACAAGTTCGACAACGATGACGGGCTGGCGGATCCGGACCTTGTCGCCGGCGTCGACGAGTTCCATCGCACTGGTGATGAAGCAGCGGTGGTCGCCGGCCTTGCTCAGGCGAAGGTCTACGCGGCGGTGACCCCGACCGTGGTAGCACCGGTCGAAGGTGCCCACGGTCTGGTAGGGGATAAGGAAGCCGATGTAGCGCTCATTACCCTCTCCGCCAACGATGGCCGGCAAACGCTGCCTATTTTCTCCTCCGTGGAACGGTTGACCTCATGGCACCCGGATGCCCGACCGGTGGTGGTGTACGCCCCGCGTGCGGCTCTAGCGGCGGTATCAGAAAAAGCTGAGCTGATGGTCTTGGACCCCGGTACCGACACGCCCTTCGTGATCCGGCGTCCGGCCGTGTGGTCGTTGGCGAAACAGCGCGAGTGGATACCGAGCTATCGGAATCAAGAAGTCGCGGCACAAGTCAGCCAGGTCGTCGAACTGCTCAAGCATGTCGAACAGGTGCGCATCATGCCTGCCGCCGGAATCGCGACCGAACGAGCCGATGGCGCCAAATTGCTAGGTGGTGGATCTGGCCCTGAACTGCATCTAGAAGTCACCTTCGGTGCAGAGGTTTCAGAGGCAGAGCGACAGCGCGAACTGGACTATCTGCAGCAGGTTCTCAGCCACGATCCGGAGTTCTTGGAGCTGGTTGATTCGTTGCATCTGAGTGTGGGCGGTTAGCCTAGAAGCACGGGAAAACTTCAATCCTTGTGACCCATGGTGTCCGTGATGCGAACCGCGTTGCGGGCACTTTTGCTCTGCAGGTGCCGGTGGAGAAAGACAAGGTGTCGAGGCGATGAGAGGAGCGCGCAGTGAGCTTTAGGTCTTACGGTGTGTTGCTGCAGAAGCCACAAATCCGAAGCCTGATGGTGCTGGGTTTCTTGGCGCGCTTTCCCCACACGGCGCTGGGCATCGTGTTGACACTGCACGTGGTCTTGCACCTCGGTCTGAGCTACACGCAAGCCGGTGCGGCCGCCGCTATCCTCACCGTCGGTATCGCGGTCGGATCGCCGTGGCGTGGTCGTCGTGTCGATCTCGTAGGATTGCGCAAAGCCCTGATTCCCTCCGTCATCGCCGAATCACTCATTTGGGCGATCGCACCCCATCTCAGTTACGAATGGCTTTTAGTTGCCGCCTTTGTTGGCGGGCTGTTGGCGCTGCCGATTTTCACCATTGTTCGGCAATCCCTCGGTGCCCTGACCACAGGGGATCAACGACGCAGCGCCTTCGCCTTGGATGCCATCATCACCGAGACGGTCTTCATGGTGGGTCCCGCAGCCGGTGCCGTCTTGGCAACCATGTGGTCTAGTGTTTGGACTTTGACGTGCATCGGCTTGTGGACATCGCTGGCCGGCTTGGCACTTATGTGGTCCAATCCACCGGTGAGGTCCGTCCCAACCGCTGCCGAACGTGAGGCGTTCGAAGAGGCTACCGGATCAATCCCGATGATCGATCCCACCACCGGCGCGGTACGCCAAGAACAGCTCAGTAAAGTCACCGGGTTCTCGCGCCGGTTGCAAAGCAGATTCTCCTGGTTCAACGGTGTGGTTCTGGCCGTGTTCATTTCTGCTTTCGGTTGCGGCCTGATTTTCTCCGGCTCCGATGTCAGCATCGTGGCGGTGCTTGAGGCCCAAGGTGAGGCCGGCAAGTTGGGCATTGTCTATCTATTCTGGTCGGGCGCCTCCGTGGTGGGCGGTTTGATCTACGGTGCGCAAAACAGACAGCTGAACCCTGCCATGCTGATGCTCGGTCTTGCGATCCTAGTGATGCCGCTGGCTCTGGTCACCGATGTGTGGACGCTGGCCCTGCTCTCCCTCGGAGCTGGTCTGTTGACGGCGCCTACCCTGGCGGCCGCCTCAGAATGGCTGACTGAAGCAGTACCGGAGCGAAGTCGTGGCGAAGCAATGGGCTATTACGGTTCCGCGTTGACCGCCGGTGCGGCGCTCGGTGCGCCATGGGCGGGAATCGCTATCGACGCGGTGAGCCCGAGTTCAGGATTTGTGGCGGTGGCAGCTTTCTCCATTGCGCTAGCGACCGTGGGACTGTTGGGCGCGTGGCGGCGTCGACGGGCCCAACAGAACACCGTCTCCGAGTAAGGCCACTAGAAAGACATGTCATGACAGAACACGTTGGCATCATTGGCGGCGGTATCGTCGGGCTGGCAATCGCATCGGCGATCGCCCAACGCGGAGCCCAAGTGACGGTACTGGAGAAGGAAACACGTGTCGCGGCCCACCAAAGCGGACACAATTCCGGGGTGCTTCACGCCGGACTGTACTATCGCGCTGGCTCACTAAAAGCCCAGCTGTGCACGCGGGGCCGGAAAATGATGGCCGAGTACTGTCAGGAACATGGCCTGCCCTACCTAGAAGGTGGCAAGGTTGTAGTTGCCAAGAGTTCCGATGAGCTAGGGGCGCTAGACCAGATTCATGCCCGCGCCCAAGCCAATCAGGTACCGGGCTTCGCCGGCTGAACGCCGATCAGGTGCATCAGATTGAGCCTCATGTCAGGGCGGTGGCTGGCGTTCACTCTCCGGCGACAGCAGTGACCGACTTTTCGGCGATCTGTGAACACCTTGCAGCAGAGCTGCGAAGGGCTGGCTCGGCCGTGCTGCTGAATGCCGAAGTCACGAACATCAGGCAACATCTTGGTCGGGTACAACTGGAAACGACAGTGGGCCAGTACCACTTCGACCGGTTGATCGTCTGTGCAGGTCTCTTCTCCGACAAAGTGGCTGCCATGGTCGGTGCCAGTCCAGACCCGCGCATCCTGCCATTCCGTGGAGAATACTGGACCCTAGCCCCGCAGCGACAACAGCTGGTCAAGAGCATGATTTACCCGGTCCCGGATCCGGCATTCCCGTTCTTGGGAGTTCACTTCACCAAAGGTGTGTACGGGGACGTTCACGTCGGTCCGAACGCCGTTCCGGCGCTGGCTCGAGAAGGGTACAGCTGGTCAAAGATTTCTGTGGCCGATACATGGGAGTCATTGCGCTGGCCAGGAGTTGCACCGCTGGTCAAAAAGTATTGGCGAACAGGCGCCACCGAGATCGCCGCCTCCGTGCTCAAACCGTTGTATCTTCGTGCTGCCAGAGCGTATATACCAAGTCTGACAATGGGGGACTTGCAGGCGAAAGGACCTGCCGGGGTCCGCGCTCAAGCTTGGTCCAAAGATGGCAGTTTGTTAGATGACTTTGCCATCGACTCGGTTGGGCCGGTGACCTTGATCCGAAATGCCCCGTCTCCGGCTGCCACCTCTGCCTTGGCGATAGCCGAATACGTCACACAGCAGTATTTTCACTAACGAATCCCGCTTGAAAGACGCATGTCTGACCGTCCTCTATCAGAATCCCGCGCCCAGCTGGCCGAGAGGAGAGGGCGACCGGAGGGATGAGATAGGGGTCAAAGTGGGAGTTGTTGCTGGGACGGAGCAGAATGTGAGTTCCCGATTGCAAGTGGGCATGTAGAAAACTGAGTGTGGGCCGGCGCAGCTGTTCGGGGGTCGTGGTGACAATGATCAGTTCGCGGCTGTCTTGCCGGATACGACTTTGCAGTTCCGCTAGCTCTTGTTGCGACAGTGTTTCTATCCCGTCGACGGTCACAGCTTTCGGCTGTTGTTGGCAGATGAGCCGACACATGGCGGATTTGCCACTTTTCGAGGGGCCGATGATGGTCACTAGCCCCGTCAGATTTCGGTAGAGCGGCTCGCGTTCTAAACCGGTACGGCCTAGATAAAACTGCGTAGAGTCGCTCAAAGTGGAGTCGAAGACATCCAGATCAGGTAGGGCCATCCACCTGTGCTGCGGCGTCAGGGAGCTGTCCTCGTTCAACGTCGTCAGCTCAGTTGGCTGCGCTGAGGCGAGCTGACACAAGACGCCGGTATCGTCGAATCCTGTGCCTATGATGTACCCACGGTTTGGAACATCTGAGAGGGTCTTGGCTTGAGGCCACAACATGCGGTGTTGTTCGGAGACGCCGTGGGGTAGATAGATCCGGTGCTCACAGGCGTTGACTAATTGGTGGTGCGCGGCTGTGGGGTCTACGCCGAGCACGAGGGTGAAGCGCGAATCTGGGTTGCGGGTCAGACGCAACAAGTCGTGGACGAGAGGTTCGAAGTCATACAGGCCGTGTTGTTCGCATCCGCTCAGCCATCGACGCAGGTCCTCCAAGATTAAGGTACTGGGTTGGCTTGCGCTGTGACTGAGTTCGTCGCGGAGATGTTCAAGGATCTGGTATCCGGTCAGTGGGTCGGAACTGGCTGCGTAACCGGCGAGCGGAAGTCTGGTTGTGACCTCGTCTCCGGAGAGCAAGATGATGCGTCGGGAGGCTTCAGGACCGCTGAGGAACCGCTGTCTGATGTCGCTCGTCGGTCTTTGGCCAATGACGGCGAGACAACGGCTGGAAACGTCGGTGTAATCATCTGTGCTGCCCAAGATGAGACGGGGCTGAGCACGTTGCTGTGGGATATCTAGATGCGCCAACACCTGCGGTTGTGACGCATGAATCAGCAGCGGCAACGAGGGCAATAGCAGTGTGTTCTTGGCCGCCCCGTCGGGTGGAGCGGAGAACGTTTTTCGATCATCGGGAAGGTGCTCGAGTAACGACATCAGTTCAGCCGTTTCATGTTGTTGCGTGCGATGAAAAGGTTCTCCTAATTCCCGTAGACGCGGCGAGCGTGCCGTACTGTGGGCGATAACACGAAATGGCAGTGCCGTGCTGCCACTGGTGTGCAGGAAGGCATAACCGGGTTGGTCCGGGCGCAGGTGCGCAGCAGCGCTGCTGCCAATCAATTCGTGTGACTCATTCTCGTTCAGTACCCGTAGGCAGATCTTGATGCTGAGATTGCTCCGCAACCCCAGTGAGAGATGACCTCCGGTTCGTTGTGTCGCCAAGATCAAGTGAAAGCCCAGAGACCTGCCAATGGTGGCCAAATGCATGAGCTCATCCAGCGCGTCAGGTTGCTCGGTCGCAAATACTGCGAACTCATCAATCATCACGACCATTCGCGGCAATGGTTCGGGTGAGTGAGCGCGAAACGCGCCGTAGTCACTGACCTGGTGTGCGCTGAAGAGCTCCTCACGTCGACGCAATTCCGCGCGAATTGACACCAGCAAACGTGCCGTGTTTTCTGCATCCAGATCCGTCAGATGCGCCGAGCAGTGGGCTAGCCCCTTGAACGGCACGAAGGTTGCGCCACCTTTGAAATCGACCAGCACCATGTTTAGTTCTTCTGCGGTGTGTCGGCTGACCCATTCGGTGACGAGCCGACGCAGTAAAACGGACTTGCCCGAACCGGTTGTTCCAACCAGAAGCATGTGCGGTCCGTCGGCGACCAGATCTAGTTCTGCCGGTTGCGTTGGTCGGTCGTGCCCTTCGAAACCCAGGACAGCGTGCAAACGCGTGGCACAGTTTTCGTCTCCGATGGGTAGATCGTAAAGTCCGGTGTCCTCATCCGCAGCGGGGTGGCCGGCCTCGATCAAGCCCTGCATTCGTCTTATGGCGCTGGCGTGTGTGGACGTAGCCGGATAGTTCACGCGGGCAGGGCTGGGCGATAGCGTGGTCTCCTCAGCGGATGGACGAAAACTGAGTGAGCCTGTGCCGTGGTGGTAGCGCCAGTGAGTTCTGAGGCAAGGTGTGTACGACTCATCGATGACGATTCTGATGAGGTCTAGGTCCTCGCGCAGCTGCGTCGACGTGCGAAGGCTGATGAGCACATCACCGGTGTTGATGCGTTGCTCCGCTTCGTCTGCCGACCTGAAATTCTTGATCTGGGGAAAGAACCGGAGCCAAGAAGCCAGAGGCATCAGCTCATCGCAGGCCTCGTCGCCGGTGACCCAGCATGAGCGGGTCCCCAATTGGGGAATCAGCTGAGTGAGCACGTGCAGCAAGATGACATTCTGCTGCTGGATGCTGGCATCGATGAAGAGCAACGGGGCCGGTTGGAGCGCATGTGCGCTCGCAGTGCGCTGTTGCGCTGCGGCTGCCGTGTCTGGGTTGGTGACGTGGTGGAGCGTCAAGCCCACTGGGACCAGATCGGGAAGTGTGGGCTGAAGTTTACGGGGGAGTTCGGGTAGGACCAGCGGTGGCGGCTGCATTCCATAACCGAGCGTGATGTGCAGTGGCCGTTGCACTTTGGAGATTGGCGCTATCTGCTGTTGGGGAGCGAAGCATCTTGCGTGTATTTCTTCAGCGGCGAGCCAGTGTTCGTTGAGCACCTGTCGGAAGCTGCGCCATTCTCGGCGACCTTGAAGATAGGGGATAGCGCCACCGAGAAGGCCCAGCACCCCGAAGATCATGAAGAACCACATATCGAATGCCACAATCAGCACGATGCCGATGGCCAGCGGTGCCAGCGCCAAGACCAGATACAGCAGGTAGTGCCGGTTAGGCACCGCCTTCTCAGTTGGCAGCTGAAGGGGGCGGGTAGCAGGGGAGAGATGCCGTAATTGGTGGGGGACCTGTACGAGAAGAATACTGCCGCCGAGGACGAAGGGTTCGTTCAAAACCAATGGGCGAGGTTTTGAGCGGCCACTTGCGACGAGAAAAAGCCGACCATTTTTCTGAATCAGAGTGGTGCCGGGGCTGATGTGTTCATCGTTCAGGTGGTCAGACAACTCGACCATGTGCTCAAGCCGCATCACAGTTCCCGTAGCCGGTCCGGCAAGTACTACGACGCTGAGGTCTTGATGCCAGTTCAGGGTTGGTTCAGATCCGGACTGTCGAAGCAGAATCCCTGTCCGGTACTGGGACAAGAACTCTGCATCCCACTGCTGCGGCACCTGGCCTTTCAAGCACAGCTGATCCGGGTAGGGGAGAGAGTCCAGTACACGCCGGAACGAGTCAGGATCGAGTTTCGTCATATTGTCGAGCCAATAATGACGTTCCCGACCACCCCGGATGAGGACGGCCAGCGGCAGACTGCTTCGCAATCGAACCTCCTGAATCGCTGTTTTTCGCGCTTCTAGGATGGCTACTTCTCCGTAGCGTTTGCACCTGTAAATGCCTGCTTTCGTGGACGGAAGAAGACGGCTATCACATTGTGGAAGTTCGATAAACGTCATACTTATCCACATCACTTCATGGATCTTGAATTTGTTGTTGCGCGCTTCCTACAGTGAGGGGACCTACCAGCAACTGAGACGGAAACCACATGGCACAGGCGATTGCGATCCTTGAAACTGAGGTCCGCGACATGATTCGCGACCACAGTTTTGACCCGGTGGCCGAACCGCATCGAGCTAAAGAACTGATCGCCCACGCCGTTGACCAATACGACGCACGCAGTAGGGTGCGTTCGTTACCGGCACTCACTGATCCGCAGCAGGCCTGCAAGACACTCTTCGATCTAGTGGTCGGTTTCGGGCCGCTCCAGCCCCTCTTGGATGACCCAGACGTGGAGGAGATCTGGATCAACCAACCGGACAAAGTCTTTGTAGCCCGATCGCAAGGAACCGAACTCACCGGCATCCGGCTGACCGCCGAACAGGTGACCTACTTGGTGGAACGCATGCTGAAATCAAGCGGACGCCGGATCGACTACTCCTCACCATTCGTCGACGCGCAGCTTCCCGATGGGTCTCGACTACACGTGGTGATCCCGGACATCACCTCCCAGCACTGGGCCGTGAACATCCGAAAATTCATTGCCCGCGCGCGCAAACTAACGGATCTTGTCGCGGTTGGATCCCTCAGTGCTGAAGCCGCCGACTTCTTGACCAAGGCGGTGCGTGCGGGATTGAACATCATGGTTTCCGGTGCCACCCAAGCGGGGAAGACGACCATGCTGAACTGCCTATCGGCCGCCGTCGACTCCCGCGAACGCATCATCACGGTTGAAGAAATTTTCGAACTACAGGTGCCGCACCGGGACGTGGTGGCGATGCAATGCCGGCAAGCAAACCTAGAAGGTCAGGGCGAGATTCCGTTGCGACGTCTGGTCAAAGAAGCGCTACGCATGCGACCGGAACGGATTTTCGTGGGAGAGGTCCGTGAAGCCGAGTCATTGGACCTGTTGATCGCACTGAACTCGGGCATTCCTGGCGGCTTCAGTATCCACGCGAACTCGGCACGGGATGCGATCGCGAAGATCTGCACACTGCCCATGCTTGCCGGTGAGAACATTACCGCCAACTTCATCGTGCCCACTGTTGCCTCGAGCATCGATCTGGTCATCCACTGCGTTCGAGACCATCGCGGACACCGGCACGTCCAAGAGATCATGGCGGTGGGGAATCGGGTTGAGGGCCACGTGGTTGAAACCTCCACGCTCTTTGAACACCGAGACGGGCAGCTGGTGGCTAACCCAAACGGGCTCTGGCACAACCCTAAGTTTGATAGCGCGAACATCGAACCATGGGACATGGCTGCCTCCCACCGTAACCGGTCCACCCAGGCGGTCTCCTCATGATGCTTGGCCTGCTCTACGGATTGATGCTCGGGGCCGGCGTGTACCTGGTGTATATGTCTTGCTGGCCGGAGGAATCCAAACAAAAAACTGCCCGACGGCGCCAAACTAGACTGCGGCAGCAACTGGCTCAGGCCGGTCTCGACCGGGTTACGGTCACCCACGTCAATGTTGCTTCCGTCGTTCTGGGATTGGTGGCTGCCTTGATCGTGTTGGCTTTCACCGGGGCCTTGCCGGTGGCAGCCTGCTTCGGTGTGTTCGCCGCGTTGTTGCCGCGAACGCTCATTGGCTGGCAAGCCCAACGGCGCCACCAAGTGATGCGCGGACTCTGGCCCGATGCGGTGGACCACCTCCGTTCGGCAACCCGGGCCGGATTGTCCTTACCGGAAGCGCTCATCCAGCTGGCCACCCACGGCCCACAGGAATTACAGCCAGCCTTCGCCGAGTTCGCCAGAGACTATCGTTCCGGCTACTCCTTCAACGAGGCGCTCGCCCGGCTTCAGCACCGTTTCGCCGACCCCATCGCGGACCGACTCTGCGCGGCGTTGCGTCTAACCCGCGAGGTCGGCGGCACTGAACTGGGCCGTCTGCTCGCCACCTTGGCGAGGTTCCTGCGTGATGATGCGCGGACGCGGCACGAGTTGGCCGCCCGCCAATCCTGGACCGTCAACGGTGCCCGCCTTGCCGTGTCCGCGCCGTGGATCGTCCTCTTCTTGGTCTGCCTGCAGCCGGCGGCTGCTGCCAGCTACCAGTCGGCGCAGGGCGCACTGGTCGTGGCAGCTGGCGTCATCGTGTGCGTGGTGTGCTACCGCATCATGATCCGCATCGGGACGCTCCCGGAGGAAGAGCGGGTGCTACAACAATGATGCTTGCCCACCTTCCGCTCGCAGAACTGGCCACCGGCCTGCTGTGCGCCCTAGCGCTCGGACTCGGGCTGAACCTGATCCTTTGGTTCGCCCCGCCCACGGCGCCGACCGACTTCGCCAAACGCATCGCGCCCTACGTCACCACCGGTGCCGGTCTGGGACTCGACGATGATGCCCGCCCCGGCGGTTGGCGTCAACTGTTGCGCCCGGTGCTCGACCCGTTGCACGCGTTCGCAGCCCGCTTCGGCGGTTACGGGCATGATCTTGAACAGAAACTGGCCCAAGCAGGCTCGAGGCTGAGTGTGGAACAGTTCCGGAATCAGCAAATCCTCGGGGCCATCGCCGGCGCAGCAGCCGGGGTGTTGCTCAATGTGCTCCTCGCCTCGGCAGGCTTTCTCAACGTGGCGGTCGGGCTGATCACGACCCTTGGGGCCGCCATGTTCGGGTTCCTCTTGCGCGGAAACCTTCTCACTGCCGCAACCGCCAAGAGACAGCGTACGATTCTGGCAGAATTCCCGGCCGTGGCCGAGCTCATTGCACTATCCGTCAGTGCAGGGGACACCGCAGCGGCGGCGCTCGTTCGAGCTCACCACAACGCACAAGGCCTGCTCGCCAGCGAGTTCGGACTACTCGAAAGAGACTTACACGCCGGCAAATCACTCCAACAAGCGCTGAATGCGATGGCGGACCGGGTCACCGTGACCCCGGTGCAACGATTCATCGAAGGCATCGTAGTCGCCGTCGAACGCGGCACACCCTTGGCCGATGTGGTGCGTGCCCAAGCCCAAGACGCCCGCGACCTAGCCAAACGCGAACTCATGGAAACCGCCGGCAAGAAAGAAATCGGCATGCTGGTTCCCGTCGTGTTCGGAGTCTTACCGCTCACCGTCATCTTTGCGGTCTATCCGGGTCTGGCACTGCTGAGCCTGAACCTCTAACCGCCACCAAACTTCCCACCTCACGCCCCCTTAGGAAGGACCAACCATGAAGAACACCACCGGTAATTGGATGCGCTACCTCAAAGCGGTATTCGCCGCAGGGCACGAAGAAGAACGCGGCGATGTACCTGGCTGGGTCATGATCACCTTAATGACCGCAGTGCTCGTGGCAGCCATTCTTGCGCTGGCGCTACCTGCCTTGACCGATTTGTTCAATAGCGCCATTGAGCAAGTTAGCCGCTAAGCTCCGCCACGCCGTCAACCGCGAGGATGGGGCCAGCACCGCTGAGTTCGTGATGACCAGTACGTTGCTGACCCTGATCGTGGTCTCGGTCTTGCAGCTAGGCATCATCTTGTACGCCCGCACCATTATGATGGATGCGGCTTCGGCAGGAGCCCGGCACGCGGTCCTCATCGACCGTTCCCTCGCCGACGGGATCTCCCGATCAGAGTCTCTCCTAGCCTCTTCGCTGCCGGCTGATCTGGGCACGAGTGTTGTCGGAACCCAAAGCGCTGACCGAGTCAGCGTCACCGTTGCCGGCAAGGTGCCCATGTTGGGGCTGCTGCCTTCACCGGTGGAGGTGAGTTTCACCGGACATGCCTACACCTACTTTGACTAAGCCGTCATCCCTGAGCGCACGGTTCCGGCACACACTCCGATCGTTGGACAGGGAGGAAAGCGGCTCCGCAACGGTCGAATACATCCTGTTCTCCGTGGTGCTGCTGATTCCGTTGATCTACTTCATGATCGCGATCCACCACGTGCAGACGGCCAGCTATGCTGCCGCCGCAGCAGCCGATCATGGCGCCAAGATCTCCGGCGGACTCGGTGGGGCAGAGGGGACAGCACGGGCTCATGCCAGCATCGAGCAAACCGTGTCGGACTACGCCATTGACCGTTCCCGCGTGCAGGCCAGCATGAGTTGCGTGCCAGGCGGTTGCGATGCCGGGGCCAAGATCGTCACCTACTCGGTCACCATCGACGTCCCGGTTCCGGTGTTTCACGGGTTGCTGGGCCAAGACATGAAGATCGCCTCCGTGTCCTCACAAGCCTCCGCGCCGATCAGCGAGGTGGATTAGATGCGTTTGGTGACAGCGTTGCGCGCGGCCCATGCCGAAGAACGCGGCAACAATACGGTCTTAGGAATCGGCTATATCGTCCTATTGCTGCTCTTGATCGCGGTGGTGGTGTTCGTGACCGAGGTCAATATCGCGGCGCGCCAACTCTGGGCCACCACTGACTCGGCTGCCCTTGCCGCAGCAGATGTCGGCGGTACCGCTCCTGAAGCATCTGAGGTCCAGCACACGCCAAAGGGCCAGGAAGATCTCACCGTAGACCCGGCGCAGCTGCGCTCGCGGGTCGATGAATTCCTGGCCCTTTCCGGTGCCTACCAGCGTCATCGCGGGTTGCGGGTCGAATCAGTTCGACTGGACGAACACCAACAAACCGTTGAGGTGATGTTGAGTGCCGAGGCCGCCGGCCCCATCCTGCACGCACTGCTGCCTGCGGGTGTGCCGGTTTCTACCGAGTCCTCGGCCCGGTTAGTGCTGACGCGCTAGGAGCAGATCCTTAGGCGTTAGCGAGTTCTTCGTTACGAACGTAGGACATGGCGGTAGCCCACTTGACGAGCTGTTCGAACATCGGCTCGACCGACTCGGCCTGCAAATCCGTCGGAGTGAAGGTCGAGAAATTCTCGAAGTCGTTAAACAGGGAGAACATACCCTGCTTCTGAACGTGCGCAACCTGCAGTTCGGAGAGAATGCCGCGCAGGTGCTCAACGGCGCGCACACCCATGGCTGAACCGTATCCGACGATGCCGGCAGCCTTGTCAGCCCACTCAGCGTTCAGGTAGGACAGGGCGTTGGCCAGAGCGGGAGTCACCGAGTGGTTGTATTCACCGGTGACGAAGATGAAGCCATCGAACTCGCTGATCTTTGCGGCCCACGCCTTGGTGTGATCCTGCGAGTACTGGCCCATGGCTGCAGGCAGGGCCTCATCCAGAACTGGCAGATCGTAGTCGGCAATGTCGACGAGTTCGTACTCGGCATCGTTGCGCTTCTGCGCCTGGGCTAGGACCCAGTCGGCAACCTGACGGTTGACGCGGCCCGGACGGGTGGAACCGGTAATAACTGCAATCTTGACCATGAAGTTCTCCTCACGTTTACCACTAGAGATAGTTCAAAATTGAACTACTTTTCGATATCAGCTTACAACAGGCCTGTTGATAATCAAAGCGGAGGGGATCGCGCGGGGCAGGTGCGCGCACCCGTTAGGGTAGGCTTGAATCATCATGGCCGAACACGAATTTCCCGCCCACATTGCCCAGCTGCGCAAAACTCTCGCTTCCATCGCCGCCGTTAGCGATGTCGACCAAATCAAGGCAGACATTGCCGAACTCAGCGAACAAGCCGGCCAACCAAACCTGTGGGACGATCCGGAACAGGCCCAAAAAATCACCTCGGCGCTCTCGCACCGGCAATCCGATCTGGAGCGCATCACCAGTCTTGAGGCTCGCCTTGATGATGTTGAAGCCATGATCGAGCTCGCTGAAGAGGAGGGTGCGCCGGAGCTGTTGTCCGAGGTCGGGACCGAGCTCGAGGCCATCGCCAAGACCATGGACGACCTAGAAGTCTTCACGCTCCTTTCCGGCGACTACGACGAGCGTGACGCCGTCGTCACTATCCGCTCCGGAGCCGGCGGCGTCGAGGCCGCTGACTTCACCGAAATGCTGATGCGCATGTACCTGCGCTGGGCCGAGTCACGCGGCTACGCCACCAAGGTGTTGGATACTCACTACGCCGAAGAAGCCGGCCTGAAGTCCGTCACCTTCGAGGTCAACGCGCCGTACGCCTACGGCACTTTGTCGGTCGAGGCAGGCACCCACCGCCTGGTGCGCATCTCGCCGTTTGATAACGCGGGTCGACGCCACACCTCCTTCGCCGCAGTCGAAGTGGTCCCGTTGATCGAGGAGACCGACCACATCGAGATCCCGGAGAACGAGATCAAGGTGGACGTGTTCCGCTCCTCCGGACCCGGTGGCCAGTCCGTGAACACCACGGACTCCGCGGTGCGCATGACACACATCCCAACCGGCATCGTGGTCTCGATGCAGAACGAAAAATCGCAGATCCAAAACCGTGCCGCCGCCTTGCGCGTGCTGCAGTCCCGCCTGCTGCTGCTGAAGAAAGAGCAGGAAGAGGCCGAAAAGAAGGCCCTAGCCGGTGACATCAAGGCCAGCTGGGGGGATCAGATGCGTTCCTACGTGTTGAACCCGTACCAAATGGTCAAGGACCTGCGTACCAACTACGAGTCCGGTAACACTAAGGCCGTGCTCGATGGCGACCTAGACGGGTTCGTCGAGGCCGGTATTCGCTGGCGGGCTGCCGACAACGCCTAGCATCCTGTTCACTACGGCATCGGCCAGATTTTTTTGACGCAACGGGGCCCGCTTCCACGGATGTTACACATTTGTGACATATAGTCGTGGTACCGGTGTCTACCACTTCCCACTTATGCCGTGACACCGGACGGTTGGCACCGGGGCAGCGGAGACATGATTCGTTTTCAAGACGTTACTAAAATCTACGGGCGTAAGGGCAAACCAGCCTTAGATCACCTCAACGTCGAAATTGACCGAGGTGAGTTCGCCTTCCTCGTCGGTGCGTCCGGCTCAGGAAAATCCACCTTCATCCGATTGGTCATGCGCGAAGAACGCGCCTCCTCCGGTGAGGTTCATGTCGTCGGCCAGAACGTGGCCAAAATCCCGTCGTGGCGGGTGCCCGCACTGCGTCGCTCCATCGGCGTGGTTTTCCAGGACTTCCGCCTACTGCCGAACAAAACCGTCTACCAGAACGTGGCCTTCGCCATGCAGGTCCTCGGTAAGTCCCGCGCGCTAATCAAGACTCAGGTCCCGGAGGTGCTGGAGACCGTCGGACTGCAGGGCAAAGAGAAACGCCTCCCCGGTGAACTCTCCGGTGGTGAGCAACAGCGTGTGGCAATCGCCCGCGCCGTCGTGAACCGCCCATCCATCCTGCTCGCCGATGAGCCCACCGGTAACCTTGACCCCTCCACCTCGGTGGGCATCATGTCGATTCTGGACCGGATCAACCAAAACGGCACCACCGTCGTCATGGCCACCCACGACCACGACGTCGTGGACCAGATGCGCCGGCGCGTCATCGAGCTGCATGAAGGCACCATCATTCGTGACGAGCACCGCGGTGAATACACCACCGGGATGATCCCCGTCATCGCGGACCGCAACGTGCCACCAGCCGAACGGATCGAGGAGGGACAGTAATGCGTTTCTTCTTCCTGTTAGGCGAAGCCTTCTCCGGCATCCGGCAGAACCTCTCCATCGTCGTCTCCGTGGTCCTGGTGACCTTTATTTCCCTCGGGTTTGTGGGCGCGGCCGGGTTGCTGCAGCTGCAGATCAACCAGATGAAGGGCTACTGGTACGACCGGGTCGAGGTCGCCATCTTCCTGTGTACCGAGACCTCACCCTCGTCTACCTGTGCCGCCGGCGCCGTGACCGAGGCAGACCGGCAAGCCATTGAAGACAAGCTCACCTCCGACGAGGCCGAACCCTACGTCAAAAGCTACGAATACGAATCCCAAGAAGAAGCCCTCGAGCTCTTCCAAGAACAGTTCGCTAACTCCTCCATCTCCGACTCCGTAACCGCCGAACAGCTGCCGGCCTCCTTCCGCGTCGCGCTGAAGGACCCGGAACAGTATGAGGCGATCAACGAGTTGTTCGGCTCGATGAACGGTGTAGAAGTCGTCTCCGACCAGCGTGAACTACTGGAACAAGTTTTCTCCCTGATGAACATGGCCTCGCTGGTTGCGGTCAGCATCGCGGTGATCATGCTAGTGGCAGCCACACTGCTGATCGCCACCACGATCAGGCTCTCGGCCTTCACTAGACACCGCGAGGTCGTCATCATGCGCCTGGTGGGTGCAAGCAAGGCGATGATCCAAACCCCGTTCGTGCTGGAAGGACTCATCGCGGCGCTGCTGGGTGCCCTGCTGGCCTCCGTCAGCACGTGGGCGCTGGCCCATTACGGGCTTTCCGGGTGGTTGGCTGAGCAATATCCGTCGACCGGATTTATCGGCGGGACCGAGGCATTACAGGTCATTCCGTTGCTGTTTGGTATCGCCATATTGCTGACTGCGGTGTCATCGATGTTAACCTTAAGGAAGTACCTTAATGTTTAACCTTCACAAGGAGAGCCCGTTTATGAGCGCTGCGCAGCGGCGGACGCCCACCCAGCGTGCCCTCGGTTACCTACTGAGCGCCACGTTCGGGCTCACCTTCATCGCCGGTGGAATCGCTTCGATCTCCCACGCCGATGAGCTGGACGAACAGAAAAAGCAGCTCGAGCAGCGCCAGAACAACCTCAAATCTAACCTTGAAGGTTTGGACTCGGACATCGCCTCCAAGGTCCAGCGTTTGGAAAACTACCAGGCACAGTTGCCCGGAGCGCAAAAGGCTCTGGCCGAGGCTGAAACCAAGGTGAAGGCAGCCTCCGACGAGGTTGACTCCCTGAACCAGCGCCTCGCCACAGCCGAGCAGCAAAAGTCGGACATCACCGCAGAGATCAAGTCCAACGAGAAAAAGATGGACAAGTCCCAGAAGCTGATCGGACAGATCGCCTCGGAGGCCTACAAACGAGGTGGTGTCTCCGAAGACTTGTCCTTCATCTTGGGCATAAGCGAGTCTTCACTGCCGGACTCCTTGGGTATGGCCAACCAGGCTATCCGCGTTCAGGACCAGCGCCTGTCCACCGACTCCCAGCGCAACGCGGCTGACCGCAATGCCGAAGCACGCTTGGACGCCGTTGAAAAACGCATCACCAAGCTGCGCAATGACGCCGAAGAGGCGCTGAAACGGGAAGAAGCCGCCAAGAAGGTTGCCGCGGACCACAAGGAAAGCGTCGAAGGTCTGATCGAGAAGACCGAGGCGCTGACCAAGGAACTCAAGGCCAAGCGCCCGGAGATCCAGAAGCAGCTGCGTGCCAACCAGCAAGCGCAAAACGAGGTCAACCAGAAGATTGCCGAACGGCAGGAACGGTTGCGTCGCGAAGCTGAAGAGCGTCGCCGTAAGGCCGAGGCGGAGCGCAAGCGCAAAGAGGCCGAAGCCCGCGCCAAGTGGGAAGCTGAACAGCGCCGTGCAGCCGAGGCCGCCAAGCGTGCCAACCGGCCGGCCCCTAAGAAAAAGGCTTTCGTGCCACCGCCAGCCCCTGCAGCTGAACCATCCAGCTACGGCGGCGGGCTGTCCTGGCCGGTCTCAGGCCCGGTCACCAGTGAGTTCGGCTGGCGGCCAACACCGGCAGGCACCTTCGACTACGGTGGACGCGGCGGCTACGTGCACACCGGGATCGACTTCGGGTCTGCCTGCGGTACCCCCATCCGGGCCGCAGCAGCCGGTGAAGTCTGGTACGCCGACTGGGCCGTGTGGACCTCGGGCAACCGCGTCGTCATCAGCCACGGCGTGGTCAACGGCAAGGCTCTAGCCACCAAGTATCACCACATGACCCGGTATGTGGTCAGCCCCGGTCAAAAGGTCAGAAAGGGCCAAGTGATCGGCTACGTGGGCTCCACCGGTAACTCCACCGGGTGTCACCTACACTTTGAAACGATCGTCAACGGTACCGCGGTCAACCCGCGTGGCGTTGTCTAACGGGCGCTAACGCCTGATCGTCTACACTGGACTCTTTACGAGTCTGTAGAGGAAATTGTCATGGCAAAAATGAAACAGGTGCGCCAAAACAAGGCCGCCAACAAACCGCAAACTAAGGCGCGGTTGATTGCTTCCAACAAGAAAGCCCGCCACGATTACCTCATCCTCGATGAATACGAGGCCGGCATGGTGCTCACCGGCACCGAGGTCAAATCGCTCCGAGAAGGCCGGGCCTCACTAGCCGAAGGCTTCTGCAGCGTCGACCGGCGCGGGGAAGTCTGGGCGGAAAACCTGTACATCCCGGAATACCTCAGCGGTTCCTGGACCAACCACACAGCCCGCCGGAAACGTAAATTGTTGCTGCATCGGGATGAAATCGCAAAAATCCAAAGAAAGATGCAAGAAGCGGGAACAACAATCGTGCCTTTGCGGTTGTACTTTAACGAGGACGGTCGCGTGAAGCTGGAGATCGCAACCGCCCGAGGTAAGAAGGAATACGACAAGCGGCACACACTACGTGAGCAGCAGGACGCCCGTGAAGCCCAGCGCGAAATGCGTTTGAAGAATCGCGGCGTTCAGGGCTAAGCTTCTTACACAGCTATTTGAAAACTCAATAGTTCCCATGGGGATGATCGGTTTCGACGATGTAAGTCGCGTGAGGAGAAGCGGGTCGAGAACGCAGAGTTATCTCGTAAACGCCCTCTGTAAACCAATAAGTGCCGAATCTAAACGCACTGATTTCGCCCTCGCTGCCTAACTAAGCGAGCGCCAATCCGTCAGCCCGGAGTTGCTATCGCTCCGGTTCCTGGCGTCAGCTAGATAGCCACTGTTCGTCCACCCTTGTCGGAGGGGTGGCGGAGACTTTTATCCGACTGGGCTCGGGTTAGTCAATTGTTTGCAAGAAGACTAGAGCCAAGAAAACCCGGTAGCAAACTGCACCCGGAGAAGACCTGACAAAGCTACATCGGACGCGGGTTCAATTCCCGCCATCTCCACGAATAACAAGAAGCTCCCGAGGCGTATCAAATGTATTGATTGCCTCGGGAGCTTTTTGTAGTTGAACGTTCTAGGGAACTTGTTTTGTTAGCTCGGCTATTCAGCTAAAAGTTCTTGTACCCGAGCTTCAATTTCATCAGCAAATGCATAGATGCCTTCGACTGCGTCGATATCGTGAACGATTTCTGCTCCATCAACGAAGACGCCCAATCTCAAACGATCTAGATTGTTGAAACGTAGACGGCAAATTGCCTTTCGGTTGTTGTCATCGAAAAGTATGGCGCAGTAGGATTTTGCATCCCTCATGTGAACACGGAGCGGGTCAGTGAGCTTTGAAGCTATGGCTTGAATGATCATGAAACCTTGGACCTCTTCGTCTGTGGTTTCGATACCACTTTCGTCGATGAGCTCCACTTGCTCTTATGCCACAGACGACGGTTCTGCTAGGTCTGTCTCATTGGTGTCTGAATTCTCGTCACCCAAAGCTGCCTTAAGACGGTTATTCACTTGGTCGCTAATGAATTGATTCAGGCCTTTTGAGACGAGAGGAGTCAATTCGTCTCGAACTCGCTGAGTGATTCGACCGACGTAAATTCTATTCAGAACTAGGGTGGCCATCTCGAAGGAGATTTCCTTTGACTCTTGGGCAAAGATTCGTTTGGCTGCAGAAACGTACTTCAGCTCTTCGGCAGCCGTGAGCACCGAGTCAAGATCAAAATGGGGCTTGCTCAGTTTTTCGATTTCGGGAACCAACGAGGAATCAATCTCGTCGATGTGTAGCTCGAGGAATGGCTTTGAATCCATCCGATTCGGTTCGTCCAAATCCGTGTAAAAACGATATTCGTTTCCGTTGGTTAGGACCGCGATCCTAGCATCAGTGACATTAAAGTATCTGTAGAGCTGCGAAGCGTTTTCTAGACTGAGTGGTTCACTGATCTTTTTACATTCGATGAGGATGGCGACTTTATCGTCATTGACGATGGCAAAGTCAATTTTTTCGCCTTTTTTGAGCCCCACATCAGCGACGAATTCAGGTATCACTTCATCCACGTTGAAAACATCGAATCCCAGCACGTCCTGGATGAATGGCATGATTAGAGCAGTTTTTGTTGCTTCCTCAGTAGCTATGCTTTCCTTGGCGCGCTTGAGCTTTCGCGATAAGAGCTGTAGCTGATCCTTAACGTGACTCATTGAGTGACCCCATCTCTTCAACATGCGGCAAATAATGTGCGAGTTACCCCGGCGTTGTTATATAGATGTCTATCACAAGGCAGAGACGGAATAGTGATCTTCGTTACATGGATTTGTTCTGATTGCAGTTGATAGAAGAGGAAAAGTTTCCTGCCGCCCCACTATAGTGGAGCCGCCGGTCCCACCTTCGCCTTCTTCTTCACTCGAGACGACTATCGACGATTCTCTTCAGGAACCTCAAAATCCAACGGAGCTTGATCCGCAACATCTTCCAAGGGCACGACCTCTTCAAGCGTCAGGTAGTGGGGGCTGATTTCCATGCTTTCGAAATATTCCGGAAGAGGGAGATCGGTAGTTACGAGCACTACATCTGCGCTGTCTGGATACCAAACAATTTTCTCGTATTTGTCGCCCAGTTGACTGAGTTGTTCCTGCAGGGTTCCCTGCGCATCTTCGTAGTCAGAAAGACTGGGATCCATCATCACTTCTAAAATGTAGTTCTGCAGCGGGCCGAATGTATATTTCTTGCCGTTCTCGTCAATACCAGTGACGATTCCAATTTCTGCGGCTTCGCCGCCTCGTCGATTGTCAACAGATACCCGTAAGAACTTCATCTCAGTTGTGTCTTGAACGCGTTCCCGAAGAGCGGCGATATCGGCTGGTTCTTCCATAGCCTCAATTACACCAATAGATTTTTCCTGTGAAACATAGGCAAGACGTTTCGTTAGATCAATCTTCCCACTGTTTTCCTCGACATCTGCAGAGGTTGTACTCTCCGTGGGTTGAGCGTCTGGTGTTGGCGTCAAGCTTGCTCGAGGCGTTTCCGACTGAAGAGTCTCCGAAGGCAGTGGTTCAGGTTTGTGGCTCTCGTGTTCCGTAGCAGCCGGTTGCGAGCACCCGGCCATCAGTAACAACGCTACGGCAATAGGTGCAATCCTATTTTTGGAAATTTCGGCTCCTTAGGCATGGTGGTTGCGTGTCCTTGGTCGCCCACTGACATCCCGAACTTTGTCCGAAATTCTACTTAGTTAGGCACTGGAATGAATATATCTAGCGCCGCATCTGAAGTAGTAATTCGTGGCGCGAACAAACATCTTCTTGAGAGTTATCAGCTAGGCCGCAGCATTGCCCAAAAAGCCTCATCGGTGAGACTGCTGAAAGTGCCTGAGTCTAGCCGCATCAATCATTCCAAACATTCAGACAGGAAGACCGTCCTAGCTAGCAATCATGAAACTTTGCTGACCCGAACTTACGGATGGATGCCAATCATGACCAGTCATGCTGGGAAAAGAGGATGTCGATGACTTTCTGATCGAAGCTTAGGTTCTTGCCACTCATGTCAAGGACGATGTTCTTCCACCGTCGGCCTTCATCTCCTAGGTAGGTGGCGTGCTGCTCGGCGGCTCCCTGCGAATCAAAACGGAGGAAGTTCCCACTTGACGTAGACCAACCTTCAACGCAAAGGATATCGGAACACAACTCGTTGGTGTTTTCTTGCGGGTCAAGCGAACCGTTATTCGCCAACGTGTCCCTCAGAATGCTGGACTCGGTGTTTCCAAATCCCCCGGATATGTACCATGCGCCGACGATGAGCATCACAGTCAGAATTGCTGCAGAGATGAGAAGTCCCCGCTTCCTATGGGGAGTCCTCCTTGGAGCTGAGATAGACATGATTAATCTCCGTGCTGGAGCCGTGTAACGGTTCCCCGATTACAGCGAAGTGCGGCTGCCCGGTGCCACGAGTGACATTGGCGGCCCGTGGCTGCGCTGAAACTGTGAGCACATAGCGGATTACTCGGTTGATCTCATTCTATCTTTTCAATACGAAATTCGCTGCCGTGGGCACATCCTCTTGTTGGGGTGGCATCTATTGGCGTGATCAGTTCCGCGGTGCATACGCCGTAGACCGCGATGACCCACTCAAATTGGCTGATTCGCTAATAACAGACAGTGGAACTTGGCGGGGCCAAGCATTGAAGTGAACTGCAGGTGACCGAGTGGTCCAGCGTTTGACGCCCTCAGTGATATTCAATGTCGTTTGACCGAACAATCGGAGAACTTTCGATGACCATGGTGGGATCGAGCTGAAGGCTCACCTATGGTGATCTTGGCGAAGGTAACGAGCCGATCAATTTAGCGTATTGAATAAAATGAGAGTTGAGACGAAATGGTCTTCTTTAGGCGTCGGAAAAAGCCGCAGCAGCAAAAATCTGAGGCTTATCACGCACGTCAGGCTGAAATCGAGCGGATGATCGCAGCTGAGCCTGCCCCGAGGGAGGTCACGGAGCAGGAGATGTGGGGGCATGTCTTCAACCCCGCGATTCAGGCCTTGGAGAATGCCGATTTCGGCAAGCTCGACGAACTTTACGCGGCGCAACCAGATAGCGAACACCGCGTCGTATGGTGGCATGCGCTCCGCAATGCTCTGCCAGAGTATAGTGGGGGCCGCAGGCAGGCACTGTTTGAGGGCGCGCTGCGGCATGATTCGGCAGTAAGTCTCATGTTGGCGTCGAACTTGGCCGTGCTGTTCGGCTTCGAGGCACGCGGAGAAGGCACATCAGACTCTGTGACCATCGAGGGCGGATTCGGCTTCTACGAGTGGAATGTCGGCGGCCGCGAACTGATGGAGCGTGCCGCAGAACTCAGCGACCACAGCGATCCTTTCGCATACATCGTTGGTCACGGTGCCAGCATCACTGACGATGACTGTGGACTTGCGCATGCCAAGAAGTGGCAGGCAATCGATCCGTGGAACCCAATGGGCTGGGCTGAACTGTTGCGCCAGCAGGACGCTCGCTGGAGTGGTGATTGGCAGGCGCTGCCATTGATGGCCAGATATGTGGCAGAGCAAGCCCCTGACGGGCACCCGGTGCTGGCTGAGGTTGTTTCAATGCTCAATCAGCACTGGTTCACTCTTCGCTCGTTCGGAGAGTTCTCATCCGAGGACGCGACAGCCGCCGCCTGGCGCAATGCAGAGTCGGCCTATACCGTCGCACACGCCTTTGCCAAGTTCAGCAGCGCCTATGATGATGGCATTCGAGCGTTGCGCCTCTGGGATCGCTTTGCATTTGGCTTGGCCGAGGCCGGTCTCTACGAGGAGCTGCTCGATGTTATGCGACGGCAGAAGGGCCGCTACTACGCGCTGTGGCAAGACCGCTATCGGGATCCCGCGCATACGTACGGCTGGTGCCGGGCGGAGGCATTTCAAGTTAAATTCCGTCGCACTAGGCCGTTACCTGAGGACGCGCACGACGACGTGGACTGGGGCCCCAAGGGTCCACCTAATGTGGCCTAAGCAAAGGATAGCGGTGCGGGTGATGCCGCACCGCTGACCCCGTGAGCGCTCGCGGGCGTTTTCCTGCCGTTCAAGGCACGTGGTTTACCTAAAGTGGCTCATCGTAAAAATGCGTGTAGTTGGGTTCGGAATCCGCCGGTGTCGAGCAGTGCTCTGGTGATGTAGTGGGTGAGGTTTCTGAAGCCCAGGGCGGTGCCGC
>NZ_JBHLUB010000003.1:0-144456 GCF_042434215.1 Micrococcoides hystricis | reverse complement strand
GATGAGTTGTTTCGTCACTTCCATCTTCGGAAGACCTCGACTCTTTTTAAGCTTTCAACACGCTCTGCACCAAAACCGATCTACACCTGAAATTCCGAAGAGCCCTAAAACTACATAGACGCACGCAACGGCATGTTCGCGATTCCTCGGTAGGGGAGTCAGAACATGCCGTTGGTGTTTGCGGAAGTTTCCGGCAGTACCTGCAACACATCCCAATGCTCAAGGATTTTGCCGTTGTCATCGAGCCGAAAAATGTCGATTCCCGCGTACTCGAGGTCGCCCGGCCAGCGTTGATGGCAGTGCAAAATGACGTGGTTGCCATCAGCGAAGACGCGTTTGAACTCGACCGATTTGCCGGGGTACTCGGCGGCCATCCGTTCAAAGTATTCGATGAACCCGGCCTTCCCGTCACCCACATGGGGATTGTGCTGCCGGTACTCCGCACCGGCGTACCGTTCGATGGCTTCTGCGGGCTTGCACTGGTTGAACATGAGGTTGTAGAAGTCCGTGACGGTTTTCTTGTTGATGTCGAGCTGATTCATCGGGCCTCCTAAATGACCCCAGCCTAGCGGTCCAGCAACCGCTCCCTCAATGCAAGTGCCAGCCATGAGAAAAGGCTTGTCCGCGCCCCCAGTGGGGAGCTGCGAACAAGCCTTTTCTTGGGTACTAAGGCGTACTAGCTATTGACGCTGCGGCGGCGAGCCAGCATCAGCAGTGCGCCGCTGATCAGCAGCAGGGCTGCCAGTACGATCGGGACCAACACAGCGGCACCGGTTCGAGCCATCGGCTCGGAGGTGCCTGCTTCTGGGCTCTGGGACGCTGCCGGAGCGGAGACGGACTCACTCGGGGCGGATGAGCTTGAAGCTGTTGGTGATTCACTGTCCGCCGGCGCCGACTCGCTTGGCGATTCGGTCACCGGTGGGGTCTCCGATTCGCTTGGTGATTCGGTCGCGGACTCCGAGTCGCTCGGGCTTGGCTCACCGGTCGGAGGCTTGCTTGTCGACTCAGACGGTGATGGCGTCTCAGTCGCAGGCGGGGTCTCCGATGGAATCACGGTGTTGACGAGCGTGCCGAGTTCGGTGACAGGGGCGCCGGTCTTGACGGTGCCGGTGAGCTTGTCTTCGGTGCCGTTGTACCCTTCGGGTGCAGCGGTTTCTCGGACGGTGTATTCACCGGCTGCGCTCACCTGGATCTTGATGACGCCGTCGGCCGGGTCCAGATCGCCTTCCCCGTTATCGGTGACGGTGATTGGGTCGATGCCATCAGCCGTTACTTCGAAGGTAGCGCCGGCCAGTGGTGCATCGTCTTGGTCGACCTTCTTCCACGTCAGGTGGGTGTCGGTGTAGAGGCCGAAGTCAGCCTTGCGGTACTTCGGGAACTCGGTTTCATCGTTGGAGGTGCGGCCCAAGACCAGGTCCTCGGAAGTTCCGTCTAGCTTTTCGTTGTTACCGGAGAAGGTGTACTCCCATTCTTCAAGGATGACTCCATCTTCGCGGACAACCCGGACCGTGTAGGTGCCGTCTTCCAGGTAGAACTGCTGATCGCTGTTCAGACCCGGATGATCGCCATCATCGGAGAGGCCCTGACCGAAGTAGTAGTAGCCTTGCGCATCGGTCTTGGTGTTACGCACGACTTTCTCGTCCTTGTCGACAAGTTCGACGGTCACACCTTCTAGACGTTCTTCATCGTCATCGAGAGTGACGTTCTTGTTGGAGTCGTACCAGACGGTTCCGTCAATCAGCAGGTCATACACGTTGGTGCGTACCGGCTTGGATGCGGGTACAGGGAGTGTCAGACCTTCGACGCGGCCCAGCCCCAGGTTATTCCAGAGTGTGGAACCATCACGCATGTGTTTGGTGGAGGCCGTGAACGGGATCTTCACCTGCGAGTAGGCTGGCATCTTCTCGGTTACGAACCGAAGCGCGGTGGCCTTGCTCAAGGCTTCGGCGCACTGGTCATCTGCTGTGTCCACCCAGCACCATTGGGTGTCGCCACCGTCCTGGTTGGAGTCATGGCGAGGATCTTGGTTAATGCTGGACGGGTCAGCGGTGGTGACCGCAAGCCGGACCTTGGCAACTTCCGGGGCTGGCAGGTGTTCGTTGGTCGCCGACCAGACAACATCGCCGAAACGCACGTTGCTCAGGGCAGCTTCTTCTTCCGCGTAGGAGAGTTTGGCGCTGGATTTCTGTCCGTCGCGCTCATCTCCGTTGTACGGCAACACGTCGATCCAGTCGCCCGAACCTGCCTCACCGCTACCGGTGTTGGACAGCGTCACATTCCACGTGACGTCTTCACCGGTGCGAACCAGTCTGTCTTGGACAGTCTTGGTGGAGACGGTTTCGGCTGCCCCCGGGATGATGGAGACACTGACCTTGTCGGATGTCTGCTTATCCAGCGAGCGCGCGATCGGATCGTCTTCCGTCTCGCCATTGGCCTTCAACGTCAGAGTGGCCGTTGTCGGTAGGGTCTTTTTCGGCTCAATCGGCTTCATAAGGTTGACCGAGTAGAACGTACGCCAAGACAGATAGTGCCTGACTGCCTTAGGGTCCTTGCCTTCGACCTGCACGGTCCAAGTAATCTTGCCTGGTTTGTGTTCCGGGCCCGATTCGTAGCAGGGGTCACCTTGTGGAGCCGTGTAAGCAGGGTCGGAAATAGAGGTGTAGTCCACGCCCAGGCTCGAGAGCGGCCTGGTGTCGAAGTCGTAAGGTTCCCCGTCAGCGCAGGCTGGCAGCTCATCTTCAAGGGTCAACGTGTAGGAGTTCGGCGTGTTGCTGTCTCGGTAGTTGACCGTCATAGTTGGATCAAGCTGGTACCGGACTCTTCCGCCGGCGACCTCTGTGCCATCCTTACGGTAGGTGCCGCCTGTGCTGACATATTTATTCAGGGAGATCGAGCTTGCGGGGCGGCTCACGAAGATGTTGCGTGAAACAACGAAGGTACCGGTAGGACCATCGCTCGCGGGGAAGTCAACGTTCGCCATATGGTCCGTAGCGGTCGTGTAACTTCCATCATCGGGTACCTGATCGATCCCGGGCGCCTTGGTGTAGAACAAGACTTCTGTCGACGGGATGAAGTTCTTGAACCCGTCGTGGCCTTTGGCTTTCATGAAGGTCTCGAGTTTGGCCTGGTCCACGACAAACCGCACCGCGTTGATCTTGTCGACACCGATCTGTTCGGGATCAGTGGACCAGCCCTCGGTGGCCGCGCACCGCTGTTGGACGGCATCCTTGAGAGCCAGCAGATCGCCACGCGGGGTGAACCCACCGGCGACAGAAATCGGCGAATATGCATACTCTGCTCGCCAGATATCGTCCGGAAGTGGGTGAATCTTGTTCGCGAAGCGAACGGTCACCTTATGCGGATAATCAGCTGAATGCGGGACAATGGTTTGCCCGGCTGAACGCTTCTGTGACTCCTGCTGTGGAGAATCCCACACATCACACAAAGCGTAGCTGTCATTTGCAGTTGGTGCTTCAGCGCGATGTAGTTCGACACGAACTTTGCTGTCCGGAGAGGTGGTAACTCGATCCAATCCGTTGAGCTTTTTCGAGGACAGACCGTAGGTGTATTCGCCGAACTTGTATTGCTTCACATAGCAGTTGTTGTTGGGCGTGGTGACACCATCCCGCACGTTGGTCAGCCCCAGAGAACCTGTTGAGAAAGAACACTTCTGATCAGAACCTGGGTCCCAAGCCTCTTCCTTGTTGAAGTTGGAGGCACCGTTCGGGACGCTGATGTTGAGGGGAACAATGCGGCCCCACACACCAATGCCTTGCAAGTCATTGTAGACCTCCATGGGCAACCAGATGCCGCGGGCGTCACTGCCGGCAGGCGCCGAGATAGTTTCAATAGGTTTACCTTCAGGGTCTACATACACCGGATCGTAAGAATGGCGGATGACCTTGGCGCCGTCAGGCAAAGGCTCCGGGGAGTCCATGTTGCCACCTTTATAGAACCCGATCATGTAGTTGTATTCTTTGGTGACCCAACTGTACGGATTACCCTTGGTCGGGTGCCATGCGCTCGGCTCGAACGGTACGGTTGGCAACGAGTGCCTAAAGCCCAGTGAAATGCCCGGAACACCATCAATCACGGTAATCTGGGGGCCACCTTCAGCCCTTGCCACTAGGTCAATCTGGGGGATGGTGACGATAGTCGTCGACGGTACGCTCAAATCTGCGCCGTTGACCTTCATGGTCGGCTTAATATATGGGTTCGCGTAGGTATTGTCGGCTGCCGCTAGGGTAATGACTGGCAGCTTGAAAGATCCGCTGAGTCCTGGCTTAAACGTGTATTCGCACTCAAACCCACGGGGGAGATTTCGCCGGTTTTCAGCAACGTACAGTCCGTCAGTAGAGGATGTGCAGATCTCATTGACCTGTTTAGTCAGCACATAGGCCCTGTACTCACGAGCCGTACCAGGCAGACCTTGATCGACTGCATCGAAGCTGAACTTGATCTTTTGATCGGTATCGACGCCTGACGGGCCGAGGTTGAACTCGATTTGGTACTGGACCGTGTCTTTCCAGCAGGTGTACTCGTCCTCAGCAGAATCATCTGCAGGCTGCCCAGCGGAGTTGCCGTCTGGGAAGAGCGCCTTGTTTTGCGAGTTGATCGCGCACTGGGCACTGGTGCCGTGGCCGCTACCGGTGGAAAGACGACGTACCAACATCTTCACGTCGCCAACCTGAATCTCACTCACGGTCGGGTCAGGGTTAGACAACGGCTCTGGTGTCTCAGACTTGATGTCAGCCTTTGAAAACTCTGGTGAGGGCGTTGCCGTCTCAGTCTTCTCAGGAGCTTTCTCTGACGCCGACGGCGGTGCCGGAGGGGCATCCGTTTCATTCGCCTCGGAGCCTTCGGTAGCGTCTGCGGAGCCAGAATCCTGATCTGACGATTGCTCCTCGTCATTACCGGGCTCTGGAGCAGTTGGAGACTGGGTGACAACTGGGTCATCGACAGGCGGTGTGGTCACACCATCTGTTGGCGTTGGCATAGACGGCGCCAACAACGATAAGACCAGCGCTGTTGCAGCCAACGGCATGCGTAATTGCATTGGATCCCCTCATTTTTACCAGACCACCCCCATGGTGGCATTCGCATCAGCATATCTATATCTCTCAATGTCTTGCCAGAAAAAGATCAATTATTACTGATGCGTTGCTATCGCAAGGGCGGCGTAAGCTGGGGCCATGAGACTGTGGTCACTGCACCCAAGTTTGCTGGACCGTCAGGGACTGACGGCAGTCTGGCGGGAGGCCTTACTCGCCCAGAAGGTCCTCCAAGGGCTCACCCGGGGCTACCGTAACCACCCACAACTGGAACGCTTCAAGGCCTGTACCGATCCAGTGCAAGCGATCGGAACCTTCCTCCACGGAATCGCCGATGAGGCGGACGCTCGCAACTATCACTTTGATAGAAGCCGGGTAAACTCCCGGCCAGACGGCACCATTATTGCCGTGACGGACGGACAACTGATGCACGAGTGGAGCCATCTGTTGGGGAAGCTGGCCCAGCGTAGCCCGAGCCGTTTTGCCGAACTGCAAGGTTCGTCTCCTACAGCTCATGCCATGATGCAGGTCATGCCCGGTCCGATCGCCTCGTGGGAAAGACCCTGACGGCTAGCGAAACTCGCGAAAGGCCCATGCGGAAAAGCGCATGGGTACACTGAGTCAGTATGGAACAGAATTTGCCGGCCTGCCCGAGCTGCGACAGCGAGTACGCGTACGAGTCGGGCAACATGTTGGTCTGCCCGATGTGCGGACACGAATGGAATCCCGCCGAAACCGCCCCAGCGGAAGAACAAGAGACAGAGGTCACCAAAGATTCCGTCGGGAACGAGCTGCGCGACGGGGATGACGTCACGATCGTGAAGTCGCTGAAAGTTAAGGGCGGGGATAGCCTCAAGATCGGGACCAAGGTCCGCAATATTCGTATCTTGGACGTGCCCGTCAACGGACACGATATCGATGCTCGGATCCCCGGAGTCGGCCAAATGTACCTGAAATCCTCAGTCGTACGAAAGAGTTAGTCTCTCGCCCACAAGCCCCGGTTATACTGACCGACATGGGCATGATCTGGACGGCTAATCGACTCTCTGAGGCGCAAGCCCGGGAGCTGCTGATCGACCCTGAGGCGTACTTCTCCTTCATTGAAGAAGACCACTCCGAGCATGCCATTGATCTGGACAAAGCATGGCAGGGCATCCACTGGCTACTCACCGGCTCAGCAGGACCCACCGACACCGCAGAATCCCTGGCCATCTACGGCTGGGAAGCCGGCGAACTCCTAGAGATCGATGCCGGCTACGGCCAGCCTGCACTCCTGTGGCCTGACCGTGTCCAAGATGTCAACGCCGCGCTCCAGAGGCTCACCGACCAAGAACTGCAGCAGCGCTTCAACCCAGAACAGATGAGCAACAGTCCGCTCTACCCGGACCTCTGGGATGAAGAAGACATCTTCGAAACGTACCTGTTGCCGTACGCGCAACAACTGCGAAAGTTCTACGCAGCTGCCGCCCGCAACAGGCAAGCTGTCGTCATGGCCATCACCTAGAAAGGCAGCGGTCAAGCCCCGATCGGTAAGATGGGGCGTGTGACTGCTCTAGAGAACTTTTCGATCCACACAGAAACGGTCGGGGACGATGACGCCGACTACAAAGTTGTCTTCCTGCACGGACTCTTCGGCCGCGGCAAGAACTTCAGCCGCATCGCTGCCGGACTGACCCCAGAAGCGCAATCCCTGCTTGTCGATCTGCCAAACCACGGGCAATCGGACTGGACGGAAAAGTTCGATTATCTCGAACTTGCAGACATGGTCGCAGCAGAACTGCAGAAGTCATTCGCGGCAGACGGCCCCGTGAACGTAGTCGGGCACTCCATGGGCGGCAAGGTCGCGATGCTGCTAGCTCTACGCCACCCCGAGCTGGTCCACAAACTCGTCGTCCTTGATATTTCACCCACGACAGCAACCTCCGGCCGCGGTGAGTTCCAACATCTGTTGGGATCGTTGACCGGATTAGATCTGTCGACGATCGAACGGCGCTCCGACGCAGACGAGCAGCTCAAAGACAAGATCGACCATCCCACGGTGCGCGGCTTCTTGCTGCAAAACCTGAGGTATGAACCAAACGGTTTCCGTTGGGAACCGAACCTCGATCTGCTCTACCGCGAACTGGAAACGATCATGGCGTTCCCGGAAGGCCTTACCGAACAATTCGAGGGACCGGTCCTGTGGATCGGCGGGGGACGCTCTGACTATGTCACGGACGAAGACGTGCCGGCGATGCGCGCGTTATTCCCGCGAACACACCGAATGACCTTCAAAGAGGCCGGACACTGGATCCACTCGGAACAGGCTGACGAGACCATCGCAACGCTGCGTTACTTCTTCTCCCGCTAGTCCTCGCCTGGAACCGAGAGGTCTTGGTGCCGTTCCCCGGTCAACATGGTCAACAACACCACTGAGTCCTGGACAGACTCCAACCGGTGAACCACCATTTCCGGCAGGTGAACCACCACGCCCGGTGTCAACGTTTCAACCCGGTCAGCGACCATGAACCGGACCTCACCGCAGATCGCCTGGACCGTGATGGGATGAGCCGCCCGGTGATCGGCCAACACCTGCCCAGCCACGAAAGTAATAGCAATCAGGTTTGCGCCGTCCCCTTCAAAAAGTCGGGATATGGACGGCATCGCGCGGTCCCGAGGCGGGGGAGCCACTTGGAGAACGTCGAAAGTGTTCAGCAGGTGGCCCCGCGATTCGGGGTCCTCGTCAAGCCGAAATTGTAGATCTGCCACTGAAAGTGCCTTCCCTGTGTGGTCCTAGTAGGTTTCAAGGTCATTGTTCTGGGTCCGGGAGCACAGTTGCAGGGAGCCGTTTTTCATTGCTGCCGCCGGGCTGGCGGCTGACCTGAAAAGCGCTGTTGTTGGGGACCTCGGTGACGACTTCTTCCAAACGCTCGCCGATGAAGTGCATACCAACCCCGTCATCGATGCCGTACCCGTCGGGCAGCTCTCCTGTCCCAACCCAGTGATGAAAGTGCTCGCGACGCCCAGCCTCGCCCCGATAATGCGGGCACACGCTAAAGGGCAGCCAACCCAGACCATCCTGCAACGGAGCCAGGGTGCCGAAAGAGTCAGTGGAGGAGGCAGCCGCCCAGCAGTTCGCACCGGCACTAACACCGGCCAAAATCGTTCCCGAACGTTGAGCTTGGTGCAGCGCGTCCGGAACCTTGTGTGCACGCCACAGAGCCAGCAGGTTCACGGTGGAACCACCACCAACGAATATCAGGTCATGGCCGAGTAAGTCCTGAGCCTGCCCGATGGGGTACTCGTTACCGAAGAGGGTGAACACATGAGTCTGGGCAAGGTCGGCGTAGGCCTGTTCGAAACGGCTCACATACTCAGGGTTGTCGCCGCCGGCCGTCGGGACAAAACACACCTTGGGATTCTCTTTCCCGGTCAGGGACAGCAGATACCGGTCAAGCGCTGTCGCAGTGGGGTTCATGGAGAACCCGCCACCGCCGAGCAAGACGAAGTGTCCCGATTGTGCCTGCGATGTAGCTCCCATAGCTCCTAGACTAGGGTCAAACACCAGCAGCGTCGAGCATCGACAGGAGCAGAATATGTCAACTGAACTCACGGCCCTCACCGCGTGGACTTTTATCGAAGAAGCGCCCATACCGGAGGATGTGGGACCACTCTTGGTCGCAGGGGAGCAACCGATTGCGGCCTACAAGACGTACCGTGATTCCGCTGTCTTCACGAACAAGCGGCTCATTGTTCGGGACGCCCAAGGTTTGACCGGCAAGAAGGTCGAAATGTATTCGCTACCGTACTCGGCGATCAACATGTGGTCCTCAGAGAACGCCGGCAAGCTCGACCTCAACGCTGAGCTAGAACTGTGGACCCGTGCCGGTCACGTGAAAATCAAGATCGGCAAAGGCGTAGACATCCGGAAACTCGACCAGCTCATCGCCCACGTGGTCCTCAACGGCTAAACGCAGGCACCGGCTCAGCTACTTTCGGTCAGCGCCGACTCATCGTTGGTGGCTGAACGATTCTTCTTGCGTTTGGCGAAGAGGTGAACCACCCATACCACGAGACTTCCCCAGATGAATCCCAAGATGAGGGAGATGAAGGTGTTGACCAGCCAGCCGATGAACCCTCCGAGCGCTCCGGTGGCGGCGGCAGCAGCCGTTTCGAGTCCGTGGACCCAGTCGTAGATGAGTGGGATTCCGATCTCGCCGGTGCCCACCAGCAGGATGTGGCCACCGACCCAGATCATGGCGAACGTACCAACCACGGACAGGAACGTCAGCAGCTTGGGCATCCCTTCGACTAGGAGTGCGCCAACACGTTGCACCCCGGTGCCCTTGCGTTTGGTGAGGGCGAGACCGATGTCATCCATCTTGACGATCAACCCGACTACTCCGTAGACCAGCAGGGTAATACCGATTCCCACGACGATCAGGATCCCGGTGCGCACCAGCAGCGTCTGGTCGGCAACCTCGTTCAGTGCGATGACCATGATCTCCGCGGAGAGAATGAAATCGGTGGTGATCGCGCCCCGGACGAGCTTTTTCTCGGCCTCTTCGGATTGTTCGACCACCGGAAGATCAGATTCTGCGTGATGGCCGGTCAGTTTCGCCCAGATCTTTTCGGCGCCTTCGAAGCATAAATAGGTGCCGCCGATCATGAGGATCGGTGTCAACAGCCACGGCATGAACTCGCTGAGCACCAAGGCAACCGGCAGGATGAACAGCAGCTTGTTTCGCAGCGAACCCACCGCGATCTTGCGGATGATCGGCAATTCCCGGCGGGGGTCAATGCCGTGCACATACTGTGGCGTCACGGCAGCATCGTCAACCACAACACCGGCCGCTTTCACACTGGCCCGGGCCGCGCCTGCAGCAATGTCATCCACGGATGCTGCCGTCAGTTTCACGAGCGCAGCAATATCATCTAGCAGGGCAATGAGGCCGCTCATGGGCGCATCCTTTGATTGGTCAAGTGGTGAGCAATATTCAGTCTGATTCTAAGCCAGATGATTATCGATTGGTGGCATCATGGTCGTATGAGTGAAATTGAACATACATACGGCATTGAGATGACACGGCTGGCGGAAAACCACTA
The DNA here is from genome assembly GCF_042434215.1 of Micrococcoides hystricis. Taxonomy (NCBI): domain Bacteria; kingdom Bacillati; phylum Actinomycetota; class Actinomycetes; order Micrococcales; family Micrococcaceae; genus Micrococcoides; species Micrococcoides hystricis. Next base: position 134,320 of record NZ_JBHLUB010000003.1, on the reverse strand, counting down.
CGTCGCGACCAACGAAGCCGGTGCCAAGATCGAATTCGGGCGTGGAGAAGGATTGCTTTCCCCGGTAGAGGTGCTACTTGCCGCAATCGCCGGTTGCTCATCGATCGATGTTGACGTGGTCACAGCTCGTCGTAGTGAGGCCACCAAGTTCGTGGTGAAAGCTGAAGGCGATCGGGTCAACGAAGATGGGGCCAGCCGCCTGTCGGCCGTCCGCCTTGAATTCGACATTGAATTCCCGCACGACGAGGCCGGCCAGAAAGCGGCCGATATGATTCAGCGGGTGGTCCAGCTATCTCATGACAAACACTGCACGGTCGCCCGTACTGTTGAGCACCAGACCCAGGTCGATTTCACCGTGGTGAATCAGGATCAAGACTCCGCTGAATAGCGCGGTATTCCGGCCTGCTCAGCCAAATCTTCAATGCGGTGAGCGAGCCGAATGTCCCGTTTCGTCACCGTGTTATCGGCATCGTGGCTGAACAAGCGTACGGTTAGCTTGCCGTACTCCAACGTGAGCTCGGGATGGTGGTTGATCTCGTCAGCCACTTCGGCGATCTGCCGGACAAAGTCAGCCCCGACAGTAAAGCTCACTGGTGTGAAAACCGCCACGAGCGCTTGGTCTTGTTGTTCCCACCCCGCCGGTGGGCGCTGATCGGGATGATCATTCATAGCTGTTTCTTCATCCCCTCGTGAGAGGCCGTGTAACCCAACCGCGAATAAAACCGCAGCGCGTCCGCCCGCGTTTTGTCTGAGGTGAGCTGCGCCATGCCTGCACCGTTTTCCTTACCCCACGCGTGCGCCCACTCAATCATGGCGGCACCAACACCCATGCCGCGTACCGGTTTGCCGACGCGAACCGCCTCGATCTGCAGTCGAGTAGTGCCCGAACGCGATAGGTGGGGCAGCAACATCAGGTGCATGGTTCCCACCACTGTGCCCACGCTGTCTTTGACCACGGCCAAGAAATGACGCGGATCTGGGTCAAGGAGCTCGAAGGCCCGCTCGTAAACCGTTAGGTCCCCGTCTTCACGGGCGACCCCCAAATAGTCGTCGGCAAGAAGGTTCACGATGGCCGGAACGTCCGTCGCCAAAGCACGACTGACGGTAAAGCCATTCAGGCCGAAACCAAGAGGGCGGGCGCCGGGTGGGGATGTGTTCTTCATAACCTTTACTGTAGCCTGAGCCCATGGACGACGCAGCGGATCAGCTTCTGCCACACCCCGTCACCGGTGAGCTCTTTGCTTCACCCGTGAGCCCGGGAACTGGGTGGCCAAGTGACCCAGCAAGTCTCGAAACTCCGGCGGCTCGGGGTCCTGCGCAGGTGCGGCGTCTCGCCGCAGCAAGTGAAACTACAGAGCAGCTAGCCGCAGAGATTTCTGTATGCCGGGCATGCCCACGATTAGTTCGGTGGCGGGAAAAAGTCGCGGTAGAAAAACGGGCCGCCTTCGCGGGTGAGCCTTATTGGGGCAGGCCGGTCCCATCCTTCGGTGACCCAGAACCGTACCTACTAGTAGTGGGTCTGGCTCCGGCAGCGCACGGCGGGAATCGGACCGGGCGAATGTTCACCGGAGATCGCTCCGGGGACTGGCTCTTTGCCGCCTTGCACCGAGCAGGTTTTGCCAGCCAAGCCGAATCTAACAATGCGTTGGATGGGCTGACGCTTACCGGGGCGCGCTGCATTTCACCGGTGCACTGTGCGCCACCGGACAACAAACCCACAACAACCGAAAAGCACACCTGTTCCGCGTGGTTTGATCGAGAATTGCAGCTAGCCGAGCATGCTACTGGCATCGTGGCGTTGGGTGGGTTCGCATGGCAGGCAGTACTGGCTGCTGGAGCCCGCCTAGGGTGGGAGATACCCAAGCCCCGACCCAAGTTCGGTCACGGCCTGCAAGTTGTGATGTACCCGCAGCAGCGTGAACCGGTGACTCTGGTTGGGTGCTATCACGTCTCGCAGCACAACACGTTTACGGGGCGGTTGACTGAGACAATGTTGGATGAGATTTTTGCTAGATTCTACTAGATGAGTGACGCTGACCTCTTACTCCGTCCTTGGCAGGTTCATGACCTGCCTCAACTGCATGAGATCTACCAAAACCAACCCGATCTTGCTCGACAATTCCCGCCCATTGCGTCGATCACCGATTTGCAGGACTGGTTGGTCAAGTACGCTCGCTGCGATGCATCAAATGCGGTGATGGCCCTCGAGGTGGACGGTGAACTAGCTGGCTGTGTGGCCGTCATGGGTAAATGCGAAAACCTAAACGGCTGGGTCTTCTATTGGGCCGCTGAACACGCGCGCGGAAAAGGCTTCACAACAGCTGCGGTAACAGCGCTGTGTAATTGGGCTCTCACAGACGGTGGTTGGTATCGCCTAGAACTCGGGTACCGGACCAATAACCCTGCTTCGGGCCAGGTCGCCGAACGGGCGGGCTTCATCGTTGAAGGCACCGAACGGGAGAAGTTCCTCATTGATGGGGAACGGATTGATGTCACCATCGCTGCACGATTGGCATCGGACCCAACACCGCAACCAAGGACCCCCGTTCGCCTGCAAGGCACAGAGATTTCAGGAGAGTCGGAGTGAAGCAGAACGAATGCTTTTGTGGCGGTGTACCCCCGGGTGCCCCGGTGCGCGAATGTTGCGGTCCTGCCTTGGAAGCGGAGCAATGGCCCCGCACCGCTGAGGCGCTGATGCGCTCGCGGTACAGCGCGTTCGTCACGAACAATGAGGATCATCTGTTCCGGACCTGGCATCCCCGCTTTCGACCAGCACATTTTGGCATCGACCCAAACACGGTGTGGACGGGTTTGACGATCCTCAACGTGGAAGCAGGACAAGAACAGGACAGCGTCGGAGTCGTGGAGTTCGAAGCCAGCTATACAGAGGATGGACGCGAACAGGTGCTGCGGGAACGCTCACGATTCTCCAAGCGTGCCGGCCGCTGGATGTACGAGGAGGCCTTTTGATGAATGAACAGAAAATCGTCAGCGCAGAGCGCATGATTCAGGCGCCTGCAGATCTCATCTTTGAACTCATTGCCGACCCTGCCCAACAACCACGGTGGGATGGGAACGAGAACCTCGCACGTGCCGCGGGGCAACAGCGGGTACAGCACGTTGGCGACGTGTTCGCCATGACCTTGACCACCGGCGGGGTTCGGGAGAACCACGTATGCGAATTCATCGAGAACCAATTGATTGCGTGGCGCCCTGCCGAACCAGGTTCGGAGCCAATCGGGCATCTGTGGCGCTGGGAACTAGAACCAGCGGGTGCCGATGCGACCTTGGTGCGTCACAGCTACGACTATTCACAACTTCCTGCAAACGATGAGCGCCGCCAACGCCGCGCCGCCGCGACGGGCACAGAGCAACTAGCTGGCTCCTTGGCTCGCCTGGCTGATCTAGCCGAGACGCTAGCAGGTTCGGGTCGCTAGCGGCGACGAGTGCCAAAAATAGTGCGAGCGATTTCTCGGGCTGCCGTCCTTGTGAACTGTTTGAAAGCGGACGAGCCCAGTACTTGGTCAAGCACCGTGGGCTCGGGCTTAGGCTGATTCCTAGGCGCCCGCCGCGCAGGAGGGTCATATGGCGGCGGCGTTGGATCGCTTCGCTCGGACTGCGTCGTTTCAGCGGCTCGCCGCTCCAAGATCTCGCGGGCTGACTCGCGATCGATCGGGACCGCATATTTGCTGCGCAGCGATGAGCCGGCAACCAGTTCCTCAAGGAGCGAAGCCTCGAGATTACCGATACGAGAAACCGGAGCGCGCATCAACGTGGGAGCCACCGGAGTCGGGGACCCGTCGGGATCGAGGACTGTAACAACAGCTTCGCCAGTTCCGAGTGAAGTCAATACTTCGGCAAGGTCGAAGTCTGTGGTGGGGTAGGTTTGCACCGCAGCTTTCAATGCCTTGGCGTCATTGGGAGTGTGGGCGCGCAACTGGTGTTGGACACGAGAGCCCAACTGCGCGAGCACATCACCCGGGACGTCCTTGGGCGACTGGGTGACGAAGAAAATACCGACACCCTTTGACCGAATCAGCCGCACCGTTTGGACTACCGAATCCAAGAACGCCGCAGACGCGTTCTTGAACAAAAGATGCGCTTCATCAAAGAAAAACACGAGCCGAGGCTTGTCGGTATCTCCGACTTCGGGAAGCTCTTGGAATAGGTCTGCCAGAAGCCACATCATGAAGGTCGAGAACAACGCCGGGCGTTGCTGCAATGCCGGCAGTTCCAACAGGCTAATGATGCCCTTCCCGGATTCGTCCAAGCGGAGTAGATCCGCGGTCTCGAACTCTGGTTCCCCGAAAAACGCGTCGGCACCTTGCGCTTCAAGCGCTGCGATCTTTCGCAAGATCACACCCACGGAAGCAGAAGAAATACCGCCAATCGACTTCAGCTGGGCCTTACCTTCAGGACTGTCCAAGAAGCTGAGTAGTGCTTTCACGTCAGTCAGGTCTAGCAGTGCCAGTCCGTTGCTATCTGCGTAATGGAACAGCAGGGCGAGAACGGATTCCTGAGTCTGATTGAGTTCAAGAACTTTCGCCAGCAGGAGCGGACCGAACGAGGTGACTGAAGCGCGAATGGGAATCCCGGTTCCGAAACCGCCCAAACTCAGCGCTTCTACCGGAGCGGCTTGGCCAGCCCAGTCTTGGCCGATCGCGTCCGCGCGCGCAGAGATCTTCTCGTGCGGTTGCCCGGCTTGAGCCAACCCGGTGAGGTCCCCCTTGATGTCCGCAGCGAAAACAGGAACTCCAGCCGCCGATAGTTGTTCGGCCAACACTTGGAGCGTGACAGTCTTGCCGGTGCCTGTCGCGCCAGCAATCAGGCCATGCCGGTTGAACATGTTGAGCGGAATCCGGATCGGTGCAGACGAGTCTGCCTGTTGATCGTTGAGCAAAGCACCTACGTTGATCACTGGGTCGGGGAAATCATAGCCAGACTTGATGGCGTCTACGGTTGCCGCACTGAGCTTCATGCAGCCATTCTGGCACAAGGATGATTGCAATCGATTGATCAGCGTGGAGCAGACTATTGGCCCGCAAGCGCACATCCAGCTGTCCCTAGATCTCCGCGGGAGGCACCCCAGCCGCATACTTGTCTCTCACGATGCGATGTGGTGTGCAGAATGTCGGCAAAAACTACTTCTTGAAGAAAATGATGTCACTAAGCGGCTATTTTGTGAGACATTAGGTTTCACGGAGCTCACGGTTCTGGGTGAGTGGATCTGTCCAAGGAGGCAAACTCAACATGAAGACCATATCTGCAGTCGTCGCCGACGTTGTTGCTGAATATACCACTGAAGTTTTCGCCTTGATGGGCAACGGTAACGCCTACTTTAGCGATGCATTGCTGCGGGCCGGTCGAGTCACGGTCACAGCTGTGCGGCACGAAACCGCAACGGTCGCCTCCGCCGACGCGTATTACCGTGCCAGCCGCAAAATCGCGGTTGCCACGACCACCTATGGCCCGGGCTACACTAATGCGCTGACGAGCCTGGCTGAAGCCGCCATGTCTGGTACTCCGTTGGTCTTCGTTGTCGGTAGCCAGCCCAGCGCCGGACCGCGCCCATGGGACATCGATCAGGCGGTGTTGGCTGAAACCGTCGGGGCGCGGACCATCACGCTCACCGCCGAGGACCCGAGCCGAAGCACCCACCGGGCATTCGCCATGGCGGAAGAAGAATCGTTGCCGGTGGTTCTTTTCATCCCGCATGATCTTGGCGCTGCCCCGGCCCCGGAGAATGAGCCGGAGTTTGTTGCTGAAGAACCAGAATCCACGGACATCAGCTCAGCGCACATCCAAGAATTTCTGCAGCCACTGAGCCAAGCGAAGCGTCCGCTGATCCTCGCCGGTCGGGGTGCCCGAGCAGTCGCAACTGAACTCGGCGAGCTTGCCGATCACTTGGGCGCCTTGAGTGTAGCGACGGCTCCGGCACGCGGTATTTTCTCAGGCCGCCCATATGATTTAGGGGTTGTTGGTGGGTTCGCCTCGGAAGCGAGTTCCGCGCTGATCAAGTCGGCAGACGTCGTCTTGGTCGTGGGCGCAGGGTTGAATCAATTCACCACCGCTTTCACCACGCAGTTCAATGACACCGTCACACTGCTCCAGATCGATCGCTTATCCGAACCAACCAGTCCACTGGTTCAGCACTTCTTGAGCGCCGAAGCTGAGCAGGCCGTCCCCGCCTTGTTGAGTGCCGTACGTGAACAAGTTCCGGCGCACACAGGTGAGCGGTGGGACAGTGACGGGGAAGTGGCCCGGGACTCTCGAATTACCTTCGAGCGCGAACAGGGGACCGGTAGTGCTCCAGATGGTCGTCTCGATCCACGCAGCGCCATGGTCCGACTTAATGAGATCCTCCCGCAGGATCGCCAAGTCATCTCTGATGGTGGACACTTCATCGGTTGGGCGGCCTACTATTTCGACTTGCCCCAGACCGATTCGTTGCTGCTGGTCGGAACCCAGTTCCAGTCCATCGGGCTTGGTTTCCCGTCGGCGCTAGGTGCACTGCGTGCTCGTCCAGGAGTGACTTCCATTTTGGTCACCGGTGATGGTGGCGGGCTCATGGGTCTGCCAGATCTTGACTCGGTGGTGCGACTAGCAGACAGCGCCGTGGTGCTGGTCTTCAATGACGCCGCTTACGGGGCTGAGATTCATCAGTACGGCTCCCAAGGTCTTGACGAGACGATCATGAATATTGATCAGATTGACTTTGCGAAACTCGCGGACGGATTCGGAGCACAAGGCGTCGTGGTGAACACCATGGCTGATCTTGACCACGTCCAATCGTGGGTTGAGGAAGGCGCTCGCGGCACGCTGATTGTGGACCTGCGCATTTCACGGACCGTGGTTGCACCATACATTGAAGAGATTGTCGAACTGACGATTAAGAAATAGTAGGCTGGCGGCTATGACGAACTCAGTCGTTTTTCAGCTCCGCTCCGCTGACGAGCAGTCAATCTTGTCTGCCACCAAGTCGGCTAGAAACCTACTCCAGCAACTGCCCGATATTCCCGTGGAAATCGTGTGCCAAGGTGGATCAGTACTCGGCTTGCAGCGGGATACCGAGTGGGCGGAAAAACTGTTGGAATACCTTTCCAAGCTCGAAACGGTGAAGATCTTGGCCTGCGAGAATGCTCTGGCCAGCCATGAGGTCAACGCAGCAGATCTGTTAGAAGTTGTCGAGACCGTACCGGCCGGAGTCGCCCATATCGCCCAACGCCAGTGGGATGGTTGGGCCTACCTACCGGTCTAGCCGATCCTGTTCCGTCTGCCGTCGGCGCGCCGACATCCCGTGCCGATGCAGTTCGAGCTCGGCTAGAGCATCGATGACCTCGGCATTGCCCGCCCGCCAATCGGCCAAGGGCTGATCCGAAATGTGCCGCAACCGTTTCAACGGGGCGGTACTCAAAGCACGTAATGCCAGCAGGTCCCTGGATTCGGCGGAGGCGTTGAGTTTGGCAAGTTGCTGGGCGGACCGGATGAATCGCAATCGCCACGGCAACCACAAAAGTATGACGGTGATGACGGGCAAGAGAAAGATCAGCCAGCCTATGGTGGTCGCGGCTTGCTCAATGGCCTCGACTTGGTCGTGAGCTCCGGCTTGTAAGGTGGCCACTTCGGTGCCGATGTCTGCCAGTGGGGTGCTGAGCGAATCACCAACGAGCGGGACTTCACCGATTTTTTCAGCGCTGTCCTGCAGTGTCTTCTTGAGCTCACCCAGCCGAGTCTCGGCAATGGCGCTCGGCGTAGCGATCGCCTTGATGCTCGTGGTGACAATTCCGGCACCGGCCCAGCAAAGTAAGATCCACGCCACGACAAAGGCATCGGCGATGACCTGTCCGGCTAGACGCCATGAGGGACGCGCGTAGAAGTGGGGTAGTGGCATAGCGCTCCTTGATCGTGGGGTGCGACTCGAATCGATCAGCGGATTTTTGACCTCGTAGGATTCATCCTAGAGACGAGCTTGGCCCCGGTGAAACTTTCCGTTGTTTCACCGGGGCCAAGCTTTGAGGTTGAGGTAGTTATCAGCCGAGTTTCAAGGGGCTATCGGTCGGCGCTGGGCCGTCCTCGCCCTCGTACTAGGAGATCTCGACTTCGAGTTCGCGTTTGGTGCCACGGCGCTTGAGCTCATCTACGAGCTCGATATCAACGCGCACATTTTCTGGGACAACGACCTCGGTCGTGTCCGCACCTTGAACGAAGGTGAGTTCGCCAGAACGAATCTGTTCTGCCAAACCGGTCAAGAAATCTGCCAATTGTTCGCGGCTGTACCGTTCTTTTGCCTTCAAGAGAACGTCTTCTCGTGCCATCACAATCCTCTTTTCACTGGGGGTGTGCTGGTACCTCTATTCTAGTGGAACCTTAGGCAGAGACGACGGCCGACTTCTCCGTTGCCAGAGCAGGACGCAACTGGTTTTTCACCAAGACGGCCATGAGCGCCAAGGTGGCAACCTGGACCGCAATCATGATGGCGACCAACACGAAGTAGCCTGCGGAGTAGCGTTCGATGATGCCATTGTTGACCAGACCTGCGTGGATCCAGAAGAAGCCAAGGACACCGAAGGCCACTCCCGGGCAGACCAGCGTGAAAGCATTTGGCGACTGCTGATTGCGGGAGAACACGAATTCCTTATAGAAGCCGTTTTTGCGCATGGCCAGATGTCCCATAACCAAGAAGACCACTTGCATCAGGATGGCAACCGTCAGGAAGATCATCAGACCCATGGTTGCGCCTGGGCCAGCCGGAGCCGGGTTACCTGCCAAGGATTGGAAGGTCTGCACGCCGTGGCTGTCGCGGACCACCATGATGCCCAAGAGGGTCAAGATGGGTACGGTGAGCCACAAGGTTGCGGAGTTGGCCACGGCCAGTCCGTGCTTGAGCATGGAGTAGACGCCCATCGTGAAAAACATGAGCCAGAGCAGCACAGCGGTGATGGCGAACAGGATCGAGCCGATCATGCCGGCCAGAATCGTCCAGGTTTGTTCACTCATGGCGGCTGATGCGGCGAACCCGACTGCGACCATGGCAAAAGCGAAGGCAGCCAGAATCTGGTTCAGGCCACCGTTGGCTTCAAAACTGAATTTCCCGGAGAAGACACGGGAGAGGTGATCCCACAGGTACTTCACAGCCAGAAGCCCAATCAAGGTAAACGCGAGCAGGGCGAATGGGAACGCGTACTCAATGACGTTCCAGAGATTCGGAATCAACGTGGCGCTGAGGACGAAGAGGCCGTTCACGCTCATCCCAAGGGTTAGCGGGATCGCCAGTAAGGTCACCGCTGCGTTCGAATTGCGCAGCTTGTCATAGGCCGGGGTCTTCTTCCAGATATTAAATTCGCGGAAGTTCCATGCCAGCAGGGCGAAATGCGTCGCGATCATGGCAATCATGCCGATGTAGGCAATCACAATCGTGGTCTGCATTCCGGTGGAGCCGGAGGCAAACGCCGTGGAAATGGAATTAAACGTCGGCATCGCGGTGTCCGGATGCGGAGTCAGGAACATGAAGTACATGAAGAAGAAGACACCCATGCCGCCAAACCCGAGGGATGCGAGGAAATACAGGGGCGAGTACTTCTCACCAAGGTTTTTGATCATTTCGCTACTTTCGATTCACTATCACTCATATACCCCTAGGGGTATCTAGTGAACCATGGTAGGGCTAAGGCTTCATGAAGTCAAATACCCATGGGGGTATATGAAATGGGCTGAAAAAGCGGCAACTCCATCTGGTGTGGAGCGCCGCTCTTTCTAAGGGTCCGTCTTGGTGAGGCAGTTAGTTCGCGAACTTCAGTCCAATGACGCTGCCGATCAGCACAAGAAGTAGAAGAACTTTCGTGAGCGAAAAAGACTCCATGCCGGTAGCCATGGAGTAGATCACGGCCCCGGCCGCACCGACGGCAACCCAGATGGCATACGAGCTGCCAGCCGGAAGGTCGCGCATGGCCCAAGCCAGCCCACCCATGCTAATTGCCAGGGCGCCGAAGAACACGAGGGATGGATAGAGCCGGGTAAAACCTTCAGATTTGGCCAAAGCGATCGCCCAGACCGCTTCAAAGAGCCCAGACAGAATTAGTACGACCCAAGCCAAGGGGTGCTCCTTTAGGTTGTAAAAGTGGTTGTGCCGCTGACTTCACGGGTTCGAATTTCTACACTGAGGATATGACTGAACTAGAAAAACTCATTGCAGATGCCCGCGAAGCTTTGCCAGCCGCCTCCACCCTAGCAACTGCGCCCATTGTGGCCACCGGTCTGATTGGTGGCTGGTTAACTGCCCGCGTCACGAAAGTCCGCCCCTTGGGTGGGGTGGTGTTGGCCGCAGCCGGGGCGCTCGCGGCCCGAAGCTGGTATGCCCGTGGCGGCGCTGCTGACGCAACTGCCCTGACTTTGGGGTATTTGGGCGCATTTGGTCTTTCCCATCCTCTGGCCAAGAAAGTAGGGCCGTGGCCGTCCGTTCTGGGGGTAACCGCCGCCGCGGCAGCCGCAGCGCACTATGTCAGCGATCACAAAATTGTTCGCTAGAGCGCACATTTTGATCCGAAATGTCTCGAAGCGATAACAATCTGAGCTTAACAACTGTGAAACAAGTGTTTTACTCTTGTTTCATGCGTGATGCGCGATATTCTTTTTAAACCTGTGGTGATACTCACACGTAATGGGGGAGGCTGCTTCAGGGCAGCAAAGAATCCAGTGCAGAGTGCATTACATACCTCGTACCAAAGGAGAGAGTGCTTTGAAGTACCGTCGCTTATCAGCCGCTCTAGCAGTGGCAGCCTCCGGCGCCTTGCTCTTGAGCTCGTGTGCCCCAGGCGGAGACGCCCCACCACCAGAAAAGGCCGCAGAAGGTCAGAAGTTCAGTGTCGAGCCAACCAACTCCGGTCTGGCTGACCTAGGTGATGTAGAAACCCAAGACGGCACCGTCTACGTGACCGTTGGTAGCACCGAGTTCTCTAGCTACAACGCTATGACTCCCCAGACCTACAACACCTACACCACCACCCCTATGGACCGTGTCCTGTCGGGCTTCGTGTACTTCGGTACCGACGGTGAGATCTACAACAACGAAGAATTCGGCACCTTTGAGGTCGAGTCCGAGGATCCGCTGAAGGTTAAGTACACCATCAATGAAGATGCCAAGTGGTCTGACGGCACCGATATCACCGCAGCTGACATCATCTTCTCCTGGGGTTTCCAGAACCCACGCATTACCGATGGTGACAAGCCACTGTTCAACTCTGTCTCCACCACGTGGGGTGAGTTCGTTGAGCAGGCTCCTGAAGGCGACGTGAACGGCAAGGAAGTCACCATGACTTTCAAGGAGCCAAACCCTGACTGGCGCCTGCAAGTCTCCGGCATCATGCCAGCCCACGTTGTCGCTAAAGAATCCGACATGAGCGTTGAAGAGCTGGTTGAGGCCATTAAGGCCGAAGACGCTGACAAGCTCAAGGATGCGGCCAAATTCTGGAACACCGGCTGGAACACCAAGCCAGGTACCCTGCCAGATGAAGAGCTCATCCCGTCCTCCGGTCCCTACAAGCTGAAGAGCTGGGACGCCGGTCAGTCGCTCACACTTGAAGCAAACGAAAACTACTGGGGCACCAAGCCAGGCATCAAGCAGATCGTCTTCCGCTTCGTTGAAGATGACGCCCACGTTCAGGCGCTGCGCAACGGTGACCTCGACGCCGTCCAGGCCCACCCAACCAAGGACACCTTGGATCAGCTCCAGGGCTTGGACGACATGATTGTCCACCAGTTCGACCAGCTGACCTGGGAGCACTTGGACTTCAACCACGCCAATGGCCCATTCGCTGACAACCTGGAACTGCGCAAGGCTTTCGCCATGTGTGTTCCACGTCAGGGCATTGTCGACTCCCTGATCAAGCCACTGAACCCAGATGCAGTGGTAGCTAATGCTCGTGAAATCCTGCCTTTCCAGGAAGGCTACGATGAGCTGGTCGAGCAGAGCTACGACGGTCAGTACGATGAAGTGAACATCGAAGAAGCCAAGAAGATCCTCGAGGAACAGGATGCCGTCGGCACCAAGGTTCGCTTGGCCTACAGCTCCCCGAACCCACGCCGTACCGACACGGTAGCTGCCATCAAGGCTTCCTGTGACGAGGCCGGTTTCGAAATTGAAGACGCCGGTAGCGCAACCTTCTTCCAGCCAGGTGGCGAACAGGAGAAGGGCGACTACGAGGTGGCTCTCTTCGCATGGGCTGGCTCCGGTCAGATCGTCTCCGGTGCCAACATTTACCAGACCCAAGCCGACGGTAAGGGTCAGCAGAACTTCAACGGCTACTCCAACGAGGAAGTCGACAAGGCTTGGGACACCATGTCCGGAACCTTGGATGAAGAAGTGCACAAGGAACAGCGCGCCATCATCGAGAAGCACCTCTGGGATGACCTGCACGGCATTCCGCTGTACGCACACCCAAGTGTTGCCGCTTCCAACTCCAACCTGCTGAACGTGCGTCCAACCTCGACGCAGAACCAGCTGTTCTGGAACATGGAACAGTGGCAGCGCGCTGAGTAAAATCTCACGCAATCATTGATAACCATCAGTGAATAATCGGTCCACGGGTGGGATAGACTCCAACAGCGTCTATCCCACCCGTAGCCGTTAGAAAATCTCAGAAGCGGTGCCCGACCCGTTCGATCCATAGCCGGGAACCGACTGCCTTGGATGCTCCCGATCGGAGCGGTACCAGGCAATCACCACCGCAGCTTGAAAGGCCTTCTCCGCCGTGATCAAATATGCACTCAAGCGCTTCGGCGCTTCAGTCATTGTGATGTTCTTAGCATCACTCTTGCTTTACTTCCTCGTCACCCATTCCGGTGACCCGTTGAGCGACCTCCGCGAATCCAACGACCCTAACCGTGAAATGCTGATGCAACGACGCATCGACTTCATGAATCTAGACCAGCCGTGGTTCCTGCGCTACCTGAGCTGGCTCGGTGGCGTCGCCGGCTGCTTTGTGGGACAGTGCGATCTGGGAACCACTCGCAACGGTGTCCAAGTGAGCGATCTACTCGCCAACGCAGCTTCCTCAACCTTGCGGCTCGTGGTCCTTGCCACGGTGCTGGCCATTATCATCGGTATCGCAGTCGGTATCGTGACGGCGATCCGCCAGTACTCCGGCCTTGACTACGCCATTACCTTCCTGACCTTCCTGTTCTTCTCGCTACCGGTTTTCTGGGCCGCAGTGTTGCTGAAGGAATACATCGGCATTGCCTACAACGATTGGCTCCGGTATCCCCAAATGAACTGGGTAGGGGTCGGGGTCATAGCACTTATCCTCGGCCTAGCATTACAAGCTGCCATGGGCGGAAACCTTAAGCGTCGCCTCATGACCGGCATCGGAACCGCGATCTTCTTCTTCCTAGCCGTGTTGGTCATGAACAACTTCAACCTGTTCATGAAGCCATCCATGGGCCCCTTCGGTATCGGCATCTGGGTGCTGGCGGCGGCCGTCGCGGTAGGAGCAACCGCACTCGTCGCGGGGATTCGCAACAAGCAAGTCCTGGTGCCAGCTCTTGTCACCGCGGGCATCGGAATCATCAGCTACTACGCAACGTTCACATTGCTCGAAGAACCAAATTGGTTCTTGATCGTTGGACTCTTCGTGCTGGCCATCGTAATAGCTGTGGTCGTAGCGCGTTTGCTGGGTGGCTGGAACAAGGGCGCTGCAACCTCGGTTTCGGTGGTCACCGCAATCTTCACCTCGATTTTCATCTTGGCTGACCATATCTTCCGTGCATGGGAAGGCTTCCTGCGCTTGAAGCCTCGACCAATCTCAACGATCGGTTCGCAGACACCAAACTTTGCCGGAAACTTCTGGGAAGACTTCCTCGATAAAGGCATGCAGATGCTGCTGCCAACGATCTTGCTGACGATCATCTCGATCGCCACCTACTCCCGTTACACACGCGCATCCATGTTGGAAGTCAGCCAACAGGACTACATTCGGACCGCCCGCTCGAAGGGCCTGAACGAACGCTCCGTGATCCTCAAACACGCCTTCCGGAACACCCTGATCCCGATCACCACCATCGTGGCTTTCGACTTCGCTGGTTTGATCGGTGGTGCGCTGGTCACCGAGCGGGTCTTCGGTTGGAAAGGCATGGGAGAGCTTTTCCAAACAGGTTTGCAAGAGATCGACCCGATCCCTGTCATGGCCTTCTTCCTGATTACCGGTACTGCAGCGGTGTTCTTCAACCTCATTGCAGACCTGATGTACGCAGTACTTGACCCAAGGATTCGACTATGAGTGAGCACAACAAGGACCGCGAAGTCCACGAACAAAAGGGTATGGGGCAAGCCCCCATCGGTGCCTCGCCTGACGTAGACGCACTGGTCGATCTCGCGGAGATCGAAGACCAAAAACTGATCGAAACCGAAGACCAGTCCCTGTCCCAGGGACAAATGGTTCGGCGACGCTTCCGAAACCACAAAGCAGCCATGATCTCCGTGATCGTCTTGGTGGTGCTGCTGTTATTGGCTTTCACCTCGATCGGATTCGCCGGAATCCCCGGCTGGTGGGACAAGACCTACTACACCCCGCACCCAATCGTGAACAACGGTGCGCCCACCTTCAGCCTGATCCCTGGACCCGACTTTGGTTTGGGCGAACATCCTATGGGCCAGGACAACATCGGTAAGGACTACTTCGCGCTGGTCATGAAGGGAACACAACAGTCCTTCATCATCGCGATCACCGTAGGTCTCCTGTCGACCTTCATCGGCACCATGATGGGCGCCATCTCCGGTTACTTCGGTGGTTGGGTCGATTCCATCCTCATGCGCCTGACTGACATCGTCATCGTCATTCCGCTGCTGGTCATCGCCGCAGTACTGGGACAGATGTCCGCTGGAAATATCTTCTGGCTCGCCATCGTGCTCGGCCTCGTCACCTGGACAGGTCTGGCCCGTCTGGTCCGTGGTGAGGTGCTCTCACTGAAAGAAAAAGAATTCGTTTCAGCAGCTAAGTCGATGGGCGCGAACCCGTTCCGCATCATCTTCCGTCACCTGATCCCGAACACGGTTGGCGTGATCGTGGTGAACGCGACGTTCGCTATCGCAGGTGCAATTCTGCTGGAGACATCGCTGTCATATCTGGGCTTCGGTGTACAGCCACCAGAAACCTCCTTGGGACGGTTGATTAGCGACTACCAGAACTCCTTCACCACCCGTCCGTGGCTCTTCTGGTGGCCCGGTATGTTCATTCTGTCCATCGCACTGTCGGTGAACTTCATTGGTGACGGTCTGCGTGACGCGTTTGACCCGCGTCAGTCCAAACCGACCTTGAAGAGCCGCCGCAACCGCAAGATTCTGGAGAGCTAACATGCCGAACCCAGAGTACGTACTCGAATTTGAAAACCTCTCGGTCACGTTCGCTACCGAGTTTGGCTACGTCGAAGCCGTCAAGAACATGTCCCTAGGCGTCAAGCCTGGCGAGATCGTCGCACTCGTGGGCGAGTCCGGCTCAGGTAAATCCGTGACGTCGATGACCGCTCTAGGACTCTCGCCGCGAAACGCCGAAATTGACGGTGCCACCTACGTGGTCGGTAAGAACGTCACGAATATGTCGCAGGACAAAGTCCGGCGCATGCGTGGCTCAGACGTGGCCATGATCTTCCAGGAACCGATGACCGCACTGAACCCGGTGCTGCGCGTCGGTGACCAAGTCATGGAAGCCCTGTCCGTTCACGGTGTGGCCCACGGCAAGCAGGCGGAACAACGCGCCATTGAATTGCTGGACATGGTCGGTATCCCAGATGCCGACAAGCGTTTCCGGGAATACCCACACCAGTTCTCCGGCGGTCAGCGTCAACGTATCGTGATCGCCATTGCGATCGCGTGCGGGCCAAAGGTCATCATTGCAGACGAGCCGACCACCGCACTAGATGTCACCGTTCAGGCGGAAATCTTGGACCTCATGCGGTCCCTGAAAGACAAACTGAACACCGGCATTCTGCTGATCACCCACAATATGGGTGTGGTGGCTGACATGGCCGATCGGGTTGCCGTGATGCTCAAGGGCTCCAAAGTGGAAGAAGGGCCCATCCGCGAGGTGTTGAAGAATCCGCAGCACCCGTACACCAAGAAGCTGCTGGCCTCTGTTCCGCACCTTGGTGAAAGTGAGCTCAAGGTGGCCGAACCGGAACGGCGTGACGGTGTCGATCGTCTCGCCTTGAAGACCCAGGGTCTCTGTGTCGACTACGTCGCCCGTGGTAAGCGAGTGCGTGCCGTCCATGACGCGAACATTGAAATCGCTCAAGGTGAGATCGTCGGTCTGGTTGGCGAATCCGGGTCCGGTAAATCGACCATCGCCAAAGCGGTCTTGGGTCTGCTGCCCGTGGCAGAAGGCGAACTGCTGGTCCATGGGAACTCCCTGACGAGCCTACGCGGAGCAGAACTGAAAGCAGCACGTAAACGCATCGGTGCTGTTTTCCAAGACCCCGCTGCCAGCCTCGATCCACGTTTCCCGATTGGTGACCTCATCACCGAACCAATGGTTATCCACAAAGTAGGGGACAAGAAGTCCCGGTTGGATCGGGCCTACGAGCTGCTCGACGCGGTCCGGTTGCCACGCTCAGTCGTGAACCGTTTCCCACACGAGCTCTCCGGCGGTCAGCGTCAACGTATCAGCATCGCTCGTGCACTCGTGCTGAACCCCGACCTGCTGATCGCGGACGAACCAACCAGTGCGCTGGATGTCTCCGTCCAGGCATCGGTGCTGGAGATGTTCGCCGAGCTGCAACGCGAATTCAACTTCGCCTGCCTCTTCGTCTCTCACGATCTAGCCGTCATTGACATGCTGGCCCACCGCGTGGCTGTCATGCGCAATGGTCGCATCGTGGAGCAAGGACTGACCTCCACCGTGCTGCACAACCCGCGCGAGCTGTACACCCAAGAACTCTTGGCAGCAGCACCGGTCCCTGACCCAGATGAGCAAGCTCAGCGACGGGCCGCCCGCCACGAACTGGTAGGGGCCACCGAATTGGGCGACGGAAAGCTACCAGGAACCACCCTGTAGCCCGCCCCTCTAGGCCGCACAGAATGCACCCCGGATCGGCAGCCGCATAGGCTGCCACGCCGGGGTGCATTTTTTATCCATTGGCACCCGGGTCTAAAATAGATGACGGTGCCGCTGTGCCCAATTCACTTTTCTCCTGCTATGGAAAGATCCAGGTTTACCCTTACATGACAGCAACTTCCGTCCGCACAGACCTGCGTAACGTGGCAATCGTCGCCCACGTTGATCACGGCAAAACGACCCTCGTGGACGCGATGCTCCGCAACACCGGCGCATTCGCAGCCCACTCTGAGGTCGAAGACCGGGTCATGGACTCCGGGGATCTGGAAAAAGAAAAAGGCATCACCATCTTGGCCAAGAACACCACGGTGTTCTATTCCGGCCCGGCCTCCAACGGCGAAAACGTCACCATCAATGTCATTGACACTCCCGGCCACGCCGACTTCGGCGGCGAAGTAGAACGCGCACTGTCCATGGTCGATGGCGTCGTCTTGCTGGTTGACTCCTCCGAAGGCCCTCTGCCGCAAACCCGTTTCGTGCTGCGCAAAGCTTTGGCCGCCAAACTCCCGGTCATCCTGCTGGTCAACAAGACCGACCGTTCCGACGCCCGCATCCAAGAAGTCGTCGGCGAGTCCATGGACCTGCTGCTGGGATTGGCCTCTGATCTGGCCGAGGAAATCGAAGACCTCGACCTAGACGCCGTACTGGAAGTACCTGTCGTCTATGCCTCCGGTAAAGCCGGACGAGCGTCCCTGAATGAACCTGCCAACGGCGAACTGCCGGACAAGGAAGACCTCGAGGACCTGTTCGCCACCATCCTGGAACACGTCCCAGCCCCCACCTACACCGAAGGCGAAGTCCTCCAGGCCCACGTGACCAACTTGGACGCCTCACCCTTCCTAGGCCGCCTGGCACTCCTGCGCATCTTCAACGGCACCCTGACTAAGGGCCAACAAGTGGCCTGGGCACGCCAAGACGGCACCATCAAGCCGGTAAAGATCACCGAGCTGCTCGCCACCAAGGGACTCGAGCGTGTCCACGCTGACTCCGCAGGACCCGGTGAGATCGTTGCCGTGGCCGGTATCGAAGACATCATGATCGGTGAAACCCTCACCGACATCGATAATCCGAAACCCTTGCCCCAAATCGAGGTGGACGAACCAGCCATCTCCATGACGATCGGTATCAATACCTCGCCCCTAGCCGGACGCGTCAAGGGCGCCAAAGTCACCGCCCGACAAATCAAAGACCGTCTGGACCGAGAGCTCATCGGTAACGTCTCCCTGAAGATCCAGCCGACCGAACGCCCGGATGCTTGGGAAATCCTGGGCCGTGGTGAACTGGCCTTGGCGATCTTGGTCGAACAGATGCGTCGCGAAGGCTTCGAGCTGACAGTGGGTAAACCGCAAGTGGTCACCAAACACATTGACGGGACACTCCACGAGCCGTTCGAGGAAATGACGATCGACGCGCCAGAAGAGTACATGGGTGCGATCACCCAGCTGCTGGCCGCGCGTAAAGGCCGGATGAGTTCCATGACCAACAATGGCACCGGCTGGGTGCGCATGGAGTTCACCGTGCCCGCTCGTGGCCTGATCGGCTTCCGTACCCGCTTCATGACTGAAACACACGGCACCGGTATCGCTTCCTCTATCTCCGGCGGCTACCAGCCATGGGCCGGGGACATCGAATACCGCACCAACGGTTCACTGGTCGCGGACCGAGCCGGTGTCGCCACACCTTTTGCCATGATCAACCTGCAGGATCGCGGAACCTTCTTCATTGATCCGACCTCAGAAGTGTATGAAGGCATGATCGTGGGCGAGAACTCACGTTCCGAAGACATGGACGTGAATATCACCAAGGAGAAGAAGCTCACCAACATGCGTGCAGCGAGCTCCGATAGCTTCGAAGGCCTCACCCCGCCACGGAAACTGACCTTGGAAGAATCACTCGAATTTGCTCGGGAGGACGAATGCGTGGAAATCACACCGGAACACATCCGCATCCGGAAGGTGATTCTCGGCCAATCCGACCGGGTCAAAGCAGCCCGCGCCAAGGGCAAGTAACCCAGTCTGAAGCACAAACCAGCACGTCCCTGCCCATCGGTCGCATCGTTTTTGTGACCTTGGCAGGGGCCCTAGCAGGCCTGCTCGGGCTGCTCTTGCACGGGTCCTCAACCTCCGTTGCCGGGATTCGTCTGCCGTGGGGGCTGCTCATCGCGCTCGGGCTCAGCTACGTGGTGGTGTACCAAGCCGGAATCTACGGGGGACAAGTCCACCCGCGGTACACCGTCCTGGTCGCGTTCTTCGCCTGGGCCGGCGCCGTGTTCGTCAACTTCTTTGCCTTCTTCTTTCCCGGCAACGACCGGTTCTACTTACCCGCGCCCCTAGGACACGACCCGTTCGCCTCCTGGGCGCTGGTGTTAGACCGTGGCTGGCAGTTCGGGTTGTTTTTGCTGCTGCCCTTGGTGACGTGGCACCTATTACAGGTATTGCGTCGGGAAAAGGACTAAACTGTTAACCGTTCAAGCCTTGAAAGCATAGTAGGAAAGGCCCCACCCTTCGATGACGTACATCATTGCGCTGCCATGCGTAGACCTCAAAGACCGCGCCTGCATTGACGAATGCCCGGTCGATTGTATCTATGAAGGCGAGCGGATGCTTTACATCCACCCGGATGAATGCGTCGATTGTGGTGCGTGCGAGCCAGTCTGCCCGGTAGAAGCCATCTACTACGAAGATGATGTGCCGGAAGAATGGTCCGAATACTACAACGCCAACGTGGAGTTCTTTGACGAGATCGGTTCGCCCGGCGGGGCGGCCAAATTGGGTGTCATCGAATACGATCACCCCATCGTGGCTGCCCTTGAGCCGCAGCAGGTTGACTGATGCGCCCGCTGCCGGAATATCCGTGGGAGAGTCTGAAACCATTTCGCGAACAGGCTGCCCAGCACCCGGACGGGGTTGTCGATCTTTCCATCGGAACGCCAGCTGATCCCACCCCAGCCATCATTCAAGATGCTCTGGCGGCCAACACTGATGCCCACGGTTACCCACCGACGGAAGGCAGCGTTCAGCTCCGGGAGGCAATCGTTCAGTGGTTTGCCCGCCGCCGCAAGACCGCAGGCCTAGGTATCGACGCGGTCTTGCCTACGGTCGGGTCTAAAGAATTGGTGGCATGGCTACCAACTTTGCTTGGACTCTCCGGCGATGACCTCGTCATCCATCCGGTCACCGCGTACCCCACCTACGGTGTCGGCGCTGACCTAGCCGACGTTGATTCGTTGGCTTCGGATGAGCCGTGGAACTTGGATGGGTCGACAAAAGAGCGCATCAAATTGATCTGGGTTAACTCACCAGCGAACCCCACCGGCGCAGTCATGGACACCGAACAACTACGCAAAGTCGTCCAATTCGCCCGTACCATCGGAGCCGTTGTCGCCTCTGACGAATGCTACGCAGAGTTGGGCTGGGATGACTGGGAGGAACACGTGCCCGGTCTGTTGGAACCAGCGGTGAGCGAGAACAACCTCGAGAACCTGCTGGCCGTGTATTCGATGTCCAAGCAGTCCAATATGGCTGGATACCGGGCGTCCTTCATTGCCGGTGACAACCAGCTGATCGCAGAACTGACCAATCTGCGCAAGCATGCCGGCATGATGGTGCCAGCACCGATCCAGCACGCGCTGACCGTTGCCCTCGGCGATGACCAGCACGTCCAAGAACAAAAAGACCGCTACCGCAGGCGCCGCAACCAACTCAAAGAAGCGCTCACCACGGCCGGTTTTTCGATCACCCACTCGCAGGCCGGACTCTACCTGTGGGTCAGCGCCGAAGACCACGATTGCTGGTCGCTGGTAGAAAAATTCGCTGCGGCCGGGATCGTCGTGGGACCAGGAAGTTTTTATGGGCCAGTGGGGGAGAACAACATTCGCATCTCACTGACCGCATCCGATGAAGCCGTGGCTCAAGCGGTGAAACGGATACCGCAAGTTCTGTAGAAGACCAACTACATAACTGCAACAAAATTAGTACGAATGCATAAAGACGGGTACCGTTTTAGGTAAGTATGCACCTTGTGGGCTTGGCACCACCGAGACCACTGTGGACCCTCATTCGACCAAGGGAGATCCGATGACGGAACAGCAGGCCGCTAACAATGCGGCGACTTTGAACTACGGTGATGGACAGCTGGAGCTACCACTGGAAGAAGCCACTAACGGCAACGGCGGTTACGCCATTGGCAGCCTCCTGAAAGACACCGGGAACGTCACCTACGACCCTGGCTTCATGAACACGGCGAACACCAAATCGGCGATCACCTACATCGATGGTGAAGCCGGAATTCTACGTTACCGTGGCTACCCAATCGAGCAGCTGGCCGAGAAGTCCAGCTTCTTGGAAGTCGCCTACCTGCTGATCCACGGTGAGCTGCCAACCGAGACCGAACTGGAAGAGTTCGACCAGCGGATCCGCATGCACACCATGCTCCACGAAGACCTCAAGGACTTCTTCAACGGATTCCCCCGGGACGCCCACCCAATGCCGGTGCTGTCCTCCGCGGTGTCCGCACTGTCCACCTGGTATCAAGACTCATTGGATCCGTTCAACCCGGAACACGTAGAGGTTGCCACGATCCGACTGCTGGCCAAGGTCCCAGTCATCGCCGCCTACGCGCACAAGAAGTCCATGGGTCAGCCCATGCTCTACCCGGACAACTCCATGAACCTGGTCGAGAACTTCATGCGCCTGTGCTTCGCAGTACCGGCCGAGCCGTACGAACTTGATCCAGACGTGGTGAAAGCTCTGGACCAGCTGTTGATCCTGCACGCCGACCACGAGCAGAACTGCTCCACCGCCACCGTGCGCATGGTCGGATCCGCCGACGCCAACCTGTTCGCCTCCGTCTCCGCCGGGGTGAACGCACTGTTCGGCCCAGCCCACGGCGGTGCCAACGAAGCCGTGCTGAAGATGCTGCGCAACATTCACGCCGAAGGCATCTCCCCGGAAACCTTCATGGAGAAGGTCAAGAACAAGGAAGATGGCGTCCGCCTGATGGGCTTCGGCCACCGGGTCTACAAGAACTACGACCCACGCGCCAAAATCATCAAGCAGACGGCCCACGACATCTTGGAGAAGACCGGCGGTGACGAGCTGTTGGAAATCGCTATGAAGCTGGAAGAGAAGGCACTGGCCGATGACTACTTCATCGAGCGCAAGCTGTACCCGAACGTGGACTTCTACACCGGCCTGATCTACAAGGCCATGGGCTTCCCAGAGAAGATGTTCACGGTTCTGTTCGCAATCGGCCGCCTGCCTGGCTGGATCGCCCAGTGGCGTGAAATGATCACCGACCCGGCAACCAAGATTGGTCGCCCACGTCAGGTCTACACCGGCGCCGCAGAGCGGAATTACCCGAACTAAAATTAAAGGGCAACGCGCCAGAAAAATCGTTGTCAAAGAAGTGGCGGGCACATTCAGTCGATGAATGTGCCCGCCACTTTCTGTTTTAGGACTCGTGGCCACTGCCCAAATAGATAGCAGCGTAGCTGGGTCTTAGTTTACGAACGTGATGACGAGTTCTTCGGTTGGCTCATCGGTAGAATTCCAGCTGCGCTTACCCCGTTCCCAGTGAAGCGAGTTGAAGGAAATTGAGAGCACATTCCCGGCCTCAGCATTAGCAAGTGCCCACGTGGCCAACCGCCAACCGGTCTGATCATCGGGCACTGAGATGCGTAGCGACCGAGTATCCGTCTTCAGCTGGACCTCAGCCGAAAGAGCGTCGGCGAACCGTTTCATTTCGGCCGCGTAAGCTTTGTGCGAGAGCTCGGCCTGATCGGCCGGCGTGGCCTTCAAGGTACATGACATCGCACCCGGCTCACCTTCCGTCAAGGCCCGGGCAAACGCTGCTGCCACGTCTTCATGCTTTGCGTAGGCATCCGGGTAGGCGCTGCGCTGGACGGCCTGTGCTGCTTCGGTGACAGATAGGTCCCGGTAGCCGGGAACGGTCTCTAATTCTTGGTAGAACCGGTTCGCAGCGTACCAAGGATCCATAATTTGTTCTTCTGTACCCCAACCTTGAGAGGGCCGTTGTTGGAACAAGCCTCGAGAATCTGGTCCGACGGTGTCACCGTAGCCGATGTTGCGCAGCTTGGATTCTTGGCGGGCAGTGGCCAGAGCAATCATGACTTCGTGACGATCCAAACCTCGTTCAAGTCCTGCGGCCGCGATGATCGAGCCGTTTCGAGTCTGGTCCGGGGCCAGTACGTAGCGCTCCGAACCTAGGAGCACGCTGCACTGCTGACGTTGAAGAAAAGCGGTATCGTCCAGCCAACGTGTCGCGAACAGTACCCCGGCCAACACTAGTGCCAAGCCCAAGACCGCCACGAATGGGCCAAGGAAATGCCGCCGACGTGGGGCAGCCTCCGCCCTGAGGTAGCGGTCAAGTGGGTTTTCAGACATAGCGGTGTCGTGATTTCCGATCAACACGGGGGAGTTTGGACAAACCTATCTTACCCCTGAGTCAACCCGAGACAGACGCCAGCCCCGGCGCCTAGACCCATGTCGAGGGGCAGGCACCGGGGCTGGCGTGTTGATATGCGGTACGCGGTTTACACGGTGGCCGGAACACCGGTGGTGGTGTCCGGTTCGACTTCCCCGGAGGTACGGGAAGAGAGTCGACGTGCCAACCGACCGGCGATCCAGGTCAGGATGTAGTTCAGGATGATGAAGATGACGGCTGCGACCACGAGTGTCTGCAACATGTTCGACTGGCCGGAGCCCAGCTGGCGAGCGTATTGCAGTACTTCGTAGAAACCGATCAGGTAACCCAGCGCGGAGTCCTTCAGAATTACCACGAACTGGCTCATCAATGCCGGAAGCATCGCCACCAAGGCCTGTGGGACCTCCACGAAGGCCAACGATTGGTTGCGGGTCATACCGATCGCTGCAGCAGCCTCACGCTGACCTTTCGGCAGCGTGTGGACACCGGAGCGGATCAGCTCAGCGATCACGGCACCGTTGTACAGGGTCAGGCCGACGATCACCGCGTAGTAGGGCGCGTCCGCGGCGTTGATGATGCCCTGAGAGGCAACCACTTTGGCGAAGTAGTTGTACAGGAAGAACATCATCACCAGCACGGGCACGGACCGGAAGAACTCGACAACGATGGTCGCGAACCACCGGATCGGTGCGAACGGTGCCAACCGGAGGAATCCAAAGACCAGCCCGAACACCATGGAGGTGATGACCGCGATCACGGATGCCTGCAGGGTGAATCGCAAACCAGGCAGATAGTAGTTGGTCCACGCGTTAGCATTCAGGGCATTGCCCCAACGGGTGGGCGAAAGCTGATCCATCTCGTGGAGCTTAACCAGCACCAGCGCGATACCGACCGCCACGAGGGCAACCGTGATGATGTTGGCAATGCGTGTCCGGCGAGCGGCCAGCGGGCCGGGGGCGTCAAAGAGTACGGTTTGTTGTTTCATCGTGCCACCGCAAATCTCTCTGAGGCCCACGTGGTGACCAGACCGATAGGGATCACGATCAAGCAGAAGCCGATCGCGATAGTCATGAAGATCGAAATCATGACATCCGGCCGGAACTCGATCATGGTCTTCATGACAGAGGATGCTTCCGTGACCGAAGCCGCTGCGGCAACCGTGGTGTTCTTGGTCAATGCAATCAAGGTGTTGCCCAACGGGGTGATGGCACCGCGTAGAGCCTGCGGAAAGATCACCATGCGTGCCGCCGGCAAGAAGCTCAGC
Organism: Micrococcoides hystricis; assembly: GCF_042434215.1. Lineage (NCBI taxonomy): Bacteria > Bacillati > Actinomycetota > Actinomycetes > Micrococcales > Micrococcaceae > Micrococcoides > Micrococcoides hystricis. The sequence continues at coordinate 109,513 of NZ_JBHLUB010000003.1, read as the reverse complement.
CCAATGGCGCGGGCAGCCTCAGCTTGGCCCAGTGGCACCGTGTTGACGCCGGAGCGGATTGCTTCACAGAAAAAGGCCGCGTGGTACAGGCTCAGAGTCACCACGGCGAACATGAAAAAGTTGGTGTTGAAGTCGGAGCTAAAACTGAACTTCAGCTGTCCCCAGACACCGAGGATGCCCAGCACCATCAGGATCGTCAGGGGAGTGTTACGGACAAGGTTTACATAGGCGGAACCAAACGCCTGCAATGACGGAACCGGAGAAATCCGGAATAACGCCAAAATAGCGCCGAGTACAAAGGAGCCGATCGCGGCCAGAACCGCGAGAGCGAGGTTTACCCCGAAAGCTTGGACTACGTTGTATTCGGCGATGAGTTCGAAAAGGCCATCCAAGGCAGCCACCTCATGGTCGATACGATGCGGAAGATGAAGGTGAAGTGGTGAAAAGCCCAACGGCCCGGTGCGGGTGGTCCGTCACCGGGCCGTTGGCGCCACTGAAGTAGCGGGAAACTCTACTGAAGACCCTTAGCCTTCGCAGGTCTCCATCTCTACATCGGTGTTCAGCTTCTCATCAGGCTCGTAGCCGGTACCCTCGGTGTTGGAGTCGAGAGCGTTCTGCCACTCGTCGCCGTCCTTCATCTTCTCAATGGCGGCGTTGATGGCCTCGCAACGGTCCTTTTCGCCCTTCGGCAGACCGACACCGTAACGCTCTTCAGAGAACGGGTTTCCAACAACCTTGAACTTGTCCTTGTTGTTGGAAGCACCGGCTAGACCAGCAAGAATGATGTCGTCGGTGGTCACAGCATCGACCTGACCGGACTCAAGGTAGGTCACGCACTCGGCGTAGCCGCCCTGTTCAACCAGGGAAACACCCTTGGCGTAGGTGTCCTTGATCTTCTGAGCCGAGGTGGAACCGGTCACCGAGCAGAGCTTCTTGCCATCAAGATCCTCTGGGCCCTTGATATCGGTGTCGTCCTTACGCACCAGCAAGTCCTGGCCGGCAACGAAGTACGGGCCGGCAAAGTCCACCCGCTGCTTGCGCTCGTCAGTGATCGAGTAGGTCGCCATAATCATGTCGACTTCTTTGTTCTCTAGCGCGTTCTCGCGGTTGGCAGACGGTGTCTGCTTCCACTCGATCTGGTCTTCTTCAAAACCAAGTTCCTTAGCGATGAAGCGAGCCACGTCGGTGTCGAAACCGGTTGGCTGGTTGCTACCTTCGCGGAAACCAAGACCTGGCTGGTCAAACTTGATACCGATCGTGAGCTTCTCGTCAGAGCCGGAGCCTTCGCCTTCCTTTTCAGAGCTCGGGGAGCAGGCTGTCAGGGCGAGTGCGCTGACGGCAAGGATGGCAGCGGCGCCGCGAATTTTTGAGATTCCCATTTGTGTTCTCCTCAATGTGGGAAGTGATGAACTGGTGCGATTACTGGTTACTCAGGATCTTGCCAAGGAAGTCCTTAGCGCGATCGGATTGTGGGTTGGTGAAGAAGTCCTCCGGAGTGGTGTCTTCGACGATTTCACCATCCGCCATGAAAACCACACGGTCGCCAGCCTTACGGGCAAAACCCATCTCATGGGTGACGACAACCATGGTCATCCCTTCTTTGGCCAACGAAGTCATGACATCCAAGACTTCGTTCACCATTTCCGGGTCCAGGGCGGAGGTCGGCTCATCAAAGAGCAAGACTTTCGGACGCATTGCCAGTGCTCGGGCGATCGCAACGCGTTGTTGCTGACCACCTGAAAGCTGGGCGGGCATCTTGTTGGCTTGCGCCTCAACACCCACCCGACGCAATAGCTCCATGGCTCGCTCTTTCGCCTCGGCTTTGCGCATCTTTCGAACTTTCATCGGACCCATGATCACGTTGTCCAAGATCGATTTGTGTGCAAACAGGTTGAAAGACTGAAACACCATGCCAACTTCGGCACGGAGCTTCGCTAGGTCTTTACCTTCGGCGGGCAATTCCTTTCCATCAATCATGATTTCGCCGCCCTCATCAATCGTTTCTAATCGATTGATCGTGCGGCACAAGGTGGACTTGCCAGAGCCTGAGGGCCCAACCACAATCACGACTTGTCCTTTTGGAATAGCCAAATTGATGTCTTTGAGCGCCTGAAACGAACCAAAGTGCTTATTGACGTTGGTCAGTTTTACCAATGGTTCACCACCGCTGACGACCGTCTGCGGTTCCGTGAACAGGTGCGAGGGCTCATGTGATGTGGAACTCATAAGTATGAGAGTAGCGAATAAACCCTGAATTCGATAGCAAATCGAAACCAGTTAGAGTAAATGTCATGAGCGAATATCCAAAGGACCTGCAGTTACGCTTTGGCGAGGCCGAGCGAAACCCGACTCGAAACCAAGGTGCGGTCGAGCTGCGGATGGATCTCGACGATCGTCCAATGGAGGACACGCTACTCCTGTTGGCGCCGACCCAAGAGGACTTCACCAATACCGACCCGTGGCGGGTCATGCGAATTACGGCAGAGTTCGTTGAGGGGTTCGACGCACTAGCGGAACTTGGCCCCGCGATCTCTATCTTTGGATCCGCGCGCACCCAACCTCATGAACCGCTCTATCAACTGGGCATCGATGTAGCCAAAGCCGTCGCCGAAGACGGTTTCAACATCATCACCGGCGGGGGACCGGGCCTGATGGAGGCCGGCAATGTGGGAGCGATGGAAGCCGGGGTTTGCTCGGTCGGCTTGGGGATTGAACTCCCGTTCGAAGCGGCCTTGAACGAATATTTGAATATTGGCATTAATTTCAGATATTTCTTTGCCCGCAAAACCATGTTTTTGAAATATGCCCGCGGTTTCGTCGTGCTGCCAGGCGGATTCGGCACCCTCGATGAACTCTTCGAGGCCCTGACACTAATCCAGACGGGTAAGGTCATTGACTTCCCGCTGGTGCTGGTGGGTAAGAAATTCTGGGCGCCGCTAGTGGATTGGCTTCGGGACACCCTGGTTGAAGAAGGTATGATCTCAGCCTCAGACCTGAACCTGTTCTCCGTGGTGGAAACACCGGAAGAAGTGGTGCAGGCGCTGCGCGAAGGATGCCGCTAATGCTCGTGTTGCTCTTGGTCCTGTTGGTGCTCTTACTCGGGATGGCCGCTCTTTTCCTGACCGAGAAGATTGCGCTGCCGACCGCGACCACCGATGTGCCAGAGAACGCATACCGAGCCGTGGATGCGGAGGCCAGCATCGATGATTTAGCGGCCACCAAGTTCTCCGTCGCGCTGCGAGGTTATCGCATGGACCAGGTTGATGCCGTCATGGACGTGCTGCACCAACGTATCCAGCGTCAAGAAGCTGAACTATCAGACTTGAGAAAAAAGATTACTGAGACAGAAGAATCTCGGTGATTAGGCTCACCGCAAAAACTCAAGGATAATACTAAGAAGAGTGAGCAACAAGAATAGAAAGGTCTAGAGGATGGCGGCACAGAAGCCACGCGCGGGGGACGGCCCATTAGAGGTTGTGAAGGAAGGGCGTAGCACGATCATGCGCATACCAGTAGAAGGTGGCGGACGTCTCGTGCTCGAAATCTCCCCGGAAGAGGCTCAGACGCTACTAGACCAACTCGTCACTGTGGTTGGGGACGAGCGCTAGAAGCCCTCACCCTCTGGTTCGAGGCTGCTAATGGCGTCGAACAGCTACGAGAAGACCGGTTCCAACCCCAAGTAGGGTGGTCAGGAACCGGTCATCATCGTTTAACAGCCGTTCTGCTTCGCGCGCGGAGACTGCAGTTTCTGACCGGTCTTGTGGGCGTGGGACCCGATCTTGGTCGAGTGCATCGTTGACTAAGACCAAGCCACCGGGGCGCACCAGGCGGGTCGACTGCTCAATGTAGCGGGGCAGATCCGCAACCTGGGCATCAAGAAAGACCACATCGTAGCCTTGGTCTGCCAATCGTGGCAGCACGGCTTCGGCTCGCCCAATGATCGTCCGGGTCCGATTGGAACGGTAGCCGGCTTCGGCAAAGCCTTCTTTCGCGGCACGGATGTGATCGGCGTCCGTATCGATGGTGGTCAGGACCCCATTGCTGGTCATGCCTTCCAGCAGGGCCAAGCCTGAGACACCGGCGCCGGTGCCGACCTCGACCACGGTCGAGGCTTTATTCGTGGTGCAAAGCACCGTCAACAGCCGGGCCACCGCGGGGGAGACCGCGGGCACACCGAGCGCGTGGGAGCGTTCGCGGGCACGGGCGAAAAGATCAGTTTCGACGGGACGGGACTCGATATAGGACCAATTACTGAACTTCGCTTCGGTGCTCATGAGCACTTATCCTAGCCGATCATCAGCCTTCTCCCAGCCAGGCCGGGCATACTAAAAACTGACTTGAACCCTCTGCGACAAGGAGCGCTTCGCGTATGGCCAACGATGCCCATGCTCATGGGCGTGCCGGCTCTCTGAGACGTCACCCGACGGCAAAGCTCGATCAGTACCTTGAAGACAAACTGACAGCAGAGCAAAGCCAGCGCATCGGTGCCCACCTGCACAACTGCCCCAGTTGCCTCGAAGAAGCCCAACGCCGTTCGCAGGTCATACGGCTAGCCCGCCAACAGCAGCCCTCGAGTATCCTTGCGACCTCAGATGTGCGTGGCGTGCAGGGCTGGAAAGTTGTTCTCGGAATCCTGACCCTCGGTGCCGTCGGCTGCGTGCTTTTACTCACCGCCTGGATTCTGGGTGGAGACCAGCCCACCGAGGAACCAGCAGTCGCCGGTGAAGACTCGCCCGCGGCAGCACTCTTGGGTGAATTCCAAAACCAGTTGGTGCCGGAACAGAACTTGGTCTACGAAGACATTTTGGCTATTCGCAACGTCGGTTTCGCCTGCCCTTTGCTCACCGGTCTTGGCTACTCGTACACCAACGCCCAAATTCTCCATGACGACCCAGATGTTGTCTCGGTGCGGATGGAACTCACGCGCGGCGACCAGCACGCCACGATTGTGGAGTCACGGGAGCTGTCCGAGCACCCTGCCACCGGGGAGCTCGGCCTGAGCGCCATCAAACCTGCCCAGAACAAGTCCGGCGTTCAGCGCAACACCCTTCAGGTGGTCGATGAGCCTGTGGCCAAGGACACGCCGGAGGATAGTTTCAAAGTCCGGGTCACGATGAATGAGGCCACCTACCTGATTGAAGGTAGCGGCACGCCGCAGCAAAAAGAACAGATCGTGAACTATGTGGCTCTTTCTGAGCAGGCAAGGTTAACCAGTGGTGACACCTACCCACAACAGGGTGTCCGGGATCGTTTTGAGCGCGGTTTCAGCCGCCTGATCGGCCAGTAATCCCGCGGTAAGCAGGTCCGAGGTTACGGTAGGCTAGAGGGCGTGGGTATCAACGGCGGCGAGTTCATCGTCCTTATCATCTTGGCCATGATCATTCTTGGCCCTGAACGCCTGCCCGAATACGCTTCCAAGCTTGCAGATTTGGTTAAATCCGCGCGTGCTATGGCCACTGACGCGAAGGCCAAGATCCAGGAAGAAACCGGTACCGACTTGGATACGGTCGACTGGAAAAAGTATGACCCGCGTAGCTACGACCCACGTCGCATCATCAAAGAGGCGCTATCTGAAGAAGCTGCTGCCATCCAATCAACGGCCGCCGCAGCGACGCTGCGGTCCGACGCCGTTCACCCGCGGATGCAGATGGGCGCAGCCAGCCCAGATGAACAGCCGGTGACCAACCCCATCTTGCGGGAGGGGCCCACAGCACTGGAACCTGGCCAACGGGCACCCTTCGACGACGAGGCCACCTAGAACGATAACGGTAACGATTTGCCGGCCAAGCCCCGTTTGCGCTGTGCAAGTTGATCCACGATTGCATTCAGTGCTTGAGCGCCGACCGACTGCGGTGCACTCGTCACGATTGGATCGCCCGCGTCCCCTGTACTGCCCAACAGCGGGTCAACGGGGATGCTGCCCAGCAACGGAACCTCATAGCCCAACGTTGCCGACAACTTCTCGGCGAGGGATGCCCCACCACCGGAACCAAAGATCTCCAAAGTCGACCCATCGGGCATCACCATGGCAGACATGTTTTCAATTACACCGCTGACCCGCTGGCCGGTCATGGTGGCTAGTGAACCGGCACGCTCCGCTACTTCCGTTGCAGCCTGCTGCGGAGTGGTGACCACGAGCAATTCGGCAGCGGGGAGCTCTTGAGCCACCGTAATCGCAATGTCTCCGGTACCCGGGGGCAAATCCAATAGCAAGACATCCAAATCACCGAAGTACACGTCGGTGAAGAATTGCCGGATGGCACGGGAGAGCATCGGGCCACGCCACGCAACCGGGGCGTTATCTTGGACAAACATGCCGATGGAAATCAGTTTCAGATCCTGCACCACCACCGGCAAAATCATTTCATCCATCCGAGTCGGAACCTCACCCAACGCCCCGAGCAAACGTGGCTGGGAGAAACCAAACACGTCGGCATCAATGACACCGACCGACAGTCCCCGTGCAGCTAACCCAGCGGCAAGATTCGCCGTGACAGAGGACTTACCGACCCCACCCTTGCCAGAGACCACAGCGTAGATCTTGGTCAGGGTGTCTTCCTGGGTGAACGGGTTAGTGGGCTTGTTCTTGCCTCCGCGCAACTGTTCCTTCAGTTTCTCGCGCTGCGCCGGAGTCATGACGGATTGCGCGAGATTGATCTGCGCCCCGGGCACGGCGGTGCTCAGCGCCTGTTGCACATCGGCTGCGATGTCATCTTTGCGCGGGCAGGCCGCGATCGTGAGGGCGACGGTGCAATCAACCACGACTGGGTCTTGGGAGGCATCGACGCTCAGATGCTCGACCATGCCCAGTTCAGTCAGGGGTTTGCGTAGCTCAGGATCAATGACGCGACTCAACGCGTCTTGGGCACGTTCAAGCAACTCAGTTTCCCGGGTTGCCATGGCTATCAGCTCTATTCTTTGGGATTTCAGGGGATTCAGTGGTGCTGAGCTCCGTGTTTTCTTCTTTTTTCAGCTCAGCTACGAGTTCTTCAAGAATGCTGCGGACTTCGGTGCGCACGAAGTCACGGGTGGCAACTTCGCGCAGACTGATCCGCAGCGCCGCCAGTTCGCGAGTGAGGTACTCAGTGTCAGCAAGATTGCGTTCAGCCCGATCCCGGTCCTCACGCAACGAGACACGGTCACGGTCATCTTGGCGGTTCTGCGCTAGCAACAGCAGGGGAGCGGCATAGGAAGCTTGCAGAGACAACATCAAGGTCAGTGCGGTGAACCCGAGCGCGGCGGAATCGAACCGCCATGCTTCAGGTGCGACGGTGTTCCAACCTAACCAGAGGACACAGAAGACTGTCATCCACAGCAGGAACTGGGGTGTGCCCATGAACCGGGCGAAGGTCTCAGTGGTTTGCCCGAAGGAGTCCGGGTTGGGCCGAAACCGGTTCCGACCACGGTGCCGGGCTTCAACCGGAGTATCGAGACCGGTGGCATCGGTGTTCTTGCGCATTGGGGGCCTCCTTGAACATGATCGGAACGAACAATACTGTTAGCGGTTGTGTGCGACACGCCAATCGTCGGGCAGTAAATGATCCAGCACATCGTCGACGGTACACGCGCCGACCAGCCGGCCGCTGTCATTGACCACGGGCAGCGAGGTCAAGTTGTAGGCCGCCAAGAGCCTCGTGACGACGGCCAGTTCGGTCTGGTCAGACACCGGCTCAAAGTCAGTGTCCATGATGGACCCGAGTTGTTCCGGTGGGGCGTGACGCAGCAACTGCTGGATATGGACCACGCCCAAGTAGCGCCCAGTTGGTGTCTCCAACGGGGGCCGGCACACGTACACGCTGGCGGCCTGGGCGGGAGTGAGGTCTTCTTTGCGCACATGGGCCATGGCTTCTGCGACGGTGGCTTCGGGGGAGAGGATCACCGGCACCGGGGTCATGATGGAACCTGCAGTGTTCTCGTCGTACTCCATCAACCGGAGGACGTCTTTGGCCTCATCCGGTTCCATGAGGTTCAACAGTTCTTGCTGCTGGTGATCGGCCAGTTCGTTCAACAGGTCGGCCGCGTCATCCGGGTCCATCTCTTCCAGCACGTCGGCCGCACGCTCGGGGGCCAGTTGGGAAAGGATTTCTACCTGATCATCGTCGGGAAGCTCCTGCAGCACGTCGGCTAGCTGGTCGTCCTGCATCGCCTCGGCAATTTCGAGGCGTCGTTTCTCGCCAAGTTCGTAGATCGCATCCGCCAATTCGGTCGCTTTGGCATCCTGGTGCTGGGCTAGGAACCGGGACGCCGGCTGTGCCAACTCATCGGAATACCAGCGAATCTCATCGAAACTGACAAGTTTGCGGGTGACAGAGCGGCTCTTGGGGGCGCTGATCGCCGCATAGAATTCTGCGATCTGCCAATCAGATCGGGTTGTCTGAGCCAAGCCCACGTCCTCGATATGGGCGGTCAGGGTGGGATCTTCACGCAACGTGATGCGACGATCGAACAACTCGGCGGCCACCAGTTTTTCCGACCCGCGCTTAGCAAAGCGACGCAAGTTAATCAGACCGGTGCTGATGACTTGTCGTGAATCCATGGAGGTAATGCGGGTCATCGGAACGAAGACGCGTTTCTTCCCGGGCACTTCAACGAGCAGACCTGTGAGTTGGGGCGGGGAGTGGATTCCCTGTTCATGCACCACAAGATCCCGGACTCGGCCCAGCCGGTCACCGAGTGGATCGAAAACGTCTAGGCCAAGAAGCCGGCCCGCGAAGATCTTGCTACTCACACCCCTAAGCCTAGTGCAGGATATTCAGCTGGGCGTAAAATACGGAACGTCCGGGCAGGTGAGGGCACTAAAGTTAGATTGAGAGATCAATCTATGTACCCTTCAGAAGGTGAAACCTCATGGCAAGGAATGCCCCCGCACCCAGCGAATTCATGCAGGATAACGGCCTGCCCCGCGGGGAGGTCATAGGCCATTTCGACCGCTACGCCAAAGCCCAAGAAATGGTCGACTACCTTGCCGATAAGGATTTCCCAGTTCGTGCCGTCACGATTGTGGGCAACGATCTGGTCTCGGTAGAGCAGGTGCGCGGCAAACTCACCTACGCTCGTGTCGCCCTGAACGCGGCGATGCAAGGTGCCGTGTTCGGTCTGTTCATCGGCTTCATCATGGCCCTGTTCTCACCCACCGACAACATGTTCGGGCAGATCCTAACCACCATGGGGATCGGTATCGGAATGTGGGTGCTGTTCGGGGTGATCAGCTACGCCATGACCGGTGGTAAACGTGACTTTATCTCCACCAAAGACATGATCGCCACAAGCTTTGATGTCGTCTGCGCCTTCAACTACGTCGGTGAAGCCAAGAACCTCTTGAAGGATCTACCCGGCTACCGCCCGTACACTCCACCAGCTCCCAAACCTGCTGCCGGCGCGGGGCAATCCGCCCCACAGGCGCAGCAACCACAGGCCGAACGCGCCTCCGGCAGATTCCCGGATCTTCCTGATGGTCGACCACAGTTTGGTGTGCGTATTGACGATCAGCAGCAAGAACAGACCGCAGACCAGCGTCCAGATTCCGCAGAGACCGAAGCCGGGGACTCGGAGAACCGGACCCAATAGACGCAATGCTTCACTCAACGATCTAGGCCCGTCAATCCTCGAACATATCGGGTGATTGACGGGCCTGATTCGTTGGACCTAGTACCCAGCCGGTTTAGGACGCAGACTTGCCTGCGATGCGGTCCATCCACGCCTCGATTTCATCCGGGGTGCGGGCCATCGATGCGGTGAGGTTCTCGCCGCCATCTTCGGTGACCAGGATGTTGTCCTCGATCCGAACACCGTTGCCGCGGTACTCTTCCGGCACCGCCAAGTCTTCCTTCTTGAAGTACAGACCGGGTTCAATCGTGAAGATCATCCCCGGGGCGAGGGTCCCGTCCAAATACATTTCCCGGCGCGCCTGGGCACAGTCATGAACATCGAGTCCAAGATGGTGGCAGGTGCCGTGTGGCATCCACCGGCGGTGCTGCTGACCTTCGTCGCTGAGTGCTTCCTCAACGGAGACCGGCAACAAGCCCCATTCGGAGAGTCGGTGCGCGAGCACTTCAAGAGCCTTGTTGTGCACGTCCCGGAACTTGATCCCCGGCCGGACAATCTCGAATGCCGCGTCATTGGCATCCAGCACCGCTTGGTAAATGCGGCGTTGTACCTCGCTGAAGCGACCGCTGACCGGGATCGTCCTCGTCACGTCTGCGGTGTAGAGCGAATCTGCTTCAATACCGGCATCCACTAAGAGCAGCTGACCGTCTTTGACCTCTCCGGTGTTGCGGATCCAGTGCAGGATCGTCGCGTTATTGCCGCAGGCAGCAATGGTGTCGTAGCCCAAATCGTTGCCTTCTGCGCGGGCGCGGGCAAAGAATGCGCCCTCTACGACGCGTTCGCCGCGTGGATGTTCTTTTGCCTTGGGTAGAGCGGCCACGATGTCATCGAAACCTGCCATGGTGGCAGCCACCGAGTGGCGCATCTGGTCGATCTCGTACTCATCCTTGATCAAGCGCATCTCAGAGAGTGTCTCCGCCAGCTCGATGCTTGGATCGGCCAGCTCTTGGTCTTGCAAGAGGGCATCTACTTGGGCGTCAACCTCGCGCAAGTAGGCAACCGCGGTTTGGCCGGCGTTCTTCGCCAAGGCTGGGCCCAGCTGATCCAAGTGTTCGGTCCGGATTCCGGTCCGTGCGGCCAAGCTGCCGAGTGTGGGGCGCGGGCCAATCCAAAACTCACCGGAGCGGGCATCGGCGTAGAACTCTTCGGTCTCACGCCCGGCCATGGGGCGGAAGAACAGGGTCGCTTGGTGGTCTGAGCCTCCGTCACCGGTGCCTGGGTCAACTGGTTCCAGCACGAGCACTGCATCGGGCTCGTGGTCAGCACCCAGACCGGTCATGTGGGCGAATGCCGAGTGCGGCCGGAACCGATAGTCGGTGTCATTGGAGCGAACCTTTGGGTTGCCGGCCGGAATCACCACGGTGGTGTCAGCGAACTGTTTGGACAGTTCCACGCGTCGAGTCAGGGCAAAAGGTGCAGCTTCATCTGCCGGTGGCAGTTCGGAATCGTCTGCGGCCCAGTGCGCAGCCATGAACTCTTTGAAGGCATCTGAGGATGGCCGGTGCGAGCGGTTATTCACACGCTCTTCCAGCGGCTGCTCGTCGGATACAGGGGAATCATTCTTCACGTCGTCAGTGCTAGTCACCCCCTTAGTCTCTCACTTTTAGCTTCGGTCTACACTAAGGGGTATGCGCTTCGATATGCACACCCACACGGTGGTCTCCGACGGTACAGACACCCCAACTCAGTTGGCGCAAAAAGTAGCCGCGGCCGGGTTGGGCGGCTTCGCCCTGACCGATCACGACACAACTGATGGGTGGGCGGCCGCTTCGACCGCAGCAAAGCAGCTGGGTCTAGTGTTCATCCCTGGAATGGAACTGACGTGCACCACTGATAACGGCATCAGCGTGCACGTGCTGTCCTACCTGCATGATCCCTATCACGAGGGTTTGTTGACGGAGATCGAACAGTCCCGGCGCTCCCGGCAGGAACGCGCGATCCGCATGGTCGAGCGACTCAACGAGGACTATCCCATCCAGTGGTCCGATGTGGAAGAACAGTGCGCGCCCGGCGCCACCATTGGGCGGCCCCATATTGCTGACGCATTGGTCGCGGCCGGGATTATTCACGACCGGTCGGAGGCATTCGTGGAGCTGCTTCATCCGCGCTCGCGATACTATGTCAGCCACTATTCCCCGGACCCCGTCCACGGCGTGGAGCTGATCCGGCAGGCCGGTGGGGTGCCCGTTTTCGCGCATCCGATGGCCTCCAAACGGGGACGCGTCGTGCCGGCGGAAGTCTTCCACGACATGATTGATGCGGGCTTAGCCGGTGTGGAAGTGTATCATCGGGACAATCCGCCGGCAGGACGGGAGTATCTGTTGAAGTTGGCCGCGGACCACGATCTGATCGTGACCGGTTCTTCCGACTACCACGGCTACGGCAAGCCCAATGAGTTGGGTGAGAACTCGGTCGGCCTGGAGGTCGTGGAGCGGATCGACGAGCTTGGCTTACTCGATGTGCACTATCCGGTGACGCGCTAGCGCCCTTGTGCCGGCAGTTGCTCGGTGAACAGTGTCGACTCGGGTAACCGTTTGCGCATGACATCGATCGCTTCGTCATTCTGATCGATCAGCACGAAGTTGCGGCCCAATTCCGCTGCCGCTGCACCGGTTGTTCCGGATCCGGCGAAGAAGTCGAGGACCCAGTCGCCGGGGCGAGACGACGCGGTGATGATGCGACGGAGGATTCCCAGAGGTTTCTGGGTGGGGTAACCGGTCTTTTCTCTGCCGGTGGGGGAGACGATGGTGTGCCACCAGACATCGGTGGGGAGTTTGCCCCGCTGGGCCTTCTCCTTCGTCACCAGCCCCGGTGCCATGTACGGTTCTCGGTCCACTTCAGTGGAATCGAAGTGGTATTTTTTCGGATCCTTCACGTACACCAAGATGGTGTCATGTTTGGCCGGCCAGGATCGTTTCGATTTGGCGCCATAATCGTAGGCCCAAATGATCTCGTTGAGGAAGCACTCACGACCAAAGATGATGTCCATCATGACTTTGGCGTAGTGCACTTCCCGGTAGTCCAAATGCACGTACAGGGTGCCGTCTTCCGCCAGCAACCGCCATGCTTCTTGAAGTCTGGGCATGAGAAAGTCCCAGTAGTCGATGAACTGGTCGTCGTAGCTAGCCAGTCTGGTACGAACGGAAGTGTAAGACTGTCCTTTGAAGCCGATTCGGTCTCCGGTACCGTCGGCTACCCGGGTGGTAGCGGTGTGGTGCCGTTGTTGCCGTCGGCCGGTATTGAACGGTGGGTCAACGTAAATGAGGGTGAAAGACCCTGCCGGTAGCTGTTGCAGGACCGGCAGGTTTTCCCCTTGGATAACGCGATTGGCGCTAAACACAGTCTTCTTAGGCTTCGCTACCGCCGGTGTTGTCCTTAGCGCCGCCGCTTCGACGGCGGTTACGGGTACGGGTACGCTTGCGTGGCTCTCCAGAGGTTTGCTTCTGGCGTGGGTGTTCACTCGCAGCTGCTTCGCCATCCACCACACGTTTGGTGCGGGTACGGTTACGCCGCGGCTTGGCTTCGCCAGCATCTCCCTGGCGAGAACGTCGTTCGCCGCGCTCACCCCGTTGACCACGGCCTCCGGAGCGTCCGGAACGGCCACGACCGCGGGAACGGTCATTGCGGTCACGACGATCCAGCTCTTCGCGTTCTTCAGCTTCCAGACCTGGTTTGGTGCGCTGATGACGGGGCAGACGGCCCTTGGTGCCAGCCGGAATGTTCAGGTCCGTGAACAGGTGGTCTGAAGAAGAGTAGGTCTCAACCGGCTCCGGCGTGTCCAGCTCAAGGGCGCGGTTGATTAACTGCCAGCGGGGAACATCTTCCCAGTCCACGAATGTCACCGCGGTGCCTTTTTGACCGGCACGCCCTGTGCGACCGATCCGGTGCAGGTAGGTCTTCTCATCTTCGGGGCACTGGAAATTAATGACGTGGGTGACGTCTTCCACGTCGATGCCGCGGGCGGCCACGTCGGTGGCGACCAAGACATCAATCTTGTTGTTGCGGAACGCACGCAGCGCTTGCTCGCGTGCGCCCTGACCCAAGTCACCGTGGATGGCGCCGGCAGCAAAGCCGCGTCGGGACAGCTCATCTGAGAGCTGGGCGGCAGCGCGCTTGGTCTTGGTGAAGATGATGGTCCGGCCGCGGTCTTCGGCTTGAAGGATGCGGGCGACAACCTCGTCTTTGTCCAGCTGGTGGGCGCGGTAAATGACCTGACGGATGTCTTTCTTGGTGGCACCGTCGTCTTCTGGGTCTGCGGCACGAATGTGCATCGGCCGGGACATGAAGCGACGGGCCAAGGTCATCACCGGACCGGGCATGGTCGCCGAGAACAGCATGGTCTGGCGAACCGGTGGGAGAGCGGCCATCAACGTTTCAACGTCCGGCAGGAAGCCCAAGTCCAACATCTCATCGGCTTCATCCAAGACAACACCGCGCACGTTCTCCAAGTTCAGATGGCGTTGACGGTGCAGGTCGATGAGGCGCCCGGGGGTGCCGACCACAATGTCGGTGCCGTTCGTCAGTTCGGCAATCTGCGGCTCATAGGCCCGACCACCGTAGATGGTTGTGACCCGGATGCCGCGCTTGGTGGCAGCCTTTTGCAGATCGTCAGCAACCTGGACGGCCAGCTCACGAGTCGGCACAATCACCAGACCCTGCGGGGCACCGGCGTGCGTGAGTTTCTTATAGTCCGCGTCGGTCCGTGCCCACGACTGCTGGATCAGTGGGATGCCGAAACCAAGGGTTTTACCGGTACCGGTCTTGGCTTGCCCAATAATGTCCTGACCGGTGACCGCAATAGGCAAGGTCATGGACTGGATGGGGAAGGCATGCGTGATGCCGTTGGCCTGCAGTGCTTCAACGATGTCCGGGTGTACGTCCAGTTCAGCGAAGGTGGGTTGCTGTTCGAGGACCTGTTCCTCGGGAGTCTGATCGAGTGCTTCTTGTTCAGTTGTCATAAAAGTGAATATTCCAATCGGTCGCGCACCACGAGCTAAGGTGGGATGCTCAACGCCAACGACCAAGCGTTGTTGGCGGAGCCACAGCAGGTGCTCTCTGTGGAAGCCGATCGGTTTAGAAACATCACAGAGCTAGCGACCGGGCATCCAATCTTCTGTACCAGTCTAACGGTTCAGCCCCAATTTCCACGAAACCTCATGCTGCTTAACTTTTGCAGCGCACACGAAAACGCGCCGTGAACCTCCTTGGTGGAGCTCACGGCGCGTGCGCTTGAGTCGAGGACTGCGGCGGGTGTGTGCCTTAGCGAACGAACCCGACCTGGCGGGACTCGGGATCACCACATTCAACGTAGGCGATGGAAGAACCGGCAACGACCACGGTCTTGTCCTTCTTATCGGTCAAAACGAGCTCTTCGCCACCCTTGATGGCTTTGGCTACGGTCTTCGTCAGGTCATCGACGCTGTCCTCGACTTCCAAGACGAGTTCACGGTTGACGTTCTGCATGCCAATGCGGATTTCCATGCGGGCTCCTTCAGTCAAACTAGACGGGGGTCTTCAGTTGTGACTTTACCCCACCGGGTACTAGCTGGCAGCGTCCTCATCCAGTGAGTTGATGCCGAAAAAGGAGACCTTAGTCAGTGAGCGGATCGCGTCCTCGCGTGTGATTCCGTTGGATTCACTGAACCAATGTTCACTCGCAGTGGTGAGCATCCCCGCCAGGCCGTGACCCAGAAGTTCAGCGGTCGGCTTATCGATCTCTGCGCTGGAGGCGATATTGTCGGCGAACTCACGGGCCAATGAGTGCCTCAGGTTCTGCACCACGGAGTAGATTTGCTGATCGGAAGCCACCGCCGCGGTGTAAATGAGCTTGGAAGCATCACATTCCTCATCTACGAACGTGAAGTACGCGGTCACCACGGCTCGCACCCGATCGTAGGGTGCTTGGGAATTATCTAAGACGGCAGTGACTCGGTCTCGCAGTTGGCGCACGGCGGCGAGCAGGATCTCCATGTAGAGATCGTGCTTCGAGTCGAAGTGCTGGTACAACACAGGTTTTGAAACTCCGCCACGCTCGGCGATGCTGTCCATGGATGTACCGTCGTAGCCGCGCTCCACAAAGCTTTCAGTGGCGGCTTTGAGCAGGGATTCCCGACGCTCAGCACGGGGCAGCCGGGGTGTACCGGACTTGAATGGACGACCACGAGGGCTCGGCTTCATTGCGTTACCTCCAAGAAACATAACTCGTGGTAGCTATGTTACTCGGGGTAGTCCTCCATTTACCGTTTAACCGGTTGCGGAATCCCGCAAATCTGTGCTCGTTGGGCAGCTCTTGCCTTCCGCGAGGCGTTGCCGCCGGCGTTTGTTCTCCAGCGCCTTACGTTTCTTAGCTGCCGCTAGTGCTTTGCGACGCTCAGCACGGGATTCGATCTCGTTTTGATCGATGTTGTACAGCGACTCCAGAGCGGCCACGTATTCGGCTGCTCGACCAGAGGCGGCTAGCTCCTTGGCCCGAATGGTCGGAACGTGGAGAAGCTCCCGCACGAGGTGACGTAGTGCGAACTCGACCTCTTGAGCTGCGGCGGTGCACCCGTGTCGGGAACGAACCTTCGCCATCTCATTTTCCAGCACTTCATGCGTATGTTCCCGCAGCGCAACGATGGCATCCGTGGCGGTACGCTCCCGAAGTTCGGTCAGGAATTCCCCAATGGCACGCTCCACAATGGCCTGGGCCTGCATGAGGGCCGCATCAGCGGATTGTGGCGCAGCGTTCTTGACCGATTCAAGGGTGATCAGTTCAACCCCAGGAAGCTGGGCAACAGCGGGATCAAAGTCATGGGAGAGGGCCAAGTCGAGGATGGCCAGAGGGTGCTTTTGGGTGCCCCGGACCTGCTGCAGCTGCTCCAAGCTCAAGCGACGCTCCCCGCCGGAGCAGCCAATGAGCACGTCAGCTTCAGCAACAGCATCCGGCAGCGTGGCATCATCCAGTGCGAACCCACCACGATCGGCTACGAAGTCTGCGGCGCGCCCGGAGGAGGAATGAACGGAAATGTGCTGAGCGCCGCGGGAACGAAGCTGCGCCATGGCGGTACCTGCGTACGCGCCAGTGCCAATGAGCACAATCTTGGCTTCTGGCCAGAATCGCTCAGTGGTGGCCAAGTCTTCGGTCAGATCCAGTGCTACGGAAACCACCGAACGTCCCTGAGCGCCAAGTTCTGTTTTTGCGCCGACTTCTTTGGCGGTGCGGGTGACGGACTCAAACAACCGGTTCAGGTGCCCGGTCGCGGTGTGCTTTTCTTGGGCTTCGGAGAGGGCGCGGCGAACCTGGCCGGCGATTTCACGTTCCCCCACAACGGCGGAGTTGAGACCGGCGCCGACTTCAAACAGGTGCCGGACCGCTTCATCGGAAATCTTCAGAGTGAAAGCCGAGACGATGATCTCGTACGCGATGCCGCAGGAGACGGAAATCGCCTGATAGACCTGCGTTGCCGCTGTCTGCACTGCGTCCGGGCCCGAGCCCTGAGCTTCAATGTAGAGCTCGTAGCGGTTGCAGGTGGCTAAGACGACACCACCACGGACGACGTTGTCCTCCGGCAGGCAGGACAAGACACGGTCAGCCCCGGTACTGAGTTGGGCGACCGTTTCTAAATCAAGCTTCGTATGCGATGCGATAAGTGAAAAGAAAACCACAGCGCTTCAATTCTACATCTGAAACGAAGTAGGGCAGAATCGAAGACATGGTTAGCGATTCTTCGACTCTTCTATATCCGGCTCTCTCCGCCGACCACCCACTGAATTCTGGTCTGACCCACGATGCCACGCTGATCAAGGCGTACCGTGGTGAACGCAGCGAGACCCTTCCGGTGTGGTTCATGCGGCAAGCCGGCCGTTCTTTGCCTGAATATCGCAAGTTGCGTGAAGGCACCGAAATGCTCGAATCGTGCTTGCGCCCGGAGATGGCTTCAGAGATCACGCTGCAGCCGGTCCGTCGGCACAAGGTTGATGCCGCGATCTTCTTCTCCGACATTGTCATCCCGGTCAAGTGCGCCGGTGTCGACGTCCAAATCGTGCCGAACGTTGGGCCGGTCCTTGGCGAAGCCATCGACACCCCAGAAAAAGTTGCAGCGCTGCCCGAACTCGACGATGCAGCACTGGACCCGATCCGTGAAGCAGTAGCGCTGACGGTGGCCGAGCTCGGTTCCACCCCGCTGATTGGCTTCGGTGGTGCACCCTTTACCGTGGCCGCTTACATGGTCGAAGGTAAGCCGACCCGTGACCACTTGGGTCCACGCTCCATGATGCATGCTGATCCCGAGACATGGCACGCGCTAGCCGATTGGGCCGGACGCGTCACCGCTCAATTCATCCGCGCTCAAGTTGAGGCCGGCGCCTCATCAATCCAGTTGTTCGACTCGTGGGCCGGTTCCCTCTCCCTGAAGGACTACCAAGAGTTCGCGCAGCCACACTCGGCCAAGGTTTTCGCCGATCTAGATGATCTGGGTGTGCAGAAGGTGCACTTCGGTACCGGCACCGGCGAGCTGTTGACCGCGATGAAGGAGGCCGGCGCAGATGTCATTGGCGTTGACTACCGGCTGCCGCTGGACGTTGCAGCGCAGCGGGTCGGCGCCGACACCCCACTGCAAGGCAACATCGACCCGGCGCTGCTGACGGCAGGGTGGGAGCCCTTGAAGGCTGACATCGACGCAGTGATCGCCGCCGGCAAGAACGCCCCAGGTCACGTGCTGAACCTTGGTCACGGCGTGCCTCCGACGACTGACCCGGACGTGCTCACCCGCATCGTGGAATACATCCACGCGCAGCCGGGCCGATGAGCAAACATTTTGACGCGATTGTCATCGGCGGTGGGATCTCCGGTCTTACCGCCGCATGGCAGCTGCGCAAGAACGGCACCGCCCGAGTTGCCGTATTGGAAGCAACCAATCACTGCGGTGGCTGCGTCAGCGGTCAAAGCATAGCCGGGCTCACCGCAGATGCCGGCGCCGAATCATATGCCACCCGATCCGCCGTCATCCCAGAGTTGCTGACCGAACTCGGTATCGCGGACAAGCGGATCGAGCCGAACCCGGCAGGTGCGTGGCTGGTGTTGCCGGAAGGCGCCCAGCCGATGCCACGCACCGGAATCTTGGGCATTCCCGGTGACCTCGAAGCCGAAGAAACCATCCAGGCGCTCTCGGCCGAAGGTCTGCAGCGGGCCCGAGAAGACCTTGAGAAACCGATCGATCACTGGCGTGAGCGCCTCGCCCAACCGGGCGGGCCACAAGCATCCGTGGCCGAACTGGTGGTTGACCGGATGGGTCAAGAAGTTCTTGACCTGTTGGTCACACCGGTCGTCTCTGGTGTCCACGCCGCTGATCCACAAACCCTCGATCTGGAGACGGTCGCGCCCGGTCTGCTGGAGCGGGTCGTAGCCGAAGGCTCGCTCTGTGCAGCGGTCTATGCCCAACGGCTGGCCGCAGGACAAACGGTGTCCGGGAAGCCGGGCTCCGCGGTTGGCGGACTCGCCGGTGGCATGAACACCCTGACCACGGCGTTGTTGGCAAAGCTGGCGGAGCAGGACGTGGTTGTGCACACCGATGTTGCCGTGACCGCGCTGGAACTGGGGCAACCGCACCGACTCAGCACCACTGGCGGCCAACTCACCGCCGAGCGCGTCGTTGTTGCCACGGACGGACCGACCGCCGTGGATCTCCTAGCCGCAACCGATGCGGAATTCGAGAAGTACCGGCCTGAGCCAGGCACCGGCGTGGCCTTGGTTTCACTCGTCGTGGACCATCCGGAACTTGCGGCAGCGCCCCGGGGGACCGGCGTGCTTGTTTCCCCCCTCGTCAAAGACATCGACGCTAAAGCCTTGACCCATGCGTCGGCCAAGTGGGCATGGATCCGCGACGCGCTCGCAGCCCAGAATCCCGACCGTCACCTGCTGCGCCTGAGTTACGGACGTATCTCCGATGAACCAGGCCGCCTCGGCTATGGCTCAGAAGACGAGAAGCTCATTGCCGCCGCCCTCAACGACGCGGCCGCGATCACCGGCATTGAACTGCAGCCGGCGGACATTGTCGATTCCGGAGTGGTGCGTTGGCTTGGAGCCCTTCCGTTCGCTACTATCGGACACCGGGAAAGAGTTTCCGCATTCCGGAAAAAGCTGGCTGAGTTGCCGCGGGTCGATGCCGTCGGCGCATGGCTGGCTGGGACCGGGTTGGTCGCTGTCGTCGCGGACGTGCAGAAGACGCTCAGCTAACCGCGATAAGGTAAAGATTTGGGAGCAACAAAAACCCGCGCTGCCCGCGCCGGGCAGTGCCCAAAAGTAAAGGTTGTGAAAACCCGCTAATGACCGAGGTCAAAGACTACTACGCCCTCTACACCGTGTTCGCACGCAATGGGATCAACGCTGATCGCACCGCAGACGTTGCGGACTTCAAAGAAACTCTCGACAATCTCGACGATGTCACCGTTCGCGGTATCTACGATGTCTCCGCTATGCGCGCAGACGCCGACATCATGACGTGGATGTACAGCACTTCGCCTGAAAAACTGCAGGCCGCTGTTCGCACCCTGCGCCGGACCAATATGCTTTCCGACACCACCGTCGTGTTCTCCGCTATGGGTGTGCACCGCCCTGCAGAATTCGCCAAGGACCACGTGCCGGCATTTGCGCGCGGCAAGGAACCAGAGAACTGGCTGGTGGTCTACCCATTCGTCCGCACCCACGAGTGGTACCTGATGGAGCCACAGGAGCGCGGTCAGATGCTGCGCGAACACGGAGCACTCGGCCAAGAGTTCCCCATGGTACTGGCAAACACCACCTCCGCCTTCGCGCTGGGAGACTGGGAATGGATGCTGGCTCTGGAATCCCCTGAACTCATCCACCTCGTGGACATGATGCGTCACCTCCGCAACAGCGAAACCCGCCTGTACGTGAAGGAAGAAGTTCCGTTCTACACCGGGCGCCGGATCACCGCTGAAGAAGTCGCCGAAGTCATCGGCTAAGAACACCGTGGGCGAGCACCCCGGCCAAGGATCATTTACGAAAGGTACAACAAGTGAGTTTTGACCCTGAAACCGGCTACAACGAAGCCGGCCGCATGCAGCCGAAGCACTACGATGCGTTGCTGCTGGCCTCGTTCGGAGGCCCGGAAGGTCAAGAGGACGTTCTGCCGTTCCTGCGCAATGTCACCCGTGGCCGGGGTATCCCTGATGAACGACTGGAAGAAGTCGCCACGCACTACCGGGAAAACGGTGGTGTCAGCCCCATCAACGCCCAGAACCGTGCGCTCAAAGCCGCGTTGGAGGCCGAGCTGGCCGAACGGGGCATCGACATGCCCGTGTACTGGGGCAACCGGAACTGGGACCCGTACATCCCTGAGATCCTGCAAGAAATCTACGACGCAGGGCACCGTCGCCTGCTCGTGCTGACCACCAGCGCCTACTCTTGCTACTCTTCCTGCCGCCAATACCGTGAAGACCTAGGTATGGCCCTGCAGTCCACCGGGCTGGAAGGCAAGCTGGAAGTTGACAAGATCCGCCAATACTTTGACCACCCTGGCTTCGTGGAGCCCTTCTACGACGGGGTTGTCGAGGGCATCAAGGACGTCGTGGCGCAGCTGAAGGCCAAAGACATCGATCCGAATGGCGCCATCGAGGTTCTGTTCGCCACCCACTCGATTCCCATGACTGATGCTGAGGCCGCCGGTCCACGCGACTTGGCTGCCGAGCTGAAGCAATCCTTGGGCGATGACGTCAACGCCAATGACGTCTACTCGGCCCAGCACTTGGCCGTTGCCGAAGAGATTTTCAAGCGTTTGGACGTGGCAGAACTCGGGCTGGAGAACAAACCAGCTTGGTCACTGGTCTACCAGTCCCGCTCCGGCGCCCCACACATCCCGTGGTTGGAACCAGACATCAACGACGCCATCGAAGATCTTGCCAAAACCGGCACGAAGGGCGTTGTGGTGGTTCCGCTGGGCTTTGTGTCCGACCACATGGAAGTCATCTGGGATCTGGACACCGAAGCGAAAGAAACCGCCGAGGAACAAAACCTTGCGTTCGCGCGCACACCGACCCCGGGTACCGACCCGCAGTTCGTCAAGGGCCTCGTGGACCTCGTGTGCGAACGCCACGACGTACAGCACCAGAGCGAACAGAAGGCCGAAACCCTGCTCGGCCCATGGTTCGATGTCTGCCGGCCGGAGTGCTGCGTGAAGATCATGCGCGACGGTACCCAGCGGCCCACCATTGGTGCCGTCGATTCCAAAGTCCGTTCCACCTTGGTGAAGGAGTAACCGTACTTCATGGCTAGCTTCCGGGTAGGTACCCGCGGATCCGCTCTGGCGACCACGCAGACCGGAATGGCCGCCCGCGCGTTGAGCGAACTGGGTGGCCGCGACCACGAGATCGTCCTCATCAAGACCGAAGGGGACGTGAACATGGCACCGCTGACCAAAATCGGCGGTACTGGCGTCTTCGTCGCAGCCCTACGACAGGCTCTGTTGGACAATACCTGTGATGTAGCGGTTCACTCGCTCAAAGATCTACCCGCAGCCGGCTACCCTGGGTTGGTGATCGGGGCATACTCGGTGCGTGAAGACGTCCGGGACGCACTCTGCGCTGCCGACGGACACACGCTGGCCACACTGCCTGAAGGTGCTGTGATCGGTACCGGTTCACCCCGTCGCGCGGCCCAGTTGAAACTGGCACGGCCGGACCTGAACATCGTGGGGATCCGCGGCAACGTCGACACCCGGCTCGGGCGAGTGCGCCGCGAGGGTCGAGAGGTCATTGAGGGCAAACAGGGCGATCTAGACGCGGTCGTGTTGGCCGCCTCCGGCCTGATCCGGCTGGGCCGGGAAGAGTTCGTCACCGAGTACCTCGACCCATCCGTGATGTTGCCCGCACCGGGACAGGGCGCGCTAGCAATCGAAGCTCGTGCCACAGCAGATGGGGCAGTCGAAGAAGAGCTGGCAAGCATGCTGGCCGGTTACGATCACCTGCCAACTCGATTGGCGGTTGTTGCCGAACGATCCGTGTTGCGCACCCTCGCCGCAGGTTGTGCCGCACCGATCGGTGGCTATGCAACGTACAACGAAGACAGCGGTGAGTTGAAACTCGATGTCATTGTCGCCAACGTTGACGGCTCAGAACACGTCACCGCCAGCGGCCAGATCACCGTTGACCACAATGAAACCGACGCAGAAGCCAGCGCTGACGCGCTCGGCGCCAGCGTGGCTGAAGAACTGCGGCACAGCGCAGCACACCTGATTACCCGGGAAAACCACTTCGGCTAGACCCCTCATGCACCGCATCGTTCTCACCCGCCAACCTGGGCAAGCCGGACTTCTGGAAAAAGAACTGGCTGAACTCAACGTTGACGTAGAACTGCTGCCCCTGCTGGACTTTGTGTTGCCGGCCGACACGGGCGGCTTGCAGCAAGCCAGAACCGAATTGGCCGAAGGGGTCTACGACTGGGTCGTGCTCACCAGCCCGAATGCGGTGCGTGCCCTAGCCAAGATGGATTTCTTCGACTTTGAAGCAGACGTCCGCTGGGGGATGGTCGGTGGCGGAACAGCCGCGATCTTCGAGCAGGTAACGGACCTGCGAGCAGACTTCGTGGCTGAACACAACCAATCTGGTGAAGGACTCGTGGCCGAGTTCGACAGCGCAGAACCAACAGGACGCAACGCGGTCTTGCTGCCGGTCTCAGAGATTGCAGCTGACACCGTGCAAACCGGGTTACAGGCCAAGGGCTACACCGTCAACCGCGTGACCGCCTACCAGACGGTGCCGGCTGATTCGCGGCTGTCACAAGACCGTCGCCTGCTGCCAGCTGCGAGAGGCGGTACCGTTCACGACGCTGAGTCACTGGCAGGAGAAGTCGGCGCCGTGACCGCCGTGGTGTTAACCAGCCCCTCTAACGCCCGGGCCTACGCAGGGTTGGCTGAGGACTTCCCCTCGCTGGTCTTGCCGCCACTGCTGGCGATTGGACAGCCAACCGCCCAAGCCATGACCGCAACCGGACTGCCGATCACGGCGGTACTGCCCAAGCCAGATGCCCGCAGCGTGTACCGCTGGCTACTTGAATACTTACCTTCATATTGAATCGACCAAGGAGACTGACCCCGATGGCATTTCCGCAGCACAGACCGCGCCGACTGCGGCGTACCCCGGCCATGCGCCGCCTCGTCGCCGAAACCTCACTGGAAGCCCGCAACCTGATCCTGCCGGCCTTCATCAAAGAAGGTGCACAGGAACCAATCCAGATCACCTCCATGCCGGGCGTCGTCCAACACAGCACCGACTCCCTCAAAGCAGCAGCGGCTGAAGCCGTCGAACTGGGCTTGGGCGCCATCATGTTGTTCGGTGTCCCGGAAGAACACGATGCCCGCGGCAGTGCCGGAGCCGACCCGGACGGTGTACTGAACAAAGCCATTCGGGACGTCAAAGCTGAAGTGGGTGACGAGCTGATCGTCATGAGCGATCTGTGCTTGGACGAATTCACCGACCACGGCCACTGCGGTGTGCTCAACGCCGCTGGTGAAGTCGACAACGACGAAACCAACGACATTTACGCCGCCATGGCCATCGCGCAGGCCGAAGCCGGCGCGGACGTTCTGGGCCCCTCCGGCATGATGGACGGTCAAGTTGGTGTCATCCGTGCTGCGCTCGACACCGCAGGCCACCACAACGTTGCCGTATTGGCCTACGCCGCCAAATACGCGTCCGCGTTCTACGGCCCTTTCCGCGAAGCCGTCGACTCCCAACTCAAGGGTGACCGCCGAACCTACCAAATGGATGCGGCAAACCGACGTGAAGCCCTGCTGGAAGTCGAACTTGACCTAGAGGAGGGCGCAGACATGGTCATGGTCAAACCGGCCATGAGTTACCTCGACATTCTGGCTGATGTGGCGGCAATGTCCCCGGTCCCGGTCTCCGCGTACCAAATCTCCGGAGAGTACGCCATGATTGAAGCTGCCGCCGCCAACGGCTGGATCAACCGGGAAGCAGCCATCGAAGAGTCAATTCTGTCCATCCGCCGTGCTGGCGCCGATCAGGTCCTGACCTACTGG
This sequence comes from Micrococcoides hystricis, assembly GCF_042434215.1. Classification (NCBI taxonomy): domain Bacteria; kingdom Bacillati; phylum Actinomycetota; class Actinomycetes; order Micrococcales; family Micrococcaceae; genus Micrococcoides; species Micrococcoides hystricis. The sequence goes on along the minus strand of NZ_JBHLUB010000003.1, from coordinate 84,869 downwards.
GCAGTCGAAGTCGGCCGCTGGCTGGCAAACCGTTAAGGAGTTTTTCACGTGACTACCAATACCGAACTATTCTCACGGGCACAGTCCTTGATGCCAGGTGGGGTGAACTCTCCGGTACGTGCCTTCGGCTCTGTTGGCGGAACTCCAGCCTTCATGGTGAAAGCTGATGGGCCGCTGCTGTGGGACGCCGCAGGCAAAGAGTACGTCGACCTAGTGTGCTCGTGGGGGCCCATGCTCCTAGGCCACCAGCACCCGGCTGTCATCAAAGCCGTGCATGAGGCCGTCGATGCCGGGCTGAGCTTCGGAACTTCCACGCCGAAAGAATCCGAACTCGCAGGCTACATCACCTCCCGGGTACCAACCGTTGAGAAGGTCCGGATGGTCTCCACCGGCACCGAGGCCACCATGACAGCGATCCGTTTGGCTCGCGGTTACACCGGACGCAACCTGATCGTGAAGTTCGCCGGCTGCTACCACGGCCACTCGGACGGACTGCTGGCCGCAGCCGGATCGGGGGTAGCCACCCTCGCACTGCCTGGCTCCGCCGGAGTCACCGAAGCACAAGCTTCGGAAACGCTCGTCTTGCCCTACAACGATGCAGCCGCCCTAGAAGAAGCATTCAACACCCACGGCGATAAGATCGCCGCAGTCATCACCGAATCGGCCCCGTGCAACATGGGCGTGGTTGAGCCTGCTGAAGGCTTCAACGCCACCATCCGCAGACTCACCACCGAGCATGGTGCCTTGATGATTCTGGATGAAGTGCTTACCGGCTTCCGGCTTTCTGAAGCCGGCTATTTCGGGCTGGTTCAAGACGAAAACTGGGCTCCGGACATCTTCACCTTCGGTAAGGTCATCGGCGGCGGCATGCCTGCGGCTGCACTGGCCGGACGCGCTGAAGTGATGGACTTCCTGGCCCCACTGGGCCCGGTGTACCAAGCAGGTACGCTCTCCGGAAACCCAGTCGCAATGGCAGCCGGTGCTGCGACGCTGGCGAACGCCACCGCCGAGGTGTACGAGCACATCAATAGCCGTTCCGCACAGCTGCAGGAGCAGATTGCTCAAGCGCTCAACGCGGCAGGCGTCAATCACTCCATCCAGTCTGTCGGCTCCCTATTCTCGGTTGCTTTCGGCACGGCAGAGAACGGCGTGCGCAACTACGCTGATGCACAGAACCAAGAAGTGTTCCGCTACAACGCGTTCTTCCACTCGATGCTCGAACAAGGTGTCTACCTACCGCCGAGCGTGTTTGAAGCCTGGTTCGTCTCTAGCAGCCACGACGATGCAGCCATGGACCGCATCTACGCTGCGCTCCCGGCAGCGGCCCAAGCCGCAGCAGCTGCCAAGGCGGAGTAGTCCACAGACGCAAAATTGCACTCAGAAACGGTGGGCGGACATCCAAGTTGGATGCCCGCCCATCGCGTTCTCTAACAAGCTGTTTAAGCGCGTGCCGTGAAAAACCTAGTCCAAAGCGACGGGCCAACGCGGATCGACGAACGCGTTGGGGTTCTTACGCATCAGGAACTCTTGCAGACCAGCTGCTTGTTCCTTCTTCCATTGAACTTGTGCGTCATGCAGCTCGGTAGCCGGGATTTGCACGGCCGGATACTTCCGAGCGATTTGATCGGCCACCCCAACTGCAGCCATGGCGTCGGCGGCAGAGGTATGCGCATTCTGCAAGGGCACCTGGTAGAACGCGGCAACATCGGCCAGCGTACGTTTGCCGCGGCGGTACCGATCAACCTGCTTGTCCATCACATAGGGATCAATCACCGGGCGTGGATCGCCGAACACAACATGATGACGTTGCGCCTCTGCAGCCATCACGGTGAAGTCGTAGCAAGCATTGAACGCGACGACTGGGATATCTGCTTCAAATAACTGATTCAGCTGCATTGCAATCTGCGATACGGCCAGCACGGCTGGCAGCCCATCGCGTTGGGCCCGCTCGTCGGTAACCCCATGGATGTTAGCGGCCGCAGGGGGAATAGGGACCCCCGGGTTGACCAGCCATTCTTGGTGGTTGGCGACATTGCCGGCACCATCGACCACGATTAGCGAAGCGGTCACGATCCGGGCCTCGGTTGGTTCCGGCGAGGTCGTCTCTAAATCAAAACCAGCCCGCAGGTTTTCGTGCCACTTGTCTTGGCCAGGCATCTCAAAAAGCTCTTGTTGTCCTAAATCGCTCACGAGACTCAGCCTACTAAAGATGTCCCACCGATGTGATGGAATAACAAGCGAAGGAAGGCGGAGTGAATGCTGCAGAAGCCACTGTGGAAGAGCGATCCTGAGGAACTCAACGGACCAACACTGATCCAAGGTCCAGCCGGGTGCGGAAAGACCCGTTTCATCATTGATGAAGCGGCCCGCTACCTGAAAGCTGGCCATGACCCCGAAGCATTGCTTGTGCTGGCGCCGACTCGGGTGGCCGCAGACCGGCTCAAAAGCGGCATTAACGCAGTCTCCGGCGCTACCATTTCCACCGTTCCTGTCCGGACTTGGTCTTCCTACGCCTTTCACCTCATCGCGCGGGCCTTTGAAGCCGGCCTGACCCACTACGAGAACGTGGACCCGGCCTTACTCACCGGCGCGGACCAAGACGCCATCCTGAAGGATCTCATCGCTGGGGCCCAGCTTGATTGGCCAGCGGACCTGGGGTTTGCCCCCAGCACCGCCGGGTTCCGGAAAGAAGTCCGCGAGTTCTTTGACCGGATGCAAGAATACGGTCTCGATCAGCAAGGACTTGAAGAACTCTGTCAGCGCACAGACGCCACACCAGAAGTATGGCCGCTGCTGGGCCAACTCTTCACCGACTACACCCAGGTCATGCAGTTGAATGAAGCCGGCCGCTTCGATCCTGCCAGCTTGATTTCGACTGCCGTCACCATCATGCGCGCCGGGGCAGAAGAAGCGGGCGCTGATCTTCCCAACAGCAGCGGTTTCGGAGAGTTCTTTCGCAAGGAACGTGAGCGGCTCAAATTGGTGTTGATCGATGACCTTCAAGAAGCCAACCCTGCGATGCACCAACTATTGAACGTCCTCGGTGCCGGTAAACCTCTTGTCGCAGTGGGGTGCGCCGATACCGTGGTTCAGGGGTTCCGTGGTGCCCGGCCCGAGCTGTTGAATGCTTCAGCCGGCACCATCTCTTGGGATCAAAAAATCCATGTGAATCACTCTCACACGCTGCACGGTGATCTGGCCCGGGCTTATCAGCGTGTGACAACCAGTATCGGCGCCACCGGGGATGCTGTGCTGGCTCGGCTCGAAGGCGCACCAGACAATGATCAACACGCTCGTACCGAGACCGAGGTGGCCCTAACCGGATCGGTGGCCGAACAAGATCTCCTTGTCCTTTCCTATGTGCTGAACTGGCTCAAAGGAGATGCGAACCAAGGTATCGCACCGGTCCCGCTCTCCCAGCAAGCGATCATCGTTCGTAACGGCGCCCAAGTCAGTTCTTTCGCCAAATTCTTGCGGACGGAGGGAGTGCCGGTACGCACCACGGTTTCAGACATGGTCTTGGCAGAAGAACCGGCCGTTGCAGCACTGCTGAACCTGCTGCAGATCTCGATCGAACTGGCGGCAGAAGACGAACCTGAACTTTCAGTGCGCACACTAGAGGCTGCACTGCGTGGGACTTACATCGGGATGACAAATCTCCAGCTACGCGCACTGCGCAAGCAAGTCATCCGCAGGCCAGTCACTGCCGGAACAGAGGAGACTGGAGACGAACTTATCGATGCTCCGGCAATGGAGGCCTTGCGTTGGACCGGTACAGCGCGCGAGAGACTGGCAACACTGGCGACGATGGCGTTGCGGCGAGAACTGGACCCGCTACAGTCACCAGATTTGCCCGCACATTTGCGTGAGCCCTACCAGCAGTGGTCGTCATTCGCTCCGCTACGTAAGCTCATCACGGTTCTTGCCCGGACCATACGGAGCCTGCAGGACCCAGCACAGTTCGCCGAAGACACATTGTGGGAATTGTGGTCGGCGACCGGGGTGGCAGAGCAGTGGAAAGAACGCAGTGCCCATCCCGGGGCGGAAGGATTGCACGCGAACCATGATTTAGATGCCGTTGTCACGCTCTTCCAAGTCGCCAAACGATTCCAAGATCAAAACTTGGCGGCCACCGCAACCCAGTTCGTCCAGCACATCCAAGCACTCGATCTGCCCACGGACTCGCTGTCTCGTGCAGGACAGAACTCTGACGCAATCGCGATCCTGACACCGGCCGCGGCTGCGGGACTGCACTTTTCCCACGTCATTGTCGCCGGTCTACAACAGGGACGCTGGCCCAACGAGCAGCCCCGCGGCACCCTCCTTGGGTCAACCGAGCTCGTCGAAGTTCTCGAAAACCAGCCCCACATCGGGCAAGAAGCTCAGCTGGCGCGTCGACAGAGTATTCGCAACGACGAACTGCGCAGTTTCGCAACAGCCATCTCCCGGGCACGAAACAAACTCGTGGCGATCGCTATCGCCGACAACGACCAGCAGCCCTCCACATTCCTGCAATACATTCCCAACGAAGGCACCGAATTCACAGCGGAACATACTCCACTAACGGACGTACCGGTGCCCCCGACACCACAACAAATTGTCGGGGAATTGCGTCGGAACCTGCGCACCCTCGTCACAGGTCCTAATAGTGCCGATCCTGCTATCGCAGACGAAGTCGCCGGGATACTCGGCTTCTTGGCCCGCCAAACTCATGCGGAACTAGAAGCTGCCCGGCCCGAACACTGGTGGGGTGTGGCCGAACGCAGCAGTACCCAGCCGCTATTCCAGGCCGGTGAGGATATGCGACTCTCACCTTCCAAAGTTGAATCGCTGGTCGCCAATCCGGTCAGCTGGCTCTTTGATCAAATGGGCGATGATAGCGCCCCGGGAGAATCCGATCTGTACCGGCACGTCGGAACCATGATTCACTACTTGGCAGAAACACACCCCTCCGGCAGCTTAGAGGAACTTGAATCAGCTGCCACAAAACTGCTCACCAATCTGAACCTGCACGGCTATTTCGGGCAGCAAATGGGTAAACGCATCACGGGGATGATTGCGGCGCTGGCCAACTACTACCGGCATGTGTTGATCCACAAAACCGAAGTGCTTGCGGTGGAGGCGCGTTTCCTGCACGAGCACCAAACTGAAAGCAACACCGTCTTCCTCTCCGGTGTGATTGACCGGATAGAGAAAACCGAAGCCGGCAAGATTCGGATCATCGATTTCAAGACCGGTAGTCGTGTTCCTTCGAAAAAGGACGTAGCAGCACACATCCAGCTGGCCCTCTACCAGCTTGCTTATAACGCAGGTGCGGTCGAACTGGAAGAACTCACAGACATAGCAGTTGATCAGCTACCTCAGATTGAGCAGGCCTCGTTGGTCCAGCTTGGGGCCGAAAACAATGTCAAGATTCCCTCGTTCACGCGGGATCAGCCGCCGCTGGCGGAGGCCGACATTGACCCAGTTCCGCTGTTAGAACTGTGTTCGGCGCTACTCCAACAAAGCTACTTCGCGGCCATTTCCTCAGCCGAAACCTTCGGAGGAACCAAAGACATCACCCCAGAAAACCCTTCCGGAACTCAGGTGACTGAGTGATGGCACCGAAACGAGAGCACACCCTCATGGAACAGAACCCCCGCATCACCTCAGCTGACATTGCTGATGCCTTGGGAACCTTCCGGCCAACGGAGGAACAAGCCGCGGTGATCGAGGCGAACCTTGATCCGCGTTTGGTTGTTGCCGGTGCTGGGTCGGGCAAGACAGCAACCATGGCGGATCGGGTCGCTTGGCTTGTAGCCAACGGTATTTGCCGACCAGAACAAATCTTGGGCGTGACTTTCACCCGGAAGGCTGCCGGCGAACTGGCCGAGCGAGTCAACGCCAAACTTCGTGCCCTGGTGAGTGCCGGTCTGTTGGAAGAACCGGACGCCGCCGAACCATTCGGTGAACCCATGGTCTCCACCTACCACTCCTACGCGCAGTCGCTCGTGCGCGAACATGGGCTGCGTCTGGGCGTTGAACCAGAAGCTGAGCTCATCAACGATGCCCGCGCATCCATGATCATCCGTGAAATTCTTGATGAGCACCGTGAAGAGTTCTCTGAGTTTACGAACGCGGCCTCCACCCTTGTCTCTGCTGCGTCACGACTCTGCTCGGAGTCCGCAGAACACTTAGTTGATACCACGGGTGTCGCAGCAGAACCACAGCGACTTCTCGACACAGTCTTCATGCCCATGGTCACCGGCTATCAAGCCCAAGGAAAAACTCCGACGGCTGGCATGAACACAATCATTGCCAGCATTGAAAATCAGAAACTGGTGGCACAGCTGGCCATTAAATTCACGCAATACAAGCGGGAAAACCAGCTCCTGGATTACGGGGATCTGGTAGCGTTCGCCGCACGGTTGGCCAAAGATTACCCACAAGTGGGCGCGGTCGAACGGGAAAAATACGCGGTGGTCCTGCTCGACGAGTTTCAGGACACCTCCCACGCACAACTGGAATTGTTCTCCGCACTGTTCGGCAATGGACACCCAGTCACCGCGGTGGGAGACCCCAACCAGTCCATTTACGGATTCCGCGGTGCCTCGGCAGGACAGCTGGCCTCGTTCCGTCACCGGTTCCCGATCGTCACGGATGACAAACACACGAACTCTGCCATCAGCTATCTGACGATCGCCTGGCGAAACTCAGAATCGGTCTTGGCAACCGCGAACAAAATCATCGACGGCTTTCCCGCACCGCCAGCCGGCATCGAGCTCACCAAGCTCCGACCGGCACCCACCGCGGACAAAGGCCTCGTTGAACTGGGCTACTACCTTTCCGATGAAGAAGAGGCTGAAGCTGTAGCGGCAGCCTTCCTCAACCAACGCGAGCTGTTTCTCGCCGAACAGCAGCGATTGCCGGAAGCGGAACGGAAACAGCCAACCATGGCGATCCTGACCCGTACCCATGCCCAAGTCCCAGTGCTCATCAAAGCCTTAACCGACGCGGGCCTGGACTACGAAGAACTGGCCCTGACCGGGCTGCTCCTCACCCCGGAAATCCAAGACCTCCGCGCCATCTTGGCGTTGTTGGCCGATCCCATGAACAACCACGGAGCACTGCGCATTCTCACCGGAGCTAAGTACAAGCTTGGTGCGGCGGACATGGTTGCTTTTGCCAAGTGGGCGGCAGCCACCCAACGGATGCGCGATGGCAACGACGCCGCACCGGAGAGCGAAGAGACAGAACTACGTTTCGACACCGACGATGACCACTCCGTTTCATTAGCCGAAGCACTCGAAAAACTCCGAACATTACCGGCACCAACGGGGGAGGATCGGCCCTACCCGCAACCAAACATCTCGGCAGCGGCCCGCACCCGCATGCAAAATTTCGCTGGGCTGATGCAGCGATTCCACAGCTACCCCAAACACGACCTAGCCGGATTGATCCGATTCATCGAACAGCAACTCGGACTTGACGTGGAACTGCTGGCAAACCCCCGCCGATCCACTGCCACAGCCCGGGCCAACGTGGAAGCCTTCCTCGCGGTAGCCCGCGAACACCAAGCCTCCGCAGGAAGTTCCGACATTGTTGCCTTCTTAGACATGCTGGATGCTGCGATCGAAAACGAGAAAGGTCTAGACAAGGCTGCGGTCGAAACCAAACCCGGCGCCGTGCAGATCCTGACGGCCCACGCAGCCAAAGGCTTAGAGTGGGACCTCGTGGCCGTGATCGGCTTGAACAAGGGTGGCCTAAGCGCAGAACCGGAGCGAAATGAGCAATGGGTCAGCACTCTAGGGATGCTGCCGTGGCCACTGCGTGGCGACAAAGCTAACTTGCCGGAGTTTACAGCCACCCCAGACCCAGACCTGTCCTGGAGCGCCTGGGAACGGGAAAACATCAACTACTTCAAAGAACAAGTCAAACACCACCTTGGGGTGGAAGAGCGTCGTCTCGCGTACGTGGCACTGACCCGAGCCAAGTCCTACTTACTGCTCACCGGTCACCGATTCAAAGGCACGACAACCAGGCCACGAGAAGCCAGTGCCTTCCTCACCGAATGCCTTGAACTGGCAGACAGCTCGAGTGCAGATAGTCTCAATCTTCGGCTTGTGACGGACGTGGAGAGCATCAACGAAATCGATGAAAACCCGCGCGGGAATCTCATCAACGTCGGTTGGTGGCCACAGGATTCCTTTGAACCGGCCCCACCGGTGACGATCTCAGCCGAAGAGCTTGAAGCAACCTTGCGCACAGGGTGGACACCCACGCCGACACCCATCAAGGATGCACTGGGCCAAGCAGCCCGAACCGTCGAGCAGTCCACGCTCCAGGCACTTCCTGAGAACGAATTGGGTGAGCGCATCGGGTTCATGCTGGACCGCCTGCAGATCAATAAGACGGCGCATCAACGCATCGAGCTGCCGGAAACAATCAACCCATCCACGTTTGTGCAGCTCGCCAAGAATCCGGAGACCGTTCTGGAACAGTGGCGCAGACCAATGCCCGAAAAGCCCTCTAGCCATGCCCGTCGAGGGACAGCCTTCCACACGTGGGTGGAAGAACACTACGAACACTCTCACCTGCTTGATCTCGAGGAGGTACGAAACTTCGCCGACGCCGAACACGACAAACGGCTCGACCTAGAGCAGATGAAAAAGAACTTCCTTGGTTCACGGTTCGCCGACCGGCAACCCGTGGCTATTGAAGTCGCCCTGCAAACTCCCGTATCTGGAATCGCCGTGCCTGGACGAATTGACGCCGTCTTCACTACCGATGATGGTGGCGTCGAGCTCGTCGACTGGAAGACCGGGCGCAAACCGCACGGTCAAGAACTGACAGACAATTCGATCCAGCTGGCGCTCTACCGGCTTGCTTGGTCGCGACTATACGACGTGCCACTAGATAAGATCCGAGCAACCTTTTTCTATGTGGCAAGTAATGAAATCGTCGAAGTCACAGATCTTGTCGACGAAGCAACGCTGGAGGGCATCGTGGCGGCGGCTCAACAGGCCAGTGCGAGCACAACCAGCAGCTAAGCGTCAGGGCGCTCGTCGGCACCATCGGCGGAGGATTGACCGCCGGAAGCTTCGCGGGCCTGCTCCAGGCGGCTTTGCTGCTGACGCTGCAATTCGGCGATATCAATCGCATCCGTTGCCGTTTCAGCGTCCTTGCTGCCTGCGTCCACATCCGATTGAGACTCGCTTGCCGCAGGCTCCGGATCCTCGACCGAATCAACGGCTGGATCCTGCTCAACATCGCTGTCTGTAATGATGGCAGGCTCACCGTCCTGATCTTCCGCAGCAAGCTCAGCTTCCAACTTGGCTACCGATTCACGATCAATAACATCAGTAGTTGCGTTGACCGGTGTCTCCGGGGCGTCCTGAGTTTCAACCGTTGATTCCGCAGAGGAATCCTGGGCAGCCTCGGCAGAAGACTCCTCCGCCTCGTTACCGTCGTCAACCTGCTCGGCAGTCTTGGACTCGTTTTCCATCGGGGTGACCGAAACTTCTTGGCCACCGTACCGTTCGATATCCTCGGCCAACTGTTCGAGCATGCCCTGACCCTGCTCCACCATCTCGGTGTCGTTGGTGGCCAAGCCCTTCAACAGCCATTGGGCCAGAGCGAACTCAGCACTCAAAGCTGCACGCAGCGACAGATGATCGTCAGCCGCACCGTGACGTTCTTTCTCATAGGCCGTCAACACTTGGTCTTTGAAATCTTCATCCGCGACGGTCGCAAGCCACGCGAAATCATCCGCCGGGTCTCCAACATGCAAGTCCGTCCATCCCATGACAGCAGAGACTTTGCCACGTTCAAACAGCAGATGGTCTTCATGCAAATCGCCGTGCACAACAACGGGCTCAAACGACCACATACCGGTGTCTTCCATGGCATGTTCCCAGCGCCGCAGCAAAGATACCGGTATCTTGCCGGTGGCGGCAGCCTGATCCAACTCATTGAGCCGGCGTTGCCGGAACTGTTCTGCCGAATAGCTAGGCAAGTTCACCAGATCAACCACCGACTCATCCAAATTGTGAATCGCGGCGATAGAACGCCCAATGTCAACGGCTGTTCCCGCGCCCGAATCAACAAGCGCAGCCAAATCCAATACCTGGCCGGAGACATGGTTGTAAACGAAAGTGCGCAGCTCATTGATCCGTACAGCGCCAGCGGCCGACGGCAAATGGAACGGCAGGGAAGCACGCACCGCATTGGAAAAACCGCTCAGAACCTGCAACTCCGTCTCAAGCCGCATGGCAGCTTCAGCATGGAGTGGAGAACGGACACGCCAACGGTTGCCCTGTTCATCTTGAACAAGGGCCGCAGCAAAGTCACGCCCGTCATCAGCCAACGCCGCTACAGCGGTTGGCCGGAGCCCGGGGACCGCAGCGCTGGCAAGTGCAGCTAGTTCCATCGGAGAGATTTTCACATCTTTTAGCCTATGACAGGTTGAGGCCCGGATGGCTGAGGCACACAGCAGACGAAAGAAAAGGTACCGTTGAATCATGAGTGCTGAACAACCAAAACTTGATGATGTTTTCGGGCAAACGCCTCTGGGAATCCTGCCGCTATCACGCGGCACCGCTGACCGGAACTGCATGGCTCGAGAGGAACTTGACTTCCTCAACCGCGTGTTGGCCGACGAACGCACTCGAGCCTTGATCATGGTCGAACACCGAGCACCGGTTGATGGCGGGGAGCTAGCACTCGTTCCCGTCCCCGCCCAGATCGTTTTCCAATACAACCAGAACAACTGCGACTACCAGCTGGTGTACCTAGGTAAAGCAGGCGGCGCGGACGTTGTGCTGATTCCCATGGAGCCGGAAAGCCCACACCTGCCCGACTCACTCCAACAACTGCCCTGGCTGGGTCTGCGTGACATCGCGGCGGCATTGGATGACGACTCCGCAGGATTCTTCGTGGAGGCCCTAGCCATCCATCAGTGGTTAGAAAACAGTGCTTTCTGCCCGCGTTGTGGTTCTTCAACGACCGTCGTGGCATCCGGCTGGGTGAGAACCTGTGACCGTGAAGGCCGCCAAATCTTTCCCCGCACTGATCCGGCCGTGATTTGTGCGATTGTTGATGACACGGACCGCATCCTTCTCGGCGCCGCTGCACGATGGGGTGGAACTCGGTTCTCCACACTGGCCGGATTCGTCGAACCAGGCGAGTCTCTCGAAGGGGCTGTTGTTCGCGAAATCAAAGAAGAAGCTAACCTAGATGTTGCAGACCCGCAGTATCTAGGCTCGCAGCCGTGGCCGTTTCCACGCTCATTGATGCTAGGTTTCACTGCCCGAGCACTGAACCCGGAACAAGCAGAGGCCGACGGCCAAGAAATACTGGCGGTACGGTGGTTCAGCAAGGCAGCCTTGGCTGAAGAAGTCAGCACCGGACGAATCCAGGTCCCCGGTCAATCCTCGATCGCGCGCAAGCTCATCGAACACTGGTATGGTGGCCCACTGCCAGAAGCGACAACGCTAGAAAACTAACACTAAGGACAGCACAATAACCGTGAACACCTTGTCAGCACCGGAAGAAATATTGGCCGGTCTAGACAAAGAACAGCGCGCCGCGGCCACCGCCCTGCACGGTCCGGTCTGCATCTTGGCGGGCGCTGGCACCGGTAAGACCCGTGCCATCACCCACCGAATCGCTTACGGTGTAGCAACAGGTGTCTACGATCCGCACAAGACCCTTGCACTCACGTTCACGGCCCGCGCCGCGGCCGAAATGCGGTCCCGTCTGAACGCACTGGGAGCACAAGGCGTGCAGGCCCGGACCTTTCATGCTGCAGCCTTACGTCAGCTGCGCTACTTTTGGCCCCAAGTCATTGGCGGGCCGATGCCACAGCTGATCAAACAAAAGGGCCGTTTCCTCGCTGAAGCGGCGCAGCGGATCAAAACCAGTACAGACCGTGCCGCTTTGCGGGATCTGGCCGCCGAAATTGAATGGGCCAAAGTATCAATGATCGGGCCGGAGGACTACCGCGAGACCGGTCGTGACGCAGTCGCCGGCCTAGACACCATCACGGTTGCTCGGCTCTATCAGGGCTACGAAGACCTCAAAACAGATCAGGGCTACATCGACTTTGAAGATGTGCTGTTACTCATGGTCGGCATTCTGGAAGAAAACCCCGATATCGCGGCACAGTTTCGGCAGCAGTACCGCACCTTCGTGGTGGATGAGTATCAGGATGTTTCCGCACTACAGCAACGACTCTTGGACCTCTGGCTGGGAGATCGAGATGACCTGTGCGTCGTGGGCGATGCAAGCCAAACCATTTACTCGTTTACCGGTGCTACTAGCCGATTCCTGCTGAATTTTTCGGACCGTTTCCCAGACGCAACTATCGTCAAGCTGGTGCGAAACTATCGTTCCACTCCGGAAATCATTGCGACCGCGAACGCCATGTTGGCTGAACGCACCAAGAGTAACTTGCCGCCGGGCATCGATGCGCCCTGGCCGCCACCCCTAGAACTGATCAGCCAACAGGACTCAGGTGCTGAAGTCGAGTTCGCTGAATATGCCCATGATGAGGACGAAGCACACCAGCTGGCGGCACGGATCAAGGAACTCGTTTCCGCCGGAACGCAGTACCAAGACATTGCTGTTCTGTACCGGACCAACTCTCAATCACTGGTTCTAGAAGAGGTCTTTACCGAGCTAAACATCCCCTATGTGCTGCGCGGTGCAGAACGATTCTTTGAACGTGCCGAAGTCCGCCAAGCAATGCGACAGCTGGCAGCCCCCGCAGTTCAAGCTGAAACCAACGTCGCCGAACAGGTCAGAATGATCCTCGGAGCTGTCGGGTTCACCGAGAATCCACCAAGCCAGTCTGGGGCCAGCCGTGAACGCTGGGAATCGTGGCAGGCGTTGTATAACTTGGCACAGCAGCTAGGGCAAGAGCGTGGGGATGGGTTCACCATGCATGAATTTGTCCGCGAGCTGCACCAACGGGCCGAGGCACAACATGCGCCCCAAATACAGGGCGTGACCCTAGCTTCACTCCACTCAGCGAAAGGGCTGGAATGGGACAATGTTTTCCTGACCGGCCTCAGCGAAGGCCTAGTACCGATCTCCTTTGCCGAAACACAAAGCGAGATTGATGAAGAGCGCAGACTCTTCTATGTGGGCATCACCCGCGCCAGAAAGCGGCTGTACCTGTCATGGACTCTTGCCAGAAGCGCATCCAGTCGTTCCAACCGCAAGCGCTCGCGCTTTATCGACGGGATCGTGCCCGCAGGCCATGCACTGGCTCGCACCACAGAACCGGCACCTACTCGTGGGACAAAACGTTCCTCTCGTCGTTCCAGCAAGGTAGCCACCTGCCGTACGTGTTCACGGGCCTTGGCAACCGCAGCCGAACGAAAGATCGGTCGATGTGTTGACTGTCCTGCAACCTACGATGAAGACGTGTTCGAAGAACTGCGAGCGTGGCGTCTGAACAGGGCAGAAGCTGACGAGGTACCTGCTTTCGTGGTGGCCACCGACGCAACCCTGATCGCCCTAGCAGAGACCATGCCCACGGATGCTCACGAGTTGAGTAAAGTTCCGGGTATCGGGGCCCAGAAAATTGCCAAGTACGGGGAAGAAATTCTGTCCGTGCTCGGGAACTAGTGAGGACAGTTTCTTAGCAGATCCGGAAGCTGGACTGTTGAGAAGTTGGTGGCCTTGGCCGGGACAACGATCACGGTGTTGGACCCGACTCTGTCGCGGCTGCCGGTGCCTGTCTGCACGAGATCCCCTGCTGGCGGCAGACTATCGTTGGTCCCGCCATGGTTTGCCGGATCCTTCATCCACTGCTGAGCGTAGCTGTCGAGAAAAATGTGGGTCGCTACGGTGACAAGCGCGAGCGTGGACGAAGACAGTGGTGGGGTTGCGACGGGTTGCCCGGCAAGTGTGCCAAGTGTGGCTGCAACGCATTCTAAACACTCATGGTCGTCCTTTAACCAAGGTCCGATGGCCACACAAGAGTCGGTCAGCAGGATTGGCAAGGTAGGCAAATCCACCGCTAGATGGGGTCCTATATCAAGTAACTGGTGCGCCGAGGTGGCCAGCCATAAAGCTTGATGGTTCGGTCCGAGCTGGACTCCGCGGAGCGCGTCAGAGCTAACGACGCTGGCCCAAGGGCTGAGCTTGCGTACCTGCTGTGCAAGGAGTTCGGTTCGGCCGGCACCGATGTGAGCTGAACTGAAATACAGGCTTGTATCCGTCTGGGCGATCTTGGCTGGATCATGACTGACAAAAGCCCGCCAACCATCACGGGCCAGCGACAGAACCAAACTTTGTGCCGGTTCCAAGATCGTATTAAGGTGAATGACCTGATTAGCTCTGGCGTGCAGCGTCTGAGCAGATTCCGCACGCAAGTGAGAAAGTGACCCAGCCAAAGCGTTCTCCGGGATCGCAGTAGACGGCAGCGGTTCAGCTTGGCGCTTCTCATAAATGAGCCAAGCTCCCAGTTGTTCCCACATGTGCGGCCGACTCCACGTGGGATGAACCTCATCACACAACACTTCGAACAGCGAGCGACGAGTGAAACCAGTGACTAAGCGGTGGACCAGCACCGCTAACTGACCGGTGAGTGCGGTCAACTCTAAGCTGCGGTCGTGGTCTTGAAGTCGACACACATTCTTTTCGACGCTGACCACGTGATTACCTGCGTGCAGTCGGTACATAGGCTTGTCCACCTTTGGCGTTCAGGTTTGGTACGGTCATGGTGACACACAGGCTCGCAACAGCGGGATAGTTTTCCACAAGCTCCGACTGCAGTGGGGTAGCGGGCCCAGAACAATCCCCACACTGGTAGGCATGAGCACACAAGAATTACGTATCCAAGGACATCGAGTGAAGGTTGTCCGCTCGGCCCGTCGACGCAAGACCATTTCGGCAAATTGGGAAGACGGCCTGATCCGACTACAGATCCCTGCGACACTGAGCAAGGATGAAGAGCTGCGGTGGGCCGAGCGTATGGTCACCAAATTGCATCGACGAAGCGGTGCAACCGACTTTGGGCAAGAACAACTCGAGAACCTGGCCGCCGAACTCAACGAACGTTACTTTGACGGGGCAGCCACACCGAGTGAGGTCGTCTTCTCCTCACGACAAAACACCCTATGGGGTAGCTGCAGTCGGCGGTCACGAAAGATCCGTTTGAACCAAGACTTAGCCAGAATGCCGCAATGGGTTTTGGAAGGTGTCCTCGTCCACGAACTAGCCCACCTTCTTGAACCCAATCACGGGCCACGCTTCAAAGCTCTAGAGGCCCGCTATGAACGCATCAAAGAGGTCCACGCGTTTCTCGCAGGGGTCAGCCACATCAAGAGCGGACCCGGTGGGGCGAACGCGAACGATGTCCCCGGCACGCTCGATGATGATGGGGCCGAACTGGAAGACTAGTCTTTGTTTGGGTCTTCCGACTCGCTCTGGGGGTCTTCGTCGTAGCCACCCTCGAGGAGCTTACGCAGATCATCCTCAAAGCTCTGATCCTTTTCCGCCTGCTGTTCACGCCGCTCAAAGAAACCGGTTGGATCATCCAGATCTGCCGTGGTTGGTTGCATATCAGGGTGGCTCCAAACCTTGTCCCGTTCGGCGCTGCCGGCCTGTTCGCGAATGAACGCCCACAGGTTGGCAGCGTCGCGGAGTCGACGCGGGCGCAACTCCAGACCAACCAATGCGCCGAAGGCCAGTTCTGAGGGTCCGCCGGTGGCACGGCGGCGCCGCATCGTTTCGCGGAGGGCCTCGGCAGATGTCAGATGAGTGGCTGCTTCGGCAACCACATCGTCAACCCAACCTTCAATCAACGCTAACTGAGTCTCCAGGCGGGCCAACGCCGCCTGCTGTTCTGGCGTATCCGAAGCGCGCACAAAAGAACCTTCAATGTGCTGCTGGAATGATTCTGGATTCATCGGATCGAAGTGCTGGGCAATCTCATCCATGCGTTCAGTATCAATTTGGAACCCGGACGCGTACTGCTGAATGGCTGACTTCAGCTCGCCATAAAGCCACGGAACTTGCAGGAACAACCGCTGGTATGCAGACTCTCGCAATGCCAAATAAATGAAGACATCCTCGTTAGCAACTTCAAGGCCATCAGCGAACGATTTGATATTGGTCGGCATGAGCGCAATATGGGGACGGGCGATCGGCAGACCGATGTCCGAGGTACCCAAAACTTCACCTGAAAGTTTGCCCACGGCCTGGCCGAGCTGGAGTGCGAACATCATTCCGCCAAGATTCTTGAGCATCGGCAGTGCCGGACCAAGCGAAGCGGCCATTTCCTCGGGCAGCTGCTGCTGCAGTGATTCACTCATGGCCTCGGAGACAGAGGCGGCAACTGGTTCAGTCAGTTCGGCCCAAGAATCCATGGTGTGCTCAACCCACTCCGAGCAGGTCCATGCTTGCGGTAGCTGGGCAGGGGATTCAAATTCGGTGACGTTGTTCAGCCACAAGTCTGCCAGCTCGAACGCTTGACTCACCGCAGCTGAGTGCTGCTCGGAAATGGTGCTGTCATGTTGCTTTGCTACCTGCAGCGCCGTGTTCTTCGCTTGCTCCCAATTCACCGGTCCTTCGGACGCGGCACCGGAAAACATGGCTTGGACTTGGGAAAAAATCTGTCCCATCATTTCCGGGTTGAAGGCTTTGGCCATGTCTTCAGGGGTCATGCCTGGAGGCAACGGAGGCATCTGGCCTTGTTCGCCGGAACCAAAGAACTGACCGAACATCTCTTGGAACATCTTCGAGAAGTCATCATCTGGATTCTGCTGTGGATCCTGCGGGTTGGAGCTCATCGTCCGGTTCCTTAGATACGTCGGGCGCGGGAAAACTGTCCCTTCCAATCTAGTGCATTCAACAGTGCGTTCGCTGGAAATCTCGCTCTCAGCAAGGTAATTCGCCGCAGGCTTGGTCGGCCGCATAGAATCGATGAGACCCCTCAGTCTGCTCGGTAACGGTTAGGGCACCACGGTGAAACAAACCAGAAAACCAGTCTCAACAATCATTGCTGCGCTGTTTGCAGTCCTGTTGGCTGGTGCCTTCCTTCCGGTGGATTACGTGATTGAGTCTCCAGGGCCGACTTTCAACACGATTGGCTCATTTGACAACCAAGATCTCATCGCGGTGGACGGTAAACGAACCTATCCCACCGCCGGTGAGCTGGACATGACCACCGTCATGGTCTCTGGAGGTCCAGGTCGGGACATCACGGCCGGCGACGCAGTTCGGGCCATGCTGAACCCGCACCAAGACCTCGTACCGAAGTCGATGCTGTACGACGAAAGCCAAACACGGCAAGAAGTCGACGAGCAAAACCAAGCTATGATGGACCATTCGCAAACTGACGCGGTCGCCGCCGCCTTGCATGAACAAGGTATCGACTTTGTGCGCAAGTTCGTGGTGCAAGGATTCACCGAGGAAACCCAAGCCGATGGGATCTTGAAACTCAATGACGAGATTCAGACCGCGGATGGCCGGGACATCTCCGGCGTGGTTGCGCTACGACAGCAACTGGCCGAGCTGGACGAGGACACCATCACGCTAGGTCTGACTCGTGATGGTCAAGACATGGATGTTGAGGTCCCCGTGGTGACTTCAGCGGCAGGGGAGCGGGTCATGGGTGTCTTCCTGTCGAACACGTATGAGTTCCCCTTTGATGTGAGCGTCAACCTAGATGATGTTGGCGGGCCTTCAGCCGGGTTGATGTTCGCTTTGGCGTTGGTGGACAAGATGACTCCCGGCGCCATGACCGGTGGCAAACACTTCGCCGGCACCGGCACGATTGACGCAGATGGCACCGTCGGCTCCATCGGAGGGATCCCGCAAAAGGTGGTCGGTGCCCAGCAACAGGGTGCCAAGTATTTCCTGGCGCCAGAAGAGAATTGTGCAGACTTACGCGGGCGCATCCCGGCCGGGATCACCGTATTCTCCGTGAAGAATCTGGCCCAAGCCCGTAAAATTGTTGAGCAGGTTGGCCGCCAATCGGACACCGATCAGGCGTTTGCTGACCTGCCGCAGTGTGATTAGACCTGTAAAAGAAAACAAATGAGGTATGAGTGAGCTTCGGACAGAGCTTTAGCTTCGGTTCAGGTGGCCGCGCCTCCGGCGACGGAGGAAGTAAACCGCCTGGCGGTTCGCGACCAACAGGGGACAACGGGGGTGAGAAGCGTTCCTCTAAACCTTCGGTGTTGACCCTAACCGTGGTCATCTTGGCACTGCTCATCGGTGCCTTTGTCATGGCCTCGGGCTATTACGCTGACATTCTGTGGTTTACCCAGCTCGGATACGAAGAAGTTTTCTGGACTTCCTTGGTGGCCCGCATTGTGATCTTCCTGATCGCGTTCGCCATCATGGCCGGCGGGGTCTGGGCCAGCATGAGTGTGGCCTACCGCAAACGGCCGGTCTATTCGCCCGGCCAGATGCAGGACAATCTGCAGCGCTACCAAGAACAGTTGGCACCACTGCGCCGGCTGATCTTCATCGCGGCGCCACTGGTACTGGGTGTTTTTGCCGGCACGGCCATGGCCTCCAGCTGGCAGCAGGTTCTGCTGTTCATCAACCAAGAGCCCTTCGGCCAAACCGATCCGGAATTCGGACTGGACTTTAGTTTCTACCTGAACACCCTGCCGTTCTTGAAACTGCTGGTCGGATACCTCATCGCGGTCACGGTCATTGCTGGTATTGCCGGCATCCTGACCCATTACATTTACGGTGGCATTCGGATTACCGAACAGGGCAAACTTGTCATCGCCAAGGCCGCGCGGATCCACATCGCGGTCATCGCGCTCGTCTTTTTGCTCTTGCAGGCGGCGACCTTCTGGTTCGACCGGTACTCCACCATGTTGAATCAGAATGAGCGCTGGGCCGGCGCCATGTACACCGATGTGCACGCGGTGATCCCAACCAAGACGATTCTTGCGATCGCCGCGATCATCGTGGGCCTGCTCTTTATCTGGACCATCATGCGCAACAACTGGCGCATCCCGCTGATCGGGACCGCGATGCTGCTCATCACGGTGCTCGTCGCCGGTGGTCTCTACCCAATGCTGATCCAGCAGTATCAGGTCAACCCGACTGAAAAGGCGCTGGAAGCTGACTACATCCAGCGCAATATTGACATGACCCGCTTCGCGTACGGCATGCATGAACTCGAAACAGACGAGTACGATGCTGAAGTCAGCGCCAAGCGGGGTGCGCTCGCTAAAGAGTCCGAAAACACGAAGAACATCCGTATCCTTGACCCTAACTTGGTCACGGACGCGTTCGGACAGTTGCAGCAGTTCCGTCAGTACTACACCTTCCCGCAGGTCTTGGCCGTAGACCGGTACGAGATTGATGGGGAAGTCAACGACGTTGTGGTTGCCGCCCGCGAAGTGACGGTCGACAACCAAGATTCGTGGGTCAACCAGCACATCACCTACACCCACGGCTACGGTCTTGTGGTGGCCCACACCAATCAGGTGACGGGCAAGGGTGCTCCCGACTTCCTCCTAGAAGACATCCCGACTCAGGGTATTTTGGGCGATGACTCCACGTACGAGCCGCGGATCTACTTCGGCCAGAACTCTCCGCTGTACTCGGTGGTGGGCGCGCCGGAGGGGGCCGAACCACGTGAGCTGGACCGTCCGCAGACTGCCGATCAGGAAGTTGATACAACCTACACCTTCTCTGGCGACGGTGGTCCTTCCGTAGGTAACCTCCTGAACCGCTTGGTGTACGCCATCAAGTTCCAGTCCACAGATCTGCTGCTGAGCCAGGAAGTCAATGAAGAATCACAGATTCTTTATGACCGCCACCCAGCTGATCGAGTGAAGAAAGTTGCCCCGTACCTGGAGATCGACTCCACCGTTTACCCAGCCATCATCGATGGTCGCGTGAAGTGGATCGTCGACGGTTACACCACCTCCAACAACTTCCCTTACTCCAAGGGCGAGCAGTTGGGCGCAGCCATTCGGGATTCCTTGACTCGTGAAGATCCAACCCGTGCCGGTGAGATCAACTACATCCGTAACGCGGTCAAAGCTACGGTTGATGCCTACGACGGCTCGGTCGAGTTGTACGCCTGGGACGATGAGGACCCAATCCTTAAGGCATGGCAGAAGACCTTCCCATCTACGCTGAAGCCGTATTCGGAAATGTCCGGCGAACTCATGTCCCACGTTCGCTACCCGGAAGACATGTTCAAGGTGCAGCGCGAACTGCTGGGTCGCTACCACGTTGACCGTCCAGCCTCCTTCTACGACAACGACGACGCGTGGTCCGTGCCCGCAGACCCGACCGTGAAGGAAGGCACCACCAAGGTTCCGCCGTACTACATGTCGCTGCAGATGCCTGGTTCGGACAAAGCCAGCTTCTCCCTGACCACCACCTACATCCCACGCCGGGTTGAGGGCCAAGGTCGGAACCGCAACGTGCTGTACGGTTTCCTCTCGGCCAACGGTGATGCCGGAAACAAGGCAGGGGAGAAGGCCGACACCTACGGTCAGCTTTCCTTGCTGGAGTTGCCGCGTAACACCACCATTTCTGGTCCAGGTCAGGTCCAAGCCGACTTTGACTCCCAACCAGTGGTTTCGCGTGAGCTGAACCTGTTGCGTCAGGGCGCCTCCAACGTGACCAACGGCAACCTGATTACCCTGCCCGTCGGTGGCGGTATCCTCTACGTGCAGCCGGTCTACGTCCGCTCCACCGGTGGGGACTCCTACCCGTTGCTGCGTAAGGTGCTGGTTTCCTACGGTAACCAGATTGGCTTCGCCGATTCCCTGTCCGAAGCGCTCGACCAAGTCTTTGAAGGCGCCTCCGGCGCTGTGACCGCAGATGGCGACGGGGCAGATGGAACTGAGCAAACAGGCGGTGAAGATGCAGCCCCGGGCGCGGACCAGACTAACGAACAGAAGTTGAGCCGTGCACTGCGTGATGCGAACGACGCCATCCAAGAAGGCCAAGAGGCTTTGGCGGAGAACGACTTCACCAAGTACGGTCAGGCTCAGCAAAAACTGACCCGAGCTATCGAGGACGCCATTGAAGCAGAAAATGCCATCAACGGCACCACGGAAGCTCCAGAGGAGCCAGTAGAAGAGCAGCCAGCAGAGGAGAACACCGACAACTAAAGGTGAGCTTATTCACCATCTGTTCACCCAACGCGATCTCGATTAGGTTATCCGGACAGACTTCGGTAACGTAGAGGATGTCGCCGCGGGGTGGAGCAGTTCGGTAGCTCGCCGGGCTCATAACCCGGAGGTCGTAGGTTCAAATCCTGCCCCCGCCACTAGAAGCAAGTGGTAACTGATCCGCTGCGAAACAAGATCCCCGATCCGATTGAATTCGGATCGGGGATCTTGTCGTTTCACCGGCTAACCCCGTGATCATAGGGCGGAAATCACACACTTCGAAGCAACTCAATAGTTAACTTTAGTAAGCTTCGCTGGTATTCTAGGGTCATCGATATCCGTCGTTGTGGGGGACAGTCTCTTGCGCCCCCTGATTTTTAAAGGCGAACAGCAATGAATGCGCAGCGACTGACCACCATTCTGGTCACTTTTTCCCTGCTTTTGATCGGCCTAGGGGCAACAGCACCTTCAGCCACGGCAGCGGGTCAAGCTCAACTCACCGTGGGGCACATCAGCGCACCCACCGCACTAACCCGGGGTGCTAGGTATCTGCCAACCGCTTCGCTCATCCTGCGGGAACGAGCCACTTCAAAATCACGCAGGCTGGCAACAGTCCCGCGCGATGCAGTGGTGACCGCCAACGGGCGCGAAGGTAAGGTCTACGCCCAAGTGAGGTACGGAAATCGTACCGGATGGGTATTGAAGAAGTACTTGTCACGGGTCTATACCGTGAACAAGACCTACCACACGCTGCGCTCTGTAACGCTGTACAAAAACCGGACATCCACCTCTGCGCGTGTGACTTCAGTGGCTACTAAGCGCAACGTGACTGTCCTGATGCGTGCCGGCAACTGGTCTCAAGTCAAAACGGGAACCCGGGTCGGTTGGACAGCGACTAAGAATCTGAAACTTGGCATGGTTCCGCAACCCATCAATGCTTGGTACAAGACCAACCGCAATTCCGTGGCCGTCAAGAGTTCTCGTTCGACCAAAGGCACCACCATCGGGACCATGTCGAAGGCCGGATACCGGATCAAAGTCAAGACACGATACGGCTCGTGGGCTTCTGTCGATTGGAAGGGCCGCACAGGCTACGTGCCGTGGGCTTACCTGACGCGAACAACCCAGCCAAAGCCTCCGGCACCAACTAACCCTGGTGTCGCGGTCTACGGAACGCTGCGTAAGGGGCAGTCGGCCTATTTCCTGCTCAACGGGAAGACCAGCGCCGAACACAAGACCAAGATCACGAATCACGTGATGTACCTGCGCCCAGACCAGCGTTGGTGGTCCTTCATCCTGCCACGCACAAACAGCACAGGCGTGGTGGCAGAAGAGATGATCATCAAACCTTCCCTGTACTCCTCGACCCTGCGCGCCTTGGATGAGTGGGAACGCTTCGACCCGAACAAGCCACTGGCAAACCAGACGTACAACCGCAAATATGTCACGCTGGCTAATGGGCGAAAAGCCTGGTCGTATGTGGCTTCTTCAAGCATGCAGAACTACTTGAAGAATAACGGGATCCTTGTGAAATCTGGCGACTACCTGCGCCGAAACTAGTATCGATTCTCTGATTAGAAAAGGTGCATTGAGATGGCCGCCAAGAAAACCAATCTTCTCAACATCGTTGCTCTCAGCACGGCTGGACTGTTTCTGCTCAGCGCCCTAGCCGGGACAACAGCTCAAGCGATGAAGGACAACGAAAACGTTGGCCCCACCATCGAGGAACTGCAAACCGAGCCCGCTGAAGCAACCGATTCTGAGAGCCCGGAACCTTCAGAGACGACACCTGAAGAACCGACCGAAGACTCGGACTCAGCGCACGTAGAAAAGGAAGCGGACGAACCTGCCGTCATCACAGACGAAGAAGGCAAGACCGAGCTTTTCACTCTCACGGTGGAAACAGTCCAGCATGCCCAGACCTGTCCTGCTCGTGTGGGTGGTCAAACACTGACCCCGGAGAACGGGCAATTCTTGATTCTGGATGCCACCGCTACGATGAAGCCACTGTCAGCTTGGCCGGAAAACACGAACGCCGAGGAGGCTTTTGTTCCGGTGCTTGCCGACACCTTCAAAGTGACCTTAGCGGACGGGCAGGAACTCTCCGACGTCCAGTCCGAGAGCAGCTGGGGCTGTTTCCAAGATACCGAGCTGCTTCCGTCGTTCATCAGTGCCGGTGAAACCAAGTCTGGCAAGATCGTGCTCGATGTCCCGGCAGGTGCAACCTCGGTGATCTACGATCCGCTCAACAGCGGTGGTTGGAGCTGGGAGCTGAACTAGCTTTTCCGGGAATTCATATGAGTCCCGCCCGGATTGGTGTGGACACAGCTGACGGCTAGGCTTAGAGCATGCGATCGCCTGTACAGCAATACTTGGATGATGTTCACGCAGGACTGGTAGACGAGCTGGGTGGCTCGACCAAGTCCAAAAACCCGGAACTTGCGCAAGCCGACCCCATGATGTTCGGCATGGCCATCACCACCGCAGATGGTTACACCTATGCCAGCGGTGACGCTGACGTGCCCTTCAGCATCCAATCCATCTCCAAGGTCTTCGGCTACGCGCTCGCCTTACAAGACCGCGGCTTCGTGTACATGGATGAGCGTATTGACGTCGAACCTTCCGGGGACCCGTTCAATGAGATCTCCTTGGACGCTGAGACCGGTAAACCCAAGAACCCGCTGATCAATGCCGGGGCGATTGCCGCCACCGCCCAGATCCGGTCAACAACCAAGAAGAGTGCCTTCGACCGAATCCTTGAGGTCTGTTCGGCGGCAGCCGGCCGTGAGCTCGAGCTGAATCAGAAGGTGTACGAATACGATCGAGACACCGGCAAACGAAACCGCGCACTCGCCTGGTTGCTGGCTTCTTCGGAGATCATCGAAGGCGACCCCATCCAAGCTTTCGATGACTACTCCCGACAGTGCTCGATCTCCGTGACCACAAAAGATCTGTCGGTCATGGCTGCCACCCTGGCAAACCTGGGCACCAACCCCATCACGGGTCAAGATGTCTTCGACACCGAGGTTGTCCAACGGGTGCTCTCGGTCATGTTGACCTGCGGCATGTACGACGACTCCGGGGATTGGGTCTCAACCGTCGGGTTGCCCGCCAAGAGCGGGGTCGGTGGCGGCATCCTGGGCGCGCTGCCTGGCCAGCTAGGCTTGGCGTCATTCTCCCCGCCCCTAGATCAACACGGTTCCTCAGTTCGCGGTCTGCGCGCTTACAAACAGATCTCCACCGATCTGGAACTGCACTTCGTCCGGACCTCCAAGGCCGGACTGTCCACCATCCGTACCCAGACGACGGTCGATAAATATCCGTCCACGGTGCGTCGTCCCGACGCGGCTAAAGAGGTGCTGGAAGAGTACGGCCATAAGGCGCACGTGATTGAAGTGATGGGCGATCTGCTCTTTTCCGGAGCTGAAGTTGTCAGCCGAACCGTCACAAATCTTGATTCCGACAGCGTTTGCGTGGTGTTGGATATGAGTCGCACCGACGAGATCCCTGATGTATCAGTGGATACGCTTTCGCGCCTGTCCGAGGTGCTGGCTGATGAAGAAACTGCTCTCGGTTTAGTCGACCCGCATGACCGCCTCGACGGACTGCGGGTTCCGCTGGACATGGAAGTCAAAGCGTTCGGCACCAGAAACGCTGCCCTTGAATGGGCCGAATACAAGGTGCTCAAACGCTACGGTTCACCAGAATGCTTCCCGGCATCCAGCGTAAAAGAGTATCCACTGTTATCTGTCCTCTCCGACGAAGCGGCGGAGACGATTCGGGCTGAACTAGTCGATGAGACCTATGACGATGGGGAAGTCATCCGAAAAATTGGACAGGTCTTCGACGGGCTGTGGTTCATTTCTTCGGGTCGCATTGAAACGTTGACGGCCGAAGAAAAGGGTAAGCGCCGGCGATTGGCGCTTTTGACTCCGGGCATGACCTTTGGCGAGTCCGCGTTGGATGAGCGAACCCATCAGGTGGCCACGATTCGTGCGGTCACCCCGGTGAAGGTCAAGCACTTCTCCAAAGAGTCCATCGAGAAGGTCACCAGAGAACACCCGGAAGTCATGGTCGAGTTCTGGCGGGCCGTCGCGGCTGAAGCCATGTCTTTGGTGTCCTCACCATCACCAAGTTAAGTCGCTGACTCACTAAACGAACAGGCGGGTCTGAAGACGCTGAACGCGTTCTTCAGACCCGCCTGACATGTTCTCTAGCCGACGTGCGGTCCGCCAGCAGGATTAGCTGTCGAGTTCGCCCTGTGGCTGGGTTTCGCCGGCCTTCAAAGCAGCTAGTCTTGCTTCTACTTCGGTTTGTTCGCCTAGGTCCTCGAGCTGTTCGAATTGGGCATCGAGTGAGGATGCCGCCAACTCTTGCTGGCCACGCACCCGGGCTTCTTCCCGGCGGATCTTTTCTTCGAACCGAGACAGCTCCGAGGTCGGGTCCATGATGTCGATGGACTTGACCGCATCCTGAATCTGGGACTGAGCCTGTGCAGACTTGGCTCGTGCCACCAGCTCATCACGCTTGTTGACCAGTTCGGTACGCTTACGCTTCATGGCTTCCAAGCCGGTCTTGAGCTTCTCAACGATCTCGGTCTGCGAAGCAATGGCTGGCTCGGCAGTCTTTGCGGAACGCTCCGCATCCATTTGGCGCTGGATTGCGACCTTAGCCAGATTGTCGAACTTGTCCGCACTGGCAGTGTCGTTTTGGGCGCGGAACTCTTCAGCGTTGTTCGAGGCGGCCAACGCCTTCTGTCCCCAGGTCTGTGCAGCCTGAATGTCCTCGCGGTGGTCATCCTCAGCAAGGCGCAGATTGCCGATGGTCTGCGCGATGGCCGACTCAGCTTCGGCGATGTTCGTGGTGTAGTCCCGAATCATCTGATCCAACATCTTCTGTGGATCCTCGGCAGAATCCAGAATTGCGTGAATATTGGCTTTCGCCAGTTGAGTAATGCGACCCAAGATCGTCTGCTTGGCCATGTTGGTACCTTTCTGTTGTCTTCGGTAGGGCACCGAAGGAACTCTTTTTCTGTTGTGGGACGGTTTCAGCGGTGGGAACTAGAAGCTACCGCCGCTGCCACCGCCGCCGAAACTTCCGCCGCCTCCGCCGAAGCCGCCGCTAAAGCCGCCTCCACCGAAACTTCCGCCGCTGCCCCCACTGCCGAAGAAACCGCCGGAAGAGCCGGAGCTTCGACCCCCGCCGCCGAGCAGCTGACCCAGGATGAGTCCACCGATGACTGCGGACATGTCGCTATCGCGGCGTCCCCCGCGGGGACCGTAACCACCGTGGAAGTTGTCGTAGTCATTTTCCGCGATGCTCTGGGCTTGGCTGGCTAGGATGCTGGCATTCTTGGCGTGGTCCAAGGCGTTGACTGGGTTTTCAGTTCGCAGCCGCACGGCGGCGGTGAGAGCTCGTTCAGCTTGTTCCAGTTTCGCGCGAGCTTGGTGGGCGACCGCCCCACGCCGGTGACGAATAAAGTCGTTCGCGTTTTGGATGTAGGTTTCAGCCCGGGCAATCGCTCCATCCAATTCACGGCTGGCCTGCTGCATCCGTTGATGCTCATCGCGCAAGGGTGAAAGCGCCTGATCGACTTGGTGGTCGAGCTCTTCCAGCTCGGCGAGTTCTTGGACCGGTGCGTCGCTGGGCAGGCTCTGCCGAATCTGATTAACTTTCGCTTCCAAGGCGCTGACCCGGCCTGGCAAGGCGGGATCGACCTGAGTGCGCTGCATGTATTCCTGCGCTTCGCTGATGTGCTGCGTGGCCTCGGCCAGCTCGGCATCCAAGAGCTCAGCGGCACGCTGTAGGTCTTGGGGCAGGGACTCGATACTTGTGTAGATCTCTTTAAGCTGCTGTGAGGCGTTCTCGGCTTCGTGGATCTGCCAGGCGGCTTGCCCCTGATCTCCGTTGTCGAGGTTGTGCCGGGCTGCCTGTGTTTTTTCCTGTACAAAGGTGATCAGATCGGCGCCTTGTCGCAACGAATCATGGGCGTTCGCCAGCGCCTGAGCCGAATAACGGCCGTCCAGATCTGCCAGCGTACGCTCCGCTCGTTGGCTCTGATCACGCAATTGGGTGGTGATACCCTCCAGCTGCGCCAAGGCTTGCGGGGCCTGGGCTTCTAGATTCCGCAGCTGCGCGAAGTCGCTCTCGTGCTGTTGCAGCGACCGGATCACTTCATCAGTGCGTTGCATGATCTCTTTGAGCCAGCTGCGCTGTTCCTGCTCGGTGTCGGGAATGTGATCGTCCAATTGGCTCTGCAGCTGGAAACAGGCCCGCATATGCTCCTTGGCAGCTGCCACGTCGTTCTTGAACACTTCGACCGAGCCGGCCCCGTAGGATGCTTCGGCAAAACCGATCTCTTGTTCGGCTGTTTTGATCGCATCATCGGCCTGTACGAGCCGGCTACCCACGTGGGTCCGTAACTCGGGAATGGGTATGGTGTCGTACGGGTCGGCTGGTTGCTGCGGTTCCGTTCGGTGAGGAAGTTGGCCTGGGCCACGCTTGCGCCGATTCATGAACATGAAACCAAAAACGACAGCCGCGACAACCAGAGCGCCCATGACGATTACTCCGCCCATTCCGGAACCGCCGCGACTACCAGCTGAACCGGCCCCGACGCTACCATCAGCGGCATCCTTGAGCCCCTCGACAGCTGCTTCGGCCGCCCCGAGGTAATCCAACTGGGCCAGCTTGGGCTGAATGTAGCGAGAGGAGATCGTCTGTTCATCGCTTTGGTAGGGCCCATTGTCTGCAGCGTCAAAAACGAATTGGCGATCTTCAACGGCGATTGCCAAAATCGAATCGTTGGTACCCATGTTCTTCATGTTGGCAACTCTTGCCGCCCAATCGGCCGAGTTGCTTGGGTTACTGAACCGGTCGACGATCACCACAAATAGGGTGGCACCTTCATCCCTTTGCAGATCCCGGATTTGCTCCGTCAAATCTTCGGCATCTTCCCCGAGCACACCGGCTTCATCGATCACAAAAGTGCCGGGTGGGATTGAGACAGGATCCTCCGCCAAGGCAGGGCTGGCGAACCCGAAGATTGGGGCTGACGCGAGCACGACAGCGGCAAGAAATGCCCTGAGTCGAGAATACGAAGGTCTGCTGTGAATCATGGGCCCAACCTTTTTAGGTGCTGTTCTATTCTTGGTTTTCAGTGTAACGACCAATCCAGCGTTTCTTCACTGGTAGACACTGAATTAATCTGGTTGTGCTTGTGGCGGATTTTTCTGAGTCTCATTTCCAGCTGACATTCAGTAAACATCGAAACTTGTTGCAGCAAATTAGGAGACCATGAACGTCATAGAAACTTTTACCGACACAACTTTTCAAGGAAGTGTGGCCCACTGAGCATGAGCGAGAACAACAACCCGAACACTGAACCGTTCGACCGTTCGCACCAGCACGACCCAGCGT
Source organism: Micrococcoides hystricis (assembly GCF_042434215.1). Lineage (NCBI taxonomy): Bacteria > Bacillati > Actinomycetota > Actinomycetes > Micrococcales > Micrococcaceae > Micrococcoides > Micrococcoides hystricis. The sequence continues at coordinate 56,358 of NZ_JBHLUB010000003.1, read as the reverse complement.
CCAAGACACCCCCTTCACACAACCCCGACCTAGGACCTCAGCACACTCAGCCTCTGCCACGCTATGGGGCACCCACCGAACAAGAGTCTGCATGGGGCCAACGCTCTGGCGAATACCAGTACGGTCACCACCAGCCAGAGACGGTTCAGCACCACCAATACCAGCAGAACCGCAATGGCGATTCACCACAGTCGGGCAAACGCTACGGGGTCGGCATGGTCGTCGGGTCCGCCTTGCTCGCAGGCCTGATCGGGGGCATCGGTGGTGCCGGTGTTGCGACTGTGATTTCGAATCAGAATGCTACCGGGTCCTTGGGGTCTCAGCCGCAGACCCTGAACATCAACAATCCGGAATCGGTGACTCCCGTTACCGCCGCTGCAGCCAAAGCTGCCCCGTCGGTCGTGACCATCTCCGTGGTGCAAGGACGCAACAGTGGCTCCGGTTCGGGGGTTGTGATCGATGACGAAGGCCACATCCTCACCAACAACCACGTCGTGACCTTGGGCGGTCAAGCAGACAGCCCTCAGATCCAAGTCAAAAGCGCCGACGGCAAGGTCTATAACGCCACTCTGATTGGCCGGGACTCGTACTCGGATCTTGCGGTTCTGAAAGTAGAAGATGCAGACCTACCTGCCATTGAAATGGCCGAATCTGCCAACCTGAACGTTGGTGACGGAGCCATCGCTATTGGTGCGCCACTAGGACTCGACGGAACGGTCACCGATGGCATCATTTCTCGACTGAACCGCACGATCAGCGTCCAGTCAGCAGCATTGCCGGGAGAAGATGGTTCCGATCCGGAAGAGTCCGGTCCGAACCACTTCGACTTCCGGATCCCTGGTGTGGAAACACCACATTCTCGAGGTTCGATCGCGATCAACGTTATTCAGACCGATGCCGCCATCAACCAAGGTAACTCCGGTGGTGCGCTCTTGGACGGGCAGGGCCGATTGATTGGCATCAACGTCGCGATTGCATCTTCCGGTCAGAGTGAGAGCGCCGGCAACATTGGCGTTGGCTTTGCGATCCCCATCGATTACGCCAAACGTATTGCAGAAGACATCATTCAGCACGGCGAAGCTTCCCACGGTCTGCTCGGCGTGACGGTGCGTCCGAAAGCGCCACAAAGCGCCGATACCTCTTCGCACTTCTCCGTGGGAGCGGAAGTGGTCCAATCGATTTCAGGTGGGCCGGCCGATAAGGCAGGTTTGCGCAGCGGCGATGTCATCACGGCGGTAGGGGACCGACGCGTCGAAGATGCGCTCACGTTGAACGCCGCGGTCCGCGAATATCGGGCCGGTGACGAAGCCGAAGTACGCTACCTGCGTAACGGACAAGAGCGAACGGCGAACGTGACACTGGCCGATCTAGCGGATCAATAAGCCAACAGGCGGAGCCTGTCCGGTTCGCGCCAGTTACGGGCGAACATCCGGATGAGCGCCGCTCCGATATGCTAGTAACCGAGCATTTTCATCTTCCATGAGGAGCGCGATTTTGCGTTTTGTAGTGTTAGTCAAATACGCCCCAGACACTCAACTGGACCGACACATTGACCCGGCGACGCGTCGGGTGGACCGTGCCGAATCCATCTTGTCTGAGTTGGACGAACACCCCATTGAAGCCGCCCTTGCGATGAGTGAGGCGCTCGGCGGGCCCAAGGCCGGGCACGAGGTCATTGCGTTGACCATGGGCCCGGACAAAGCCGTCAACGCCGTGAAAAAAGCTCTGCAAATCGGTGCCGACCGTGGCGTTCACTTGAGCGCCGAAGAGCTGCAAGGCGCGGATGTCACCATGACTGCTGCCGGCTTGTCCGCAGCGATCAACGCCATCGGCGGAGCAGATATGGTGTTGACCGCGATGAGCTCCACGGACGGACAGACATCCCTGCTGCCACCGGCGCTCGCGGCCACCATGGGCCTGCCGGTGTTGACCGAGGCCATCGAAGTCTCCATGCCGGATGAAGACCATGTCCAGATTGTCCGTGATGAGGACGGTTCTTTCCTGACTATCCGCGCGCAGCTGCCAGCTGTTGTGTCCGTGACGGACCGGGCCAATGAACCCCGCTACCCGGGCTTTAAACAGATCATTGCCGCCAAGCGCAAGAAAGTTCAGACCCTGGGTCTTGCCGATGTGGAACTGAGCCAGCAACAGGTGCCGGTGAGCGTTTCATTGGCGGCGCCCCGTCCGGAACGTACCGCCGGAGAGATTTTCCACGATGAGCAGGCCGGTATTGAGGCCGTGCTCACCGTACTGGAAAAAGAACAGTTGCTTTAGTAGAGAATTCGCGACGATAAGGCCGAAGAGAAACTTATGACATACGTGTGGCAACCGAGCAGCACCGATGTACTTGTGTACGTGCGCTGCCATGAAGATGGACGCTTGGAGAACGCTTCCCTCGGGACTCTGCAGAAAATCCAAAAACACGGGCTAGAACCGATCGTGATTTTGAATCGTCCCGTTGGTTCCACGGTTTCGTTGCCCGGCAACGTCAAAGCCGTCTACGCTCCGGATTCAGACATCAGCCAGAGCTTCCTCACCGGGGAACTTGCTTTGATCAAGCAGGTGCTGGCCGCACTGATCCCAGACATCACCCAGCTGGTCGTTTTTGCCAGCGGTAACACCAGCACCGACTTGGCCGCCATGTTGGCGGTGCAGCGGGGCGGGGCCGTGATCACCGGCGTGCAGAAGATCGCGTTCGAAAACAACGAACTGTTCCTGCGGAAATACGTGCTGGGCGGGACCTGGCAAACGGATTCATCGCCGCAAACCAACTTCGCGACCATCACGCTGCACGCCAAGCCGATTCCGGGCCAAGAGATGCACACCATGACGGTTTCAGCGATTCCTGTGACGCTCAACGGCGGCCCACAGATCATCGACCGGAAACCGCAGCCGGTCTCCGAGCGCCCCGAACTCACCGAGGCCGCCGTCGTGGTGACCGGTGGTCGAGGAACCAACGGGGACTTCAGTGTGGTGGAAGACCTCGCCGACTCGCTCGAGGCTGCCATCGGTGCCACCCGCGATGCAGTCGATGAAGGCTGGGCGGATCACAGCATGCAGGTCGGACAGACCGGAAAAACCGTGTCCCCGCAGGTCTACATTGCCGCAGGTGTATCCGGTGCCATCCACCAGCGCGTGGGAATGGACACTGCCGAGAACATCATCGCCATCAACTCCGATGAGGATGCACCCATCTTCGAGATTGCCACCGTCGGAATCGTCGGGGATCTCTTTGATGTTCTTCCTGAACTCACCGAACGGATCAACCAGCGGAAGACCTCTTAACCATGAGCAACATTCCACTCACTAGCGTTGCCGACTTTGTGGCCAAAACCCAGACAAAAAAGGTGCTGGTCATCGTCGCGCACCCGGACGATGCCGACTTCGGTTCAGGGGCCACCGTGGCCGCCTTGGTCGACGCGGGTGTGGAGGTGAGCTACTGCGTTGTTACCTCCGGGGACGCCGGGGGGTTCGAAGACGATGGACAAGATGTCATCGCGGAGCGGCGTGAGGCTGAGCAGCGAGCCGCCGCCGATGTGTATGGGGTCGGGAACATTCACTACCTGCGCGAGCGGGACGGCTTCGTAGTGCCGAGCTTCGAGCTGCAAAAACAGCTCATCCGGGTGATGCGCACCGAGCGCGCAGACACAATCGTGACCCAGCACCCCGAACATTCGTGGACCTCTTTCCAACGTTCACACCCGGATCACATGGCGGTGGGCAAAGCCGTGGTTCAGGCTGTCTACCCGGCAGTGGAGAACCCCTATGCTTTCCCGGAGCTTCGGTGGGACGAAGGACTCGAGCCCTACCGGGTTCACCAGCTGCTGATGATGGCGGCCCCAGACCATCTGGTCAATGTTGCATTCGAGGTCACGGACTACGTTGACGCGAAAATCAACGCCCTGCTCGAGCACGCCTCCCAGCACCCTGATGTGCCCAAGATGAAAGAGTTTGTCCGCAACAAGCTGCGCCAAACCTACGAAGACATGGGCGGCATCGAAGAAGGCGCCGCAGAGACCTTCCAGCGCGTCGTGGTGAATTCTCCCGAAACCATCGCCGGCTTCTAGCGCAACGGCCGGACGTGCTCCCGACAAACGCTCACTCTAGAGATTCATCAAGATCAGCACGACGGCAACAATTACCAGCAGCAGTGCTCCGATGATCGCCAGAGCTGTCTTGCCCTTGCGTCCGGAACCCTGCCGCGCTGGGGTTTCGGTCGGGCGATCGTCAACCTCTCCAGGATCAGGCTGACGACGGGCTGGCGGCTGCGGGGCCGGCTCGAGTTCAGCGATCTGCGCGGCAATATCCTCACGCAGGCTTACCGGCACATCGGCATACAAGTTCTTCACAGCGGTGGCTAGCGCGACAATGCCCTGCCGGTACCGGGCAGTGAATTGCTCCTTGGTTTCTGGATCGACCGAGGCAAGCGCGCGGTCCATGGCCTCGCGCTCGGTAGCGTTCAGTGCTCCGGTGGCCAACAATTCGGCCCACGGCAACAGCAAGCCATGGTTCAGGTCCTCAGCAAGATTCGCGCCGAACTGGCCTGAAGCCTGTGGTTTAGAATCATCGCGGGCGAAGTAGTGTTGCTGGACCTGTAGTGGGTCGTTGAGGACCTCGGGCTGCTCATCGATCAGGCGAATGACCATGATGCGCAAACGTGACTTGATGGTGCCCACGGAGGCGCCGGTCTTCTCCGCCATCTGGTAGTAATTCAGGCCCTGCAAGTACGCCAAATTGAAAGCCTCTTGGGCGGTGGCGGGCAGTGACTCTACGATCCCAGTCAGACCTTGCGGGACTGTCACCACCGGTGTGGGCGGACGTTCAGTCATATACGCGGAGGCCACCTGCGGAACTCGCGGTTCAGCCTGATCTTCCGCGTTGTATTGGGTGACAAGTTGTTGGTGGGCGTAGGCAAAGAACGCGGCTTCCCACTCGGCTTCAGTATCAACCGGCCAATCGTCGAGCTGGTGTGAATTCACCCAGAGGTTAGTAAAGACTTTCTTGAGGGCTTCTTCGGGGGTAGGACGGTCGAAGCCCGGCACATCTTCTTGTTGAACACTGGAACTAGACATGGTTTTAGCCAAGGCATAGATCGGTGCAGACGTGCGGGTGTAGAGCTCCATCAAAGCATTTGGGGCTTCCTCATGGCGTCGAACCAACATATGGCAGAGGACCGAGAAAGGTAGCTCGTGGGCTGAATCCAAAGTGCTCATAGTATTCACCCTAAAGCACCGGGACCACTAGAGCCGGTAAAGCCATGCTGACGCCACGCCTCATAGAGCACAATCGAGGCGGTGTTAGCTAAATTCAGGGATCTGCGAGCCGGTAACATGGGGACACGCACCAACTGGGTCACTTCAGGCCGGGTCTTGACCTCGGCGGGCAAACCGGTGGACTCTTGGCCGAAGAGCAGAACGTCCCCGGCACGGTACTGGATCTGGGTATAACTGGTCGTGCCTTCGGAGGTGAACGCGAACAACCGTGCCGGCAGCAGAGCAGCCAAAGCAGTGTCCAGATCCGGGTGAACCGTGACGACGGCGAGGTCGTGATAATCCAATCCGGCCCGGCGAAGGTGCGCGTGATCAAAGTTGAAACCCAGCGGCTCGACCAGATGCAATTTGGCGCCGGTGACGGCTGCCAACCGGATCGCATTTCCGGTGTTGCCGGGAATCTCCGGGGTGTGGAACAGGATGCGGAACGGGGCGGAAAGGTTTTGGCTCACGAGTCTTTATTCTATGCCCGCTAGTTGGGCGATCAGGCCGGTATCCAGGGTGTGCGGTTGCGGTCCCTCAGCAAGGAACAGAACCGCATCGGCGACCGCAGTCGCCAGATTGGCTGCGGAAACGAGTTCGTGACCCCGCCCAGCCGGGGCACTGACGGTAGGCCGCTGGGAGTCCAGCGCAGCGGTCACCGCGATGGCTCGGGCGATCGAGTTCAAGGATGGACAGGCTTTCTCGAAGGCTCGGCGGGCGGCAGCCATTTGCGGCAAAACGATCCGCCCACGCTCTGAAACTAGGGCGTGGTCCTGATAACGGTACCGGGCGTCGGGGACACTAATCGGGAAAAATAGTACCGCCCGATACCCACTGACCAACACCTGGGGGATCCGGTCTGTGCCGGGAAGCTTCACGGAATTGACCAACCGGGCTGCCGGCAGGGGGCGTGGGACCCGGTGGCTCAGCGCAGCAACGGTGAACCGTTCGACTTCGGCTTGTTCCTGACGGGATCGAGAGAACCCTCCGAAGAAACCTGGCTGATATGTCTCCCCGAAAGAAAATTCGTTCAGCAGTCCCGTCAGGAGTGCGGAGCCCACGATTGTCGGTTGGATGGTAGTCGGCTTCGTGGAGCGTTTGCCATCGGCGGCCCGCTTCCGGCTTGGTCGGGACGCAGGTTGCTGCGTCGGTTCAGAACCAGATGCGGTCTTGCGGGCGCGCTGCAGCGCCCCGTAGGCGGTCTTGACTGCGATGAATTCTCGGGCCGATCCGCCAGCATCGGGGTGGGCCCGACGCAGCGCTTGTCGGTAGGCTTTTTTGACTTGCGCGTCGTCAGCGCCGGGGCTCAGACCGAAAAATTCGTAGGCCTCAGCTTCCGTCACCGGCGCCGCCGGTAGCTCAAGAACAACATGTCATCGGCTTGTAAGATGCTATCGAGCCGAAGATTTCGGGGACCGTGGGTGAAGGGGTGATCCCCTGCATCGGCAATGCGACGCGGCCCTGACCCGACCAGCATCGGTGAGAAAGTCAGGCAGAGCTGATCAACCACGTCAGCGGCCACGAATCGAGCAAAAATGGATGGTCCGCCCTCAGAGTGGATAGCCCGATGTCCTGCCTTTTCGATAGTTGAGAGGACTTTGTGCGGGCTCAATTGCGGGGTCTGACCTTGGTGGACGACAGCCTTGCCCTCTAACGCGGCAAGATCTTCTTCGGCCGCCTGGGTGGTGGTGAAGACCATGGGCGGTACCGGGGACTTATCAAAGAACTGCGGGTATTCGTGGGCAATGGAAGCCGTCGTGGTAAGAACCGCGATCGCCGGGTGTGGGGACAAACCGCGTTCACGTCGCCACTGCACGCCAGCGTCGGAGATCAAGGACCCAACATATTCTTCGGCCATGATGGTTCCAGAGCCCAACAACAAAACGTCTGCGTTCCAGCGCAGCACCTGCAGCAGGCGCTTGTCGGCGTCTGAGCCGAGTCCGCTTGAATGTCCCCTGACGGTGGCCGCCCCGTCCGCAGAAGACACAAAATTGAAGCGGCACCAGCGACGGTCCGGGAATGTGTAGTGCTCTAACAATTGATTGTCAGAGAACGAATCGAGGGCTTTGATAGTCAGAGTGCTCATGTCACAAACTTTGCGTCGCCGGAATATTCTTCTCTTTCATATTGTGGCGTAAATAGCCTACTTTCCACCAGCCACGCACCGGAACCAAGAACATCGGTCTTCCGGTGAGGGCACTAGACTGGTAGCTGTGATGAAAGAGCCTCGCCAGACCTATCTAGATCATGCAGCAACCACCCCGCTGAGGCAGGTTGCTCAACAGGCGTGGCTAGAACATCAATCGACGGCCAACCCGTCCTCGCTACATTCGGCGGGGCGAACGGCCCGACATCACCTCGAGCAGGCACGTGAGCAAATCGCTGCCCTTGCAGGAGCAGAACCTGCCGAACTGATTTTTACCTCCGGCGGAACCGAGGCCGATAACTTGGCGTTGAAAGGTCTCTACCTTGCCCGTCGCACCACGGAACGCAACGCCATCCTCTTGACCGGGATTGAGCACCTCGCGGTGCTGGAGACATGTCAGTACCTTGAGACCCAGCACGGCGCGGAACTGGTCTTCGCCCCGGTGGATGCCGAAGGTGTTGTTGATCTTGAGGCATGGGAACGGTTACTCAGCCAGCACCGGGACTCCTTGGCCGCGGCCACACTCATGTGGGCTAACAACGAAGTCGGGACGATCCAGCCCGTCAAAGAAGCTGTCGCGCTCGCGGCTCAGCATCGGGTCCCGGTCCATGTCGATGCCGTTCAAGCGTTCGGTGCCATCCCCGTGAACTTCGCGGATTGTGGGGCCGCGACGATGGCCGTCTCGGGCCACAAGCTCGGCGCCCCGGTCGGGGTGGGCGGACTGTTTGTGCGCCGAGACATCACCCTGCACAGTGTCTCCCAGGGTGGGGGACAAGAGCGCAAGATCCGCTCCGGGACCATGAACGTGGCCGCCGCCGCAGCTTTCGCGGCAGCCGCTTCCGAGGCGGTGGCCAACATGAGCCAGACCGGTAAGAAACTGGTGGAGCTACGCAATCGACTCATCGAGGCGATTCAAGAAGCCGTCCCAGCGGCACGGCTCTGCGGTCCAGCCGATGAAGACGGCACCCAACGGCTCCCCAACAACGTGCACTTCATCTTCCCCAACTGTGAAGGGGACTCATTGCTGTTCATGTTGGACATGCAAAAGGTATACTCGTCTACCGGCTCAGCCTGTACCGCGGGGGTTCCGAAACCCTCACACGTGGTACTGGCGATGGGCAACTCAGAAGCCGATTCCAGAAGTGTGCAACGGTTCACACTTGGGCATGATTCGACCATTGCCGACGTTGAACATGTAGCGGCAGTCATCGGTAGCGCGTATGAACACGCCCGGCAAGCCGGCATGGCCGCACAAACCGCGCGCATCAAGACCGCATCAGATGGTTGGTAACCACTGTTCGCGGCAGCCAGAGAATTCCAAACTCGAAGGAGTACATCCGTGAAGGTACTAGCTGCAATGAGCGGCGGCGTCGACTCAGCAGTGGCGGCCGCCCGCGCCGTCGAAGCCGGGCACGAAGTCGTTGGCGTGCATCTGGCCCTCTCCCGCATGCCTGGAACTCTGCGGACCGGGTCCCGTGGCTGCTGCACCATTGAAGACTCCTCTGACGCGTGGCGGGCCTGTGAAAAATTGGGCATCCCGTACTACGTGTGGGACTTTTCGGACCGCTTCAAAGAAGACGTCGTTGACGACTTCATTTCCGAGTATGCGGCCGGTCGAACCCCCAACCCCTGCATGCGCTGCAACGAGAAAATCAAGTTCGCCGCACTGCTAGAAAAAGCCATCGCCCTCGGCTTCGACGCCGTCTGCACCGGCCACTATGCAACAATCACACGCGATGAACAGGGCAATCCTGAACTGCACCGTGCCGCTGCGTGGGCCAAAGACCAGTCTTACGTTCTTGGCGTCCTGACCAAAGAACAGCTCGAGCACTGCATGTTCCCGCTGGGGGATACCCCGTCCAAGGACCAGATCCGTGCTGAGGCTGAGCAGCGTAGGTTGAGTGTCGCAAACAAACCCGACTCGCACGACATCTGTTTCATCCCTGACGGGGACACCCGCGGCTGGCTGGCCGAACACGTTGATTTGCAAGACGGGACCATTTTGGATCAGGACGAAAACCCGATCGGCATGCATCGCGGTGCTCAAGCCTTCACCGTGGGCCAGCGCAAAGGGCTGAACCTGAATCGACCGGCGCCCGATGGGAAGCCACGCTTCGTGCTCGAGGTCCGGCCGAAGGACAACACGGTCGTGGTGGGGCCGGAAGCCCTCCTGTCGATCGATCAGATCCGAGGCATCAAGGTTTCCTGGGCAGGAGTACCGCTGCCAGAAGTCGAGACCGGTGAATCGTTCGCCTGCCACGTGCAGGTCCGTGCCCATGGGGACCCCGTCCCGGCACATGCCCACGTTGAACTCGATGAGAAGCAACGCCAGATTTTGGTTGTTACCCTTGATGAAAAGATGCGTGGCGTCGCTCCCGGTCAGACCGCGGTGATCTATCAGGGGACCCGTGTCCTCGGCCAGGCGACGATCGACTCGGCCCGGTCCTCAGCTTGGCAGGGTGCTCGCTCCGGCAGCGCTTCATAACGAAAGAGACGTTCAGATGACAACAAACCCGCACCCGAACTACGATCCTCGAGCCACCTCGCTGGCGGATGTAGACCCGGAGATCATTGAACAGCTTTACGCCATCCGCGGCTCCATCGACAACATTGATGCGGCCCTTGTGTTCATGTTGGCTGAGCGTTTCAAAGCGACCCAGCGGGTTGGGCTGCTCAAAGCCAAGCACGCGCTTCCCCCAGCTGACCCGGCTCGAGAAGACGAGCAGATCGCACGCTTGAAACAGCTGGCAGAGAAAGCTGATCTGGACCCTGAATTTGCCGCGAAGTTCCTGAACTTCATTATCGAAGAGGTCATTCGACACCATCAGGCGATCGCGGATGGCACCCCATGAGCCAAACGCAGTTCATCCATCACGGCCTGTTTCCGGGCACCGAACCGGACGGATACTACCGTGAACAACTGGAAACGTGTGAGAGCGCACCGCTGACGCTGGTGACCCAGCCAGAACGAGGCCCCGGCTCCGACATGGTCGGACGCTCGCTGGCATGGCTACGCGGACTACCAGTAGAACTGCAACCCTACGGATGGCGCCTGTCCCAGAAAGCTGGAATCGACCAACGTCGTATTGACGCGGCTTTGCACACCGACCTCGGGGCCCTCGCCGACGTTCTATCCGCAACCGGTGCCGAGAAGTTGGGCGCGCTAAAAGTGCAGAGCTTCGGGCCGTTCAGTTTGGCAGCCAGTGTGCACCTGCCCTCAGGTGAGAAGGCCATCAGTGACAGCGGTGCGGTGGACGAAATCGCTACCGAGCAAGCCCACGTCACAGCAGAGCAGCTGTACAAGCTGGCTAGGGAGTATGGGGTGACAGAGCTCTACCTAGAGATCTTTGAACACCAGATCGGCAACGTGCTCACCGGTGCGATTCCGACTGCCTCCGGGTTCGAACGGTACCGCGCACTGGATGCAGAACTTGTTGATCGACACTGGAGCACCTTCAACCAGGTGCTCACAGCAAGCGTGGAATCGGATCAGGGACTGCAAATCAAGACCGTGCTTAACCTTGCCGGTTCCAGTTCGTGGACAAAGCGGGTGAGCATGCTGCCGCAGAAACCTGCCGAAACCGGGTGGCGCTTCGACGCTGCCACGGGGGCGAGATTTGCAGAGCTCACCAAGCTTGCCGACCAAGCAGGATTTTCCGGGATCTACGTGCCGCATCAATTGTCGCCGCAAGACTGGGAACACATTGCCCAGTGGCTCGAAGCAGACAAGCATGTGCTCCTAGGTGCCCCCATTGGCCCAACTAGCACGGACATTTCCTCCGTGGCTACAGAGTTGACTGAACGTTGGCGCCAACAGGGCTTGCCCGCGTCAAGACTCGGCCAGGCGCACGTGGCCAGCATGGCTGAAATGCAGAACCTTAACCACGCGGCGCACCAGTCGGTGATCCGCAACGTGATCAACCTGACTGATGCGCTGCAACAGCTAAGCGCTGACGGGTTCTAGCGCTGACCCGCACCCGGGGGAGGATAATGCCCTGATTGGTGGGCGATGATCTGGCCCGGCACATAATCATCAAAGGCCTCTTGCGCCTGCACATCACCGGCGATCGCTCGTTGGAGCAGCGGATCGGAGAAGCTCCGCTCGGCCAACTGTAGGTGGAGCCCTTCTTTGCGGAAGCGCAGATCCAAATACATGTTGTTGAAAGCCAAGAACATGAACAGCGCGATGATCGTGCTCAAAAAGGTCTGCGCCATGGTCAACACAATCTGCAAGATGGCGTAGTTCAGGCTCCACGCAGAGCTAACTTCAGCACTGGTGGATGTGAATTCTGTCTCCAACCCCGCACTCGGGATTGAAAACACCAAGCTGATCAGCTGGGTGGCAAATGACACGATGACCGTCAACAGCAGATACGTGCCAAAAACCGGCCAATAGCGACCGCGAATCAGAGTCCACGACCGCTTCAAAGCGGCAAACGGACCCATGCCTTCAAGCACAATGGCCTGAATGACGAAAATGAACCGAACCACAATGAACAGTGACAGGAACGAAACAAGGATGATGAGGACGATCCACATGATCACGGCGACCGCGAAGGTCGCGATTGCCCCACCAACCTCACCTGTGGCCAAGTCTTGGGTAACTGCGAGATTGATGGCTTCGCCAATGATCAGTGCCAGCGAGGCAAAGAATAGTCCCAACAGAATCGTGCTGAGGACCCAGTAAAACAGGGCCAGCAGAGTCAACCGACCCAGTGCTGGTTTCAGGAAGCGGAACCCTTGGGCGAACGTGGTGCGTAGCCCCATGGCATGTCGCGAGCTCACCGCAACGGTCGCGGCTTGGGCCAAGATCTGGAACACGACCAGTGGCAGCAAGATGACCACGCTGATGAGTCCGATAATCAGGATCATCCAATTGACAAAGCCCAGCTCAACAAGATCCGCCTCGTCGTTGACATTGCTGAACTGACCGAAGAACGCCCAATTGTTGGCCCCATCGATCATGATCACCACAGCAATGAGAGCCGCCATCAACAGGAAACCAAAAATGCTGATCACCGCGGGCAAACCAACGGCAGAACCGAAATTCTTCGTGATGTTTTGCCAACTGGCTGAAAAGACTTGGCCTAGGCCAAAGGGCGCCAACGGCACTGATCCCGGCTGTGGAGGCGGGGGCGGAAGCTGATATGAGGGGTACGGCTGCTGACCGGGGTTCTGTCCGTAGGGGTTGGGCTGAGGTTGGTAGTGACTCACTGGAATCTCCGATCTGAGCTGATCGTTCCTGGGACGAAGGTGGCGGTCGTCTGCAATGCGCGCGGGTCACCGTTGCGGGCGGACGCCAAGGTTGGTTCATTCAAAGCCAGCGGCATCAACTCGTTTAGCAGACCCTCCTTGCGGAAGCGGTTGTCAGCGTAGAGCAACGTGGTTACCGGCAACAGCGGAGTTGTCGTCAACCACGACACAGCTGCGCTGAGCCACACCACGACCCCCGTCGCAATGCTGATAGGTCCAAAAAGTTCGGTTGGCTCCGAGACCGCAAACCAGCTGCCCACAAACATCATGAGCACCAGAATGATGACAGCCACCAGAATGCCGACGATGACACTGAGGACCAGGCTGGCCAAGTACAGGGTGCCCAACACCTGCCAATAGCGTCCGGTAATCAGACGCCACGATCGGCCCATGGCGGCGAACAAATTTTTGCTTTCCAACACCATGCTGGGCAACACGTGAATGAAACGGACCAGCAGAAGAATGAGCGCGATCTCCAGGGCATACGCACCGAAGGTGAACAGTGTACTCGCGAACGCGGTGGTGGTTGAATAAGCGGCGGCGCTAGCGGGATCAGTGAACTCGGTGGAAAGTGTCAGTTCAATAAACCATTGCGAGGCCCACGCAGTGATAATCACTGCGGCGACCCCGACAACCCAAGACAACAAACCTGCCAACAGAACGCGGGGCAGATGAGGTTTAGCCAGTTTCCACGCATCTGAAGCCTTCGTTGGGAGTCCTAAGATCCCGCGCATGGTCGGCGCCACCGTGAGAGTTGCGCCGATGAGTACGCACATGGTGTGGACCAGCAGACCGATTGAAAACCAGATCACCATGTCTTGCAGGCCCCACGCCAAAAGCGCATCGGCCTCGGAAGCCGTGATGTCCCTCGTTGGGTCCGGGCCGATCACGTACGCGGAAAAACCATCGAGGAAACGTTTCATCCAAAAGCCGATGCTGACGGCCAGCGCGATGCTGCCGATCATGAACCACAGGTTCGGCAACCAAAACATAGCCACCGGGCTTTTGGTCATGGTGCGCCACCCGCCGGCATAAACGGTAGACAAAGACTGAAAAGTCAGAGGGATGGTGCCAACTTTAGGAGCAGGTGGGGGAGCAACGTGCGGGGGAGGGACCGACATATGAACTGTTCCTTGCTGATCGTAGCGATTAAGGCTGTCCTGTTATGCCAATCCTATGCATTGGCTCGCCGGTACAGACAACGAAGAACAGAACAGTGAATGTATAGACTAGAGAAAGATCTGCACTGCGCAGAACTATTACACACTCGTTTCACAGGAGGTCCGCGCGAGCGTGAAGGACAAGATTCTGGTCGTCGACGACGACGAAGCTCTAGCAGAAATGATCGGCATTGTGTTGAACAATGACGGATTCGAGCCAGTATTTTGTTACACCGGCTCCGAGGCCTTGGAAACGTTTCGCGCCTCCAGACCAGACTTGGTTCTGCTTGACCTGATGCTCCCGGGCATGGACGGCATCGAAGTGTGCCGGTTGATCCGTCAAGAATCAGACGTCCCGGTGATCATGTTGACCGCCAAATCAGATACGGCAGATGTTGTACGCGGTCTTGAATCTGGGGCCGACGACTACATTCCCAAACCTTTCAAGCCTGCCGAACTGGTGGCCCGTGTCCGGGCCCGCCTGCGTGAAGGCGATCAGAAATCGACCGAGGTGCTCTCGGTCCGGGACATCAACATTGACGTCGCAGCCCACCGGGTCACACGCGGGGAAACAAACATCCCACTCACCCCGTTGGAATTCGACCTGTTGGTGACACTGGCGCGCAAACCGTGGCAAGCCTTCTCCCGGGAAACACTGCTCAAAGAAGTCTGGGGCTATGACGACGAGGCCGACTCCCGACTGGTCAATGTCCACGTTCAGCGGCTCCGGGCGAAAGTCGAAAAAGACCCAGATTCGCCCGAAATTGTTCTCACCGTCCGCGGAGTAGGGTACAAAGCTGGACAATCCTGATCATCCCAAGGAACTGAAACGGGACCGTAGCCGACGCTCGGAGCGGTCCCTTCAGCGTGCCGAACGCTCGCGGACAGGGGGAAGCACTCAACGCGTCCGCCTGTTCCGACGGCGGCGGAGCCTGGAGTCTGATCCCTTCACCGAAACCATCACGATCCCGAAAATTCAGTCGGATCCCATCACCGGCCAACAGGTCATTCAACTGCCCGCTGATGCTGTCATCGTCGAACCTCAGCAACAGCAAGAACTGACCGGCTGGCCACGGGTCAAGCACTTCATCAGCCAGTGCGCAAAGAACATCGTGACCGGACGAATCGCCGGCGTGATGGTGGAACGGTGGAATACCTCACTGCGGTTCCGCACGGTGTTGACTACCACGGTCTTGATGCTCACTGGTATCGCCTCCCTGATGATCTTCTTGTCCAACCAGATTGCCGGTGGACTCTTCAACGAGCGTTTCGAGCAGCATCAAATTGAGGCGACCCGGGGACTGTCCCAAGTCGCGAACACTTTCTCTTCGGCTGCGGTGACGGACCGGGCTACGACCACGGCGTTGGCGACAGACACGTTGTTGCGGCTTGAAGGCGATGGCGCCTCGATCAGACGCGACTTCATTCTCAGTCCCTTGCCCGGCGCCCAGAATCTGTATGTGGGCACGCTCGCTTCCTCCGGGCTGACCACCAAAGCAATTCCGTTCGAACTGGCTGAAAAAGTCCAGAACGGCGACGGGGTCTACTGGCAGTCGATCGGCATCACCCGAGACACCCAGACCGTGCCCGGCCTAGCCTTCGGCACCAAAGTCACATTGCCGCCAGGCAACGTCTACGCCTTATATCTGATCTACGATCTGTCCTCGCTGCAGAAGACCATGGACTTCATCAACTCTGTGATGTGGTTGGGAACCATCGTCTTCATGGTCATGACGATCGCGATCTTCTCCTACGTCACACGATCGGTCATCAAACCCGTCTCGGTGGCCGCAAACGTGTCTGAAGAATTGGCCGCCGGGAACCTAGACCAACGTATCCCGGTGACCGGCACGGACGAGTTGGCCCGACTTGGGACCTCCTTTAACAAGATGGCCAACTCCCTGCAGCAGCAGATTAACCAGCTGGCCACGCTCTCAGCCATGCAGCAACGTTTCGTCTCTGATGTCTCCCATGAGTTGCGCACACCGCTGACCACGGTTCGGATGGCTGCGCAGGTGCTCTATGACTCGCGGGACGAGTTTGATCCGATCAACGAACGCTCCGCAGAGCTGCTGTTTAACCAAGTCGAACGCTTCCAACAACTGTTGGCCGACCTGCTGGAGATCTCTCGCTTCGACGCCGGTGCGGCTTTCCTCCACGTGGAACCCCGCGACATGCGGGAAATCGTGGTCGAGGTGCTCAACCACGCCGAAATCCTTGCCAGCGCAAACAAGTGCAAACTCTCGTTGATCACCCAAGGCGATGACTTCGCCGCTGAGCTGGATGACCGACGTGTCGAACGAATCACCCGCAACCTCATCAACAACGCCATCGAGCACGCCGAAGGCAACCCTGTTGACGTCATTCTTGGGGCCACCGACACCAACATCACCCTTGCCGTCCGCGACTACGGACTGGGGATGGACGAAGAAACCATGGCCCACGTCTTTGATCGATTCTGGCGGGCGGACCCGGCACGGGCTCGGACCACCGGTGGCTCTGGACTCGGTTTGGCGATCGCCAAAGAAGACACGCAACTGCATCAGGGACGCCTGGATGTCTGGGCCGAACCAAGCTACGGTGCGTGCTTCCGACTGGTCCTGCCACGCAGCCAAGATGTTCCCGCCGGGGCTCCCGCCTTGGAACTGCCACCAAACTATCGGTTGATGGACCGCCAGCAGTCGGACACGTGGGAGATCTCGCTCACCGAACTAGAAGAATCCCTCAGAGAAGCGGGGGAGGACGATGACCAAGCGTAACGTCGGCGGGCTGCTCAGCCTCATCCTCGCTTTGGCGTTGATCCTGACCGGATGCGGCAAGATCCCTACCTCCGGACCGGTCGGCCAATCCGACTCAGGCACTGCGGGCAGGGACGTCAGCGCCTACAACTTCAACCCAGATCCGCCGGCAGAGGGCGCAAGCGCCGAGGAAATCGTGCGCGGCTTCCTCACCGCGGGCACCGGTCCGGCCGAAGACTACCGGGTCGCACGCGAATATCTCACCACGGATTTGGCCACCGAATGGAACCCCGTCGAGCAAACCTTCGTGTTCAAAGGTGAACCGAGCATCACACCTAGCGCGGAAGAAGGCGAGTTCAACATCCAGCTTGAGCTGGACTCCCTCGTTGATGCCAACGGCATCATGACCAAGGTCCCGGAAGAATCAACGCGCGCACTATCTTTCAAGGTCGATGAAGTCGAAGGCGAGCAGCGCATCGTTGACGCGCCGGATGGCACCATGATCCACATCAACCAGTTCCCGGTGCTGTTTTCCTCCCAAAAGCTGTACTTCTTCGACCCGACCTACGAATACTTGGTCCCGGACGTCCGCTGGTTCGTTAACCGAACCGGTATCGCGGCCGCCGTGGTCGGTGCCTTGCTGAACGGGCCCGCCCCATACCTCAGCTCGGCCGTAACTTCCGCGTTCCCGGACGGAACAGAGCTCTCGCGCTCGTCCATCCCGGTGGAGGCCGGGGTAGCGGCGGTGGACTTTGACCCGGCCCTTTTTGAGAACACCTCCGCCCAGACCCGGCAACGCATGCAGCAACAGTTGTTGGCTTCGCTGAACCAGCTCACCTCGATCCAAGACGTCGTCTTGATGTCCGATCAACGCGAGGTTGGCTTGGGCCGGGACGGCACCAGCGAACAGCTGGCCGAGCAAGACCNAGCCGGTGCCGATCGCGGGAATGCCAAATGTTCGACACACCAACCCCCGCTACCCGGCCATGGATGTGCGCGGAACGGTGTTCGCGTTCCTGAACCGGGAACGAACCCAGCTGTACACCATCAACGAAAACCGCAGTCTTGCCGCTGCCGTAACCGGACAAGAACTCACGTGGCCGACCATTGATAACTCCGGCTGGGTGTGGACCGTCAGCAACGCAGCCAGCACGCCCTTGATCAGTGCCGTGCCGGTCCACGAGGTTGACGGGGTCACCCGAAACGTCAACGCCAGCTGGCTGGCCGACCGCAACGTGCTCTCCTTCAAGATCTCAGCCGACGGCGCCCGAGCCGCAATCGTGGCTAGCGACGAAGACGGCAACAACCTCTACATCGCCGGTGTGATTCGGGACTCTGAAGGGGTGCCGAGGGGGTTGACGAACCCGACCACGTTGCAAACAGAAGGTGACGTCAACTTCGTCAACTGGGCCTCCGAAACCAAAGTGGTTGCCGCCGATGTGGGCGGTGCCGAGCGGGTTACTGCTGAAATCGTGGGACTTGACGGCAAGAACGAAGCCCTGCGCCCGCTGCTGGGTATGACCAACCTGTCAACTGGCCCAGGCGAAGACTCGGTCTACGCCGAAACAGACGAAACGGTTTACCTGCGCGTCGGCTCGTCGTGGCGAGCCCAAGAAACCGAAGTCTCAGACCTCAACTACCCTGGATAGTTGCACACCGCTCCACAGTAGCGGGCGATCAGAGACCGTCTCGCGACTGACAACACCCCACACTGGGCAAATGAAGAGCTGCGGAATCCTGCTCCGACGTTGGATAGCTGAAACATTGGATCTGCTCTTGCCAACCGAGTGCGCAGGCTGTGAACAACCCGAAACCACTTTGTGTTTGGCCTGCCAAGACCTCATAGAGCAGATGCTGGCCGAACCCAGCGAGGTCAGCGACCACGCCACCGCACTACCGGTCCTTCCTTTTGCGCCCACAGCCTCCGATGACCTCCAGGAACCTCCCGTCTTGCCGGTCTACGCCGCGGGCACATATACCGATGAACTGGCAGGGATCATTTGGGCCATCAAGGAGCGTTCCCGACCTCGATTGTGCCGCTACTTTGGCCCCGGATTTGGCAGAGCCATCACGGCAGCACTCCAACACGAAACAGCACCCCAACATGAAACAGCACAGCAACGATGCATCCTGGTACCAATACCCACTGAAGCCAGCTCGCTGCACAAAAGAGGGTTTTGGCCGCTAGCTCAGTTCCTCAAACATGTTGACCTGTCCGGGCCTGCCTACCACTTGCTGGAGATTTCCCAATCCCCCAAAACCCGTCGAAGCGGTGCGCAAAAGCTGCGTAACAAGAGCGCCAGAGCCAGCACCCTCCGGGGACGCTTCCAGATCAATGACGTCCTGGCCGACAGCTTGAGAGCACGTCCGGTAGTGCTCGTCGATGACGTCCTCACAACCGGTGCCACGTTGGCGGAAGGCTACCGGGTTTTGACGGCAGCAGGCTTCAGCGTCAGCGCAGCGGCTGTGGTCGTAGCAACACCAGCTGGTGGTAGAACACCAGTGTTACCGAGAAATCAGCTAACGGGTGAATCACCGTAAAATGTGCCCCTACTCAGAGCAAAACAATACAGAAATCCTTGGCGTTTCGATAAAGTAAAAGTACAGCCGGTACCAGAGAGTACCGGCAAGGTCTTCGGCGACTGAGAGGAGGAATCTTTTCAGTCGCTGTTGTGTATTCCGACCCAAGGAGGAACCATGACCATGGATGTCAGCTTCATTGGCCGCAACATCACGATTTCCGATCGCTTCCGCGAATACGCTGAGGACAAGTTCGACAAAGTCGAGCAGCTCAGCAACCGCGCTCAACGGCTGGATATCAAGGTCACCAAGGAAGCCCACGCTCGGGTGGCATCGACCGCCATCACGGTGGAGCTCACGGTTGTCGGCCGCGGCAAGGTCATTCGGGCTGAAGCACAAGCTGAAGATAAATTTGCTGCATTCGATCTGGCCTTCGGCAAGTTCATGGAGAGACTGCGTCGGGCCCGTGACAAGCGCAAAGATCATCAGGCACGCGGACGCGGTAACTCTGTAGCAGAAGCAACGGCATCCCTACCGGTCGTCGACACCTCCGTCCCACTGAGCGAAGCGCTTAAGAGCGAGGACGATGGTCAGGACACCGAGTTCTACGATGATGTAGCCCCGGTGCAGATCCGCCGCAAGGTGTTCCCAGCTCAGCCTATGACCGTAACTCAAGCGGTTGACGCCATGGAATTGGTCGGTCACGATTTCTTCCTCTTCGTCGATGCCGAAACGAATCGGCCATCGGCTGTCTACCGCCGTAAGGGCTGGAGCTACGGCGCAATCAGCCTTGACCCGGATCACCCAGATGCACAAGTGGTGGAAGAAGAAGTCGCTTACCAGACTAACTAACTGAGTCATAGCCAACAGGGGCCACCGCCACCGGTGGTCCCTGTTGTGTGTCTATTCAAGAAACAAACTAGACTTGTGTTTTGCGCACAGACCCGACATTCAGGATGGGAGCCAACAGGTGGCATCTTTTATCGAACGTATCCTCCGCACCGGTGAAAAACGGATTCTCAAGCGGCTACGGGGATACGCGGACGCCATCAACAACTTGGAGCCCGAATTCCAGAAGCTCAGCGACGCAGAACTCCGCGCGGAAACGGATAAATTCCGTGAACGCATCAACAACGGGGAGAGCCTCGATTCCCTGTTGCCAGAAGCATTCGCCACCGTACGCGAAGCCTCCGTTCGAACCCTCGGCCAGCGCCACTACGACGTCCAGCTCATGGGTGGAGCGGCCCTCCACCTCGGCAACATCGCCGAAATGAAGACCGGTGAAGGTAAGACTCTGGTCGCTACCGCGCCGTCCTACCTGAACGCACTCTCCGGTAAGGGCGTCCACGTCGTCACCGTGAACGACTACTTGGCCGAATACCAGTCCGAACTCATGGGCCGTATTTTCCGGTTCCTAGGAATGTCGACCGGCGTCATCCTCGCCAATCAGGATCCGGCCACCCGACGTGAACAGTACCTGGCCGATGTCACCTACGGCACCAACAACGAATTCGGGTTCGATTACCTGCGCGACAACATGGCTTGGTCGCTGGATGAGATGGTTCAGCGCGGACACAACTTCGCCATCGTCGATGAGGTCGACTCCATCCTCATCGATGAGGCCCGTACACCGCTGATCATCTCTGGCCAGGCTGACGGGAAGATTAACCGCTGGTACCCAGAGTTCGCCAAACTCGTCAAGCTCCTCGTCAAGGACGAAGACTACGAAGTCGACGAGAAGAAAAAGACCGTCGGCGTTCTAGAATCCGGTATCGAAAAGACCGAAGACTACCTCGGCATCGACAACCTGTACGAGACCGCGAACACCCCGCTGGTCCAGTTCTTGAACAACGCCATCAAGGCTAAAGAACTCTTCGCCCGTGACGATGACTACGTGGTCATGAACGGCGAGGTCATGATCGTGGACGAGCACACCGGTCGTGTGCTGGCTGGCCGTCGTTACAACGAAGGCATGCACCAAGCGATCGAAGCCAAAGAAGGCGTCGAAATCAAGGCCGAAAACCAGACCTTGGCCACCATCACGCTGCAGAACTACTTCCGTCTGTATGACACTCTCTCCGGGATGACCGGTACAGCCGAAACCGAAGCGGCTGAATTCATGAGCACCTACAATCTTGGTGTTGTGCCCATCCCGACGAACAAACCCATGGCACGCGTGGATCAAGCTGACCTAGTCTACAAGAACGAAATCGCCAAATTCGATGCGGTCGTTCAAGACATCGCTGAACGTCACGCCACCGGTCAACCAATCTTGGTGGGTACGACCTCGGTCGAAAAGTCCGAGTACCTGTCCAAGAAGTTGGCCAAAGAAGGCATCCGGCACGAAGTTCTGAACGCTAAGAACCACGCGCGTGAAGCCGCGATCGTCGCCCAGGCCGGGCGCAAGGGCGCCGTCACGGTCGCGACCAACATGGCCGGTCGAGGTACCGACATCATGCTCGGCGGTAACGCAGAGTTCAACGCGGTTGATGAGATGAACCGCCGGGGCTTGGACCCAGAAGAACATGCCGAAGAGTACGAGGCACTGTGGCCGGAAGTCCTCGAGGCTGCGGAGAAAGCGGTTCAAGCAGAACACGAAGAAGTACTGGAACTGGGCGGCCTGTACGTGTTGGGTACCGAGCGCCACGAATCACGCCGTATCGACAACCAGTTGCGCGGTCGTGCCGGACGTCAGGGCGACCCTGGCGAGTCCCGCTTCTACCTGTCACTGACAGATGACTTGATGCGTCTCTTCAACCCCGGCGCGGCCCAGCGGATCATGAACTCACCGGGCATCCCGGATGACATGGCACTTGAATCAAAGCTGGTGACCAACGCGATCCAACGTGCCCAAGCGCAGGTGGAGGCGCGCAACACCGAGCAGCGTAAGAACGTGCTCAAATACGATGACGTCATGAACCGGCAGCGCGAAGCCATCTACGGGGACCGCCGGCACATCCTTGAAGGCGATGACCTGAAGGAAAAAGTCGAGTTCTTCATCGAAGACTCGATCAGCGCCATGGTCAACCAGTACACCCAAGTTTCCAAGAACCCTGAAGAGTGGCACCTAGACACACTCTTCACGAACTTGGAGCAGTTGTACCCGGTTTCCATTACTAAAGAAGAGCTCATCGAAGAAGCTGGCGGCACCAACCGACTGTCGGCGGACTTCATCAAGAATGAGCTGCTATCCGACGCCAAGATCGCGTACCAAAACCGTGAAGAATACTTGGGTGAGGAAGCCTTACGCGAGCTGGAACGCCGGGTAGTGCTGTCCGTCATCGGTCGACGCTGGCAGGACCACCTGTACGAGATGGACTATCTGAAAGAAGGCATCGGTCTTCGCGCCATGGCCCAACGCGACCCGCTGGTGGAATACCAGCGCGAAGGGTACCTGCTCTTCGAATCCATGATGGAAGGAATCCGTGAAGAGTCGGTCGGCTACTTGTTCAACTTGGACGTGAAGCCAGCCGAACAACAGGCGACCTCGTTGCCCGGTGTCACTGATGCCCGCGGCTCAACCATGAACCAACCACTGAACGTGGAAGGCCTAGAGGCCCCAACCCAGCGTGGCTCGTTACGATTGAGCGGCCCGTCCGACAGTAGCGATGGCCCCGAGGTTCGTGTGGAGAAAGCTGATCAAGGTACTGAGCCGAGCCCAAGCAACAAGACGGCTCAGCGCCAGCAACCTCGCAAGAAATCTGCGAAGAAGCGTCGCCGGTAGCGTCAACCGATTTCAAGTTCGGTAATTTGCCATCGACGCCGTGAGTTGAGCTTCAACTGCATGGCGACGGCCCGCACTCGAGTGGCGTCCCTCATCACTACGCTTAACTCGATGCAACGGGCGTGGATATGGCATTGATGTACTGAGATGACGCTGGCTCGCCGATAGGCAAGTGATTCTTTGCCTTGGCGTTCTTGGCGGTGACGGTGCCGAGTGATGATGCCGTAGCGATGCATGAACTCTTCGTAACCGTCAAGATCAAACCATGAGCATAGCTGGGCGACCGGACGTTCACCCGCCAAAATCTGAAACAGCGCGAGTGTGAAAGTCCGGCCCAGCTTGTCTACCTCTGCGTGCATTTGCTCGGTGGTTGGCACCGCGGTGAGCCGTACAGAAGGTGATACTTTCTGGCTGGGTTGGGACAAACAGAAATCAGTCATGGGATTGACGTTAGCTAGAAGTCGTTCGTCTAAGCCTGCATGATGTTTGACCGGTGTAAGCGACATGGAATCGTCCTTTAGCTAGTTTCGGGTGTTTGTAGCACCATGCCGGGCATGATGAGATTCGGGTTTGGGCCAATAGCTTTCCTGTTGACGTGGTACCACTGCTGCCAACGCGCTTGAATGCGTGCTTCCGTGGCATCAGGTCCAAGCTCTTCTTGCGCAATCGACCACAGGGATTGGCCCTGCACCACGACGTGGGTGGTCTCCGACTGAGCACGACGTGGCTGCTCGGGATGCGGCGCACCTGGCGGGGATGGTCTGCGCGGACTCGGTGCAGACTTAGCGGAGTCCGGAGAAGGAACGGGACGAGGAGCTGCGGATCTGGATTCCTCAGGCCGCGGTTCTGCCCGAGTAAGCTTCTTGGCTGACTCTGTCTGGGACGGTGTTGGCGTCAGAGTTGTTACCGGACTTGGGGCAGGCTGCGGCAGCCGGTCCGACTCTGGAGTCGACTGCCGTGAAGGAGCAGCACTCGGCTCTGCGGGAGAAGGCTCTGCCACATGCGCATCTGATGGATCCGGTGAAGGTTCATGCGCAACAGAGTCTGCGGGCTCCTTAGCAGGTGTATTTTCAACCGGTGCCGAGCTGGCGGGCGGAGCTTCCGCGCTATCAGAGAAGCCCAGATCCACTGCTTGAGCCGGACCGGCCAGCAGCGTACAACCAACAACAGCCGCGACCAATCTTCGAACAAATGCTGGACTGAGACCGGCGATGGCCGTTCCGGCCTTGTTCAGACCGATCCACTTCAGTGCATGAGAAGCGGCAGCCAGAACGATCGATGCTAAGAGCCAGACACATATCAGAGCGCCCAGCAGGCCGAACACGAGGCCAAGCAGATGGAAAATTTGATGATGGGTGGATTGGGCCGCTGAATAGGTTCCGATGAAGTACAGGCCCGAGAAACCGAACAACAAGCCCACCGTCGTGCCAGACAGGAGCAGAAGTCCATCCTTCAGTGCTTGTCTCATGTAATCCCACTTTGTACTGTTTGACGCTGTTTGATAATGTTTAATCAAATTTAGATGTGATCGACATCATTTGTCTAGGGTTGCTGGCTCAGCTGTGGAAAGTGGGTTAGAAGTTACACATGCGTTGGGAACGACTATTCGCTGATTTGGAAGCTCAAGAGGCCGGCCAAGCGCTACGCCAGCAAGAGTCGAACATTGCCGAAATGTCTCGACTCTTAGCTTCCGAAGGAACGCTGCAAGAAAACCTGCTGGACCAGGTGGGGCAACGAGCTCATGTGCACGTGGCCGGACGGGCCGGCGTGCAGCACCTAGAGGTGACCGGGGTAGGTAAAGACTGGTTCTCCGGCAGAGAAAATGGGCGCGAGGTTCTCGTGCAGAACCGCCATCTGGTTTCTGTTGAGCCGAGCGCCGAGAGTAAAGGGAATGCAGGTAGAGATCCGCGGGTGTTGACCGTTGGTTTTCGTTCGACCTTGCGTGAGCTTGCTCGACAACGAGTCATTGTCGAGGTTTCCACGCTCGTGCCGGAAGTTCTTTTCACCGGCACGATCGATCGAGTCGGTTTAGATTTCTGCGTGCTATCACAGCACGATCCGGACGAATTCAGACGCGCCAGGGCCATCCGGGCGGTTCAGTGGTTAGCGCTAAGCCACATCACGCAAGTGAGTTCGTGGCGATGATGCCGCTTCTAAAGCTCCGTCTGCTGGTGTTCTTGAGCTAGCAGCTGAGCCTGTTCTTGGTGCTTACGTTCAATAAAGTCTAAGAAGCGTGATTCTTCAACGCGCCACTGGCCACGTCCACCAATTTGAAACGCCTCAAGCTCACCGCTGCGAACCAAGGCATAAGCCTGGTGAGAGCTGATCTGCAGCTGCTCGGCTATATCGGCCAAGGTGTAGAAGCGGGGCATGGGTCGCTCTTTTCGTGCTGTTTGGGTTCATTTAGTGGTGTTGGAACTCATTCTTCCACATTGGACATCGCCGTGGCGGATTGCTCCACAGGGTAGCTAGATATCCACACACTTCGTAAACAGTGTGCAATCGTTCTCAAGAGCTGGTTAGTGTATCTCTCAGATCAACTTTTCTTGAAGTGAGAGCCGATGAACCGACGTGCAAACCAGCCTTCCAATAGGGCAACCATGTCCGCGCAACGGATGCGTAAGCCATCGTGGAAAGACCCCCGTTTTCTTGGTGGGGTCCTCTTGGTGTTGCTCTCAATCGTCGGTGTGATGGCGTTGGTCGCACAAATGGATAAAACCACGGGAGTGTACGCGGCAAAACGCGACCTAGCCTACGGTGAGTCCGTCTCGGCAGAGGACTTCAAAGTCATCCAAGTCAATCTAGGTGAAGCGGATGAGCACTACTGGCATTCGGAGGAAGAACTCCCGCAGCCGCTGCTAGCGACGAGACCGATCAAGACCGACGAACTCGTTTCTAAAGGATTTCTAGCGGATGCTGCGCCGGCAGGAGAGCAATCTCTGGTCCTCATGTTGCCGCCGGAGCATACAAGCGGGCTACGCTCTGGTGACGAGATCGAAGTCTGGGTAGCCGCTCGCTCTGGGCCGCAGGAATACGAAGAACCCGTCAAAGTGGTAGACCGTGCGGTCCTGGCGGACATCAACGCCGAACAGAGTGCGCTGGCAGCCTCCCGAGAGGCCGAAGTCCGGATCTGGGTTGGAGCCGAAGATGTGCCAGCTCTTCTTAAGGCCCAATCGACACAGTCCCAGATATATTTGCTGGGCCGGGTCGCGCAAGAATAACGAGACACTATGCAGCATTATCGGATCGCTCTCACCGGAACAGGTGCCGAAACTGTCGTTGTGGCCCTCGAACAGCTCCACGGACAGATCACTGTCATGCAGCTGTGTCTTGACGCAGCGGAGTTAGCGGCCGTAGCCGCTAGCGGCAGCATCGATGCTGGGATCATTGTCACGGATACAGCAGATGTCACCCTGTCATTGCTCGAACGCTTCCATGAAGCTGAGGTGGCCACCGTGGTACTCAGCGATGTCGCAACGGAGCGAGAACGCTGTTTCTACTTGGGCGCAGAGGTTGCCGCCACTGATATCACCGCCGAGCAGCTTGCAAACCTGATCGTGCGTCGCTGCGACGCAGGAAACTTTGGTCCCAAGACTCACAAAGACGTCAGTTTCACAGATGCGGACATGGACCGGTTCTTCGAGCCACTCCCGCCGGTCGAGGAAGCCCCGCTCAACTCTGAGGCGGAAGAAGCTGATGTTCCGGAAGGACGGGTGATCACGTTCTGGGGGCCGTCTGGGGCGCCTGGCACCACGACGCTTGCAGTCAACGCCGCAGCAGAATACGCACTTGCCGGCAAACGGACTTTATTGGTTGACGCAGACAGCTATGCGTCAAGTGTGGCGGCTATGCTCGGACTCCTCGCCGAGAGCTCGGGCCTATCCCAGTTGTGTCGTTTGGCTGAATTGGGCAATCTCAATACCGAAACTTTTGGCCAGGCAATAGAGCAGGTTCGTTTCAAAGCGCATCATCTTGACGTACTCAGTGGCATCCCGCATCCCAGCCGTTGGCCAGAACTTCGAGCGACTGCCTTACAACAGGTGTTTGATATGGCAAGAGAACTCTATGACGTGATTGTGATCGATACGGCATCATCCTTAGAACAGGATGAAGAGCTGAGCTTTGATGTCGTGGTGCCGCAACGAAATGCTGCCACCCTACGGTCGATCGAGGTCGCTGACACACTCATTGCGGTCGGGGCGGCAGATGCCATCCAGTTACCGCGCATGCTTAAACACAGCACCGATCTGCTTGAACTGGTCCATGACGAGACCGAGGTCAAGTTCGTGCTGAACAAGGTGCAGGCAGCAAGCGTCGGCGGGCAGCCCGAAGAACAGCTTCGGTACAGTTGGGCACGTTTCGGTCCAGGGGACCACCCTGATATCACTTTGTTTCCAGCTGCAGACAAGACGCTGCACTATGCGCTCCTGACCGGTCAAACTTTGGCTGAGGCCGGACCCGACCATGCGCTACGAGCTGCCCTTCAAAAACTCTTGGGCCTGCCAGCCACAACCGCCAAGTCACGGTGGCGGCGTCGGTTCACCGGAACAGAAACAGACCAAACACAACGAACACCGGGCCGGGCTAAACGGCGGGGTAGGCGAGCGAAGCATTAGGCTGGGAAGAGGACAACTTAGGTCTTAGACGAAAGAAGTAACGTCAATGCCCTTCTCAGCCGCTGATGACATCCTCGCCGCCTTGCCGGTGCGCCAACGCGAATGGTTAGAACTCGTGTTGTCTGATTGGCAGCTGGTCGCCGATTTGGCATTTGCAGATTTGCTGCTGTGGGCACCGGACCACGACAGCAATTCTCAGGAGACTGTGCGGTTGGTGCCAATTGCACAGGCTCGGCCCTCCACCACCCAATCACTGTTTCAAGGCGAGCCCAGCCGGGAGGATTTTGACCGAACGGTCCTGAACCTTATTTCCTCCAGTTGGCACAATCAGAAGAGTCATCGGACTTTTCAGCGTGTCGAACCGGGCAGCGGAATACAGGTGGAAGCAGTCCCGATTATGCATGAGGGCCAGCCTATGGGTGTCATGACGATGCATCTAGACCTGGCTGGCAACAGGCTGCCATCGAAGCTGGAAATGATTTACCGGCAAACAGCGACGGATCTGATGCTCATGGCCGCGCAGGGACTGTGGCCCTCTGAACAACCGCATGCCTCCGATACACGGATGCAGCCCCGTGTCGGGGACGGACTGGTCAGACTCAACGTGGCCGGCGAAATCGACTACGCCTCGCCAAATGGGGTTTCCGCATTCCGGCGTATCGGCCAAGACGATGGGGTAGTGGGCCGCAAACTGAGCGATATTTTTTCAGGATTGCGTGGCGGCGGGCTTCCCTCCGTAGGACTGGAGTCCCATGTACTAGCGGGCACGATTTCTGACCGTATTGAAATTGAGCATCGCGGGGTGACCCTCATGGTTCGTTCGTTGCCGTTGTGGAACGAAAATAAGAGGCTCGGAGCGATCGTGCTCGTCCGCGATATCAGTGAGCTGCGGCGCCGAGAACTGCAGTTGGTCTCCAAAGATGCAACCATCCGCGAGATCCACCACCGGGTGAAGAACAACTTACAGACCGTGGCGGCCCTGTTGCGGATGCAGTCCCGACGCATGAACTCCGAGGAAGCCCGCAAAGGACTTGAAGAGGCCATGCGGCGGGTGGAAACGATCGCGCAAGTTCACCACAGCCTCTCGCAGGGATTGAGCCAGACGGTTGACTTCGATGAGCTGATGACTCGCCAATTTCGGATGGCCGTGGAAGTGGCCACCCAAAACCAGAAGGTGCGTGCACTCAAGGCCGGAACCTTCGGTCACCTTGATAGTGAGAAAGCAACGCCACTAGCGCTTGTCATCACTGAACTGGCAGCCAACGCGGTAGAACACGGGTTAGGGAAGAATGACGGAACCGTTAAGTTGACGGCCAAGCATTCCACCACCGAAGACGGCCGGGTGCTCGAGGTGATGGTCAGCGATGATGGCTGCGGTTTACCGGAAGACTTTGAAACTGATACCGGGCTTGGGCTACAAATCGTGCGCACTTTGGTCAAGAGCGAATTGCAGGGCAAGATCAGTTGGCAGAATCGAGAGGGCGGCGGCACAAAGGTGCTGGTGACTGTTCCGGTGAAGTCCCGGCCTGCCTCGGCCTAAATGAGAGTATCAAGCAGATGAAAACGGGGTCCCATCAATTCGATGGGACCCCGTTTTCAGAAAGACAGATTATTTTGCGCGGCGGGCTCGAGCGGCGCGACGTTTCAAGGCGCGGCGTTCGTCTTCACTCATACCACCCCACACTCCAGCGTCCTGACCGGATTCGATAGCCCACTTCAGGCAGGTTTCCATGACTTCGCAGCTACGGCACACGTTCTTGGCCTCTTCAATCTGAAGCAGAGCAGGGCCGGTGTTACCGACAGGGAAGAAAAGCTCTGGATCTTTATCGAGGCAGGCCGCGCGGCTACGCCAATCCATGCAATCACTAACTCCTTTAGGGGCATTACAAGTTGGGACCGAGACTCGGTCCACGTAGGAAAAGTTTACTCACAAGTAAGGGGCATTCTTGATGCCCCGTTTGATGTACTGAAACAAGGTTTTCACGTTATGTTCGTACATACAAGACTTTTAGGTCACCCAATAGCGCTCAACGGATGAGCGATTAGTCACAGTGATCTGGCTCGGTATGATGATCGCTGTACTGACTCACCACCCTCACCAAGGAGAGACGCTATGGCGCCGCGACCACTACCTATCATTCTTGCTGCCACCTGTGTTGGTCTGCAAGGGTTGGGCATCCTTGGTCTCACGATCTGGACGGCGGTGCAGTTCTTCAGCTTCGGCCAGGCGCAATTGCCGATGAGTGTGCAGATAGCGATGCTGGTGATTTATCTCATCTTCGCTGGACTGTATTTCTTGGTGGCCATTTCTATGTTCCGCGGCAAAGGGTGGACCCGCTCGGCTGCGGTGGCGATCGAAATGATCGTCTTGATTCTGGCCTTCAGCTTCTTCAGCGTCAATAATCCGTTGGCCACCACGCTTGGTGTCGCGATGCTGCTCTCCGGGGTCGTGGTCATCGGTTCGCTGTTCACTCAGCAGGCAGCCCGTTTCTTGGGCAAAGACCGCCAAGGTGGTCGAGCTGCCGCCTGAGCGTTCCGCCGGTGATTAGTTGACGGGGCCGGTAAATTTCTCTCCTGGGCCCTGACCTGGTGGGTCCGGGATGACACTGGCCTCGCGGAAAGCAAGTTGTAGCTGACGCAGACCATCCCGCAATGGGCCGGCGTGCTGAGAGCCGACTTCCGGGGCTGCGGCAGTTACGAGACCAGCTAGCGCGATGATCAGCTTCCGTGCCTCATCAAGGTCTTTCAGTTCTTCGGCGTCATCGCCTTCGGCCAAGCCACATTTGACGGCGGCTGCGCTCATCAGGTGAACTGCTGTGGTGGTGATGACTTCAACGGCAGGGACTTCGGCAATGTCACGGACCTGCTCTTGGACAGCTTCGTTGAGCTGTTCGTCTTCATAGTTTTCCATGTGGATTAGATTCCCACAGATCCCGGGGAAATTTGAAACCCTAGATCTGGTGTATACTGGATGATGAACTTTCAAGTGGAGGCCTTACTCCCACCCGCGATAGCAAGGTAATAAGAAGCCAACGAGCTTCCCGAGTTGCCGGGTTTACAGACACAGCGTGCTGAAGTTCCTAGATCTCTAGATCTTCGGTGCGCATCTTTCTGTGTGAGGCCTTCCGAGACGTCGGGAGGCTTTTTTAGTTTCCTGCTTGTCTCGGCCACGCCGCCCACGCTAAAGGGCGGACCCAACCTAAAACAGGAGTTTCTAATTAGCGCTGAGCCAAGAATCAATGATCGCATCCGAGTCCCAGAAGTACGCCTTGTTGGCCCCAATGGGGAACAGGTTGGCGTCGTCAAGATTGAAGACGCATTGCGTCTAGCAACCGAAGCGGACTTGGACCTGGTGGAGGTCGCCCCTAACGCCAAACCACCAGTGTGCAAACTCATGGACTTTGGTAAGTGGAAATACGAAGCTGCTGTAAAGGCTCGTGAGACCCGCCGGAAACAGTCCAACACTGTTTTGAAGGAAGTCCGTTTCCGTCTGAAGATTGACACGCATGACTACGAAACTAAGGTTTCCCATGCGCGCCGCTTCCTCTCAGCCGGTGACAAGGTCAAGGCGATGATCCAGTTCCGCGGACGCGAACAGCAGCGCCCGGAGATGGGCATTCGTTTGCTTGAAAAGTTCGCCGAAGATCTTGGTGATGTCGGAGCGATTGAATCGAATCCGCGCATCGATGGTCGCAACATGGTGATGGTTCTGGGGCCAACCCGGACGAAGGCTGAAGCTCGTGCGGAAGCCCGTAAGAACCAGGACGAGGCCAAGGCGCGTACCAACACCCGCCGCCAGCAGCGCCAGGAGAAGCGTGACACTTCAGCTCCACAGGAGTCCGAAGGTCAGAAGCTTGGCGCAGCAATGCCAGAAGAACTGAAGAAAATGGCGGCCCAAAGCTCTGCAGCGGAGGAAACTGCTGCCAAGCCAACACCGCAGGCACCAAAGCCTGGGCCACGTCAGTAACGAGCCCGGCCACCGGTTCGCCCCGGATTATTGTTCAAAAGGAGAAATGGCACCATGCCAAAAATGAAGACCCACAGTGGCGCTAAGAAGCGTTTCCGCGTCTCTGGTTCTGGAAAAATCATCCACCAGCGCGCTAACCGCCGCCACTACTTGGAGCACAAGCCAAGCCGTCGTACTCGCCGCCTGAAGCCGAACACCGTGCTGTCCGCCGGCAAGGTGAAGGTCGTCAAGCGCATGCTGGGCCTGAGCTAATTCAAAGAATTTTTCCAACTTTTACCTACTAGAGGAGTACGCACGTGGCACGTGTGAAACGGGCAGTTAACGCCCAGAAGAAACGCCGTACAGTTTTGGATCGCGCATCCGGTTACCGCGGTCAGCGGTCCCGCCTGTACCGCAAAGCTAAAGAGCAGTTGCTGCACTCGTTCGTGTACAACTACCAGCACCGCAAGAAGCGCAAGGGTGACTTTCGTCGGCTCTGGATCCAGCGCATCAACGCTGCAGCTCGCGCCAACGGCATGACCTACAACCGCTTCATGCAGGGCCTGAAGCTGGCTGAAGTCCAGGTGGACCGCCGCATGCTGGCAGAGATCGCCGTCTCTGACGCCGCAACCTTCACCGCGCTGGTCGGCGTTGCTAAGGATGCACTGCCATCGGATGTGAACGCCCCGAAGGCAGCTGAAGCCCCAAAAGCAAATAAGCCAGCCGCAAAAACTGCCGCTGGCGCCACCTCCGCCACCAGCTCCGCATCTGCTGACATCGCCGAAGGCGAGGGCGTCATCAAGGCTGACGGCCAGGACGCCCCAGAAGGCTATGTCATTAAGGGCAATGCTGGATCCAAGAAGTACCACGTCCCAGGCTCCACTTGGTACGAGCAGACTGAAGCTGAATACTGGTTCAACTCGGTCGAGGCTGCCAAGAACGCTGGTTTCGAACCAGCAGGTGGCGAAGCCCGTCAGAAGTTCGAAGGCTAATCACCTCCAGAACGAACCTGTGATGGTATCTTCAGGATCATGACATCCTACGCAGAGCGCCCCACTGTCGAGATGACGAACCCCCGGGCAGACCGGGTCAAGTCCGTCGCCCGGCTGTCGGGGCGCTCCGCGCGTTTAAAGACCGGGAAGTTCCGCGTTGAAGGACCGCAAGCTGTCCGGGAGGCGCTGCGCTCTGGACTTGAGGGCAAGCACAACGTCGGCGCCGTTCAAGAGCTCTACTATCAGCCTGAGACTCTTCAACGCCACCCAGATATAGCCGAGCTGGTCGACAACCTCGATCCTGCGGATGTCTTCGTCCGCAGCTGCACCGCTGAGGTCATCGCCGCCATGAGTGATGCACAAACACCCCAAGGCTTGGTGGCCGTCTGCACACTGGTGGGGCGGACAGAAGACAACGAACCCACAGGGCGCTACGTTGCCTTGTTGTGTGGGCTGCAAGATCCGGGCAATGTCGGAACGATCATTAGGGCAGCAGACGCGGCCGGGGCCACGGCAACAATCCTGTCCAGCGGCTCCGTGGATGTCCACAATCCAAAAGTGGTGCGCTCAACGGTCGGTTCCCTCTTTCATTTGCCGATCTACCAGAATCAAGATGTTTCCGCCGTCGTGCAGGCATATAGGTCCGCTGGCTGGCAGATTTTCGCCGCAGACGGCTACGGTGACGTAGATCTAGATCAGCTCCAAAATGAGGCCCTGCAGAATGGTTCTCGTCAGCCAGCGTCTCAGGAGCCAGATTTGCGGAAAAACACCATTTGGTTGTTCGGCAATGAAGCCAAAGGTCTCTCCGAAGCAGAGCTTGAACTGGCCGATGCCCGCGTAGCGGTACCCCTGTATGGCCAGGCAGAATCCCTCAACGTGGCAACAGCAGCTACGCTATGTCTTTACGCCAGTGCACGTGCCCATCGGTCGAAAGCTGAGACGAGCAGCAGCGACGCAACAAAGAATGACTGAGTCTGAATGAACTATCCCCAGCAACCCACCCCGCAGCCGGGCCAACCGGCCTATCCGCCGGCTTCGTACGCCGGGACGTCCAACCCCTACGCCAATCCAGCAGGGCACGGTATGCCGCCACCGGTACCGTATTATCCTGCCCCCAAACGCGGAATGAGCATTGCCTCTTTGGTGTTGGGGCTCATCGCTTTGGTGTTTGGGATTAGCATCATCGTCCAAATAGTGGGTTTAATCCTCGGCTTTGTGGCTCTAGGTAAGGAGCCTGAAGCGCGTGGTATCGCCATCACGGGCTTGGTCCTGAACGGGATCACGTTTATCGGGTGGATCGTTTTCATCATCGTTATTGTGCTCGCGGCGGCCGTGAGCGCTGGAGCGGCCGGAGCTCTGGCCTAAGAGCAATAGTCAGACAAAAAGCTGGGGCAGTAGTTGTCAA
The DNA here is from genome assembly GCF_042434215.1 of Micrococcoides hystricis. Classification (NCBI taxonomy): domain Bacteria; kingdom Bacillati; phylum Actinomycetota; class Actinomycetes; order Micrococcales; family Micrococcaceae; genus Micrococcoides; species Micrococcoides hystricis. The sequence continues at coordinate 22,606 of NZ_JBHLUB010000003.1, read as the reverse complement.
AACTACTGCCCCAGCTTTTTAGCGATTTAGATGAAAGCGATGAGCCTTCGTACCTAGACCTTAGGCGCGACGCTTACCGGAGATGAACTGCCAGATCAAGGTGACAATCACACCACCGAGAATCGCGAAGATCCAGGTTGGTAGGTCAAAGAAGCTCTCATTGACGTTGATGTTAAAGAGTGCGGAGGCGATCCAGCCACCCAGCAGGGCGCCCAGAATACCGATGATCAGAGCGGCCAGCCAGCCACCCTGGTTACCTGGAACGATTGCCTTAGCAATTGCGCCAGCAATCAGACCGAGAATAATCCATGCAATGATACCCATTGTTGTTCTCCTATCATCTTGGTGCGGAGTGCCCAGCGATTGGGAAGTAGTACTAAGCACTCATATAAATTTCATAGTACACCCGTGAAGCTAAGCTTTCATATCAATCGGGCCAACAAAACAAAAAAACTTAGGTTTTCTTGGTTGTCCGTGCGATTGCCAATCCTTGAACCACACGGAAGAGTGTTCTTATCGATAAAGCTAAATGTGATTTGAATCGCTCTTAATTTTTCCTGTCTAAAAGGAGAGTCTGCCGCGCGACTTGGCTCCACCCCCAGACACTCTTAGTCTGTGTTGTGGCCAGCATAAAAACACTCGGGCAAGATTGGTAGACATGATCAAGAAAATTGTCGGCGGTGCAATCGTTGATTCTTTGACCGCTCCGCAGCAGGTTCTCCTTGCGCGACGGACAAGCCCGCACCAGTTTGCGGGCATGTATGAGTTTCCAGGCGGCAAGGTCGAGCCCGGTGAAACCTGCGAGGCTGCTTTGCATCGCGAAATTCTCGAGGAACTCGGCGTGCAGATTCGACTCGGTGCAGAAGTCCCTGGGCCGGGGGAGTACGGTTGGCCGCTGAACGAGACAGCACAGATGCGCGTTTGGCTAGCTGAAGTCAGCACTGGCGAACCCGAACCGCTGGAGGACCACGACGAATTACGGTGGGTGCCGCTGGAGGATCCGGAATTGTTGAAATTGAACTGGATTCCGGCTGACTTGCCGATCGTGGAAGAGATTCTACGCACGTTACGCCCAAGTGCCACTGTCTAAATGGGGTCCTAGCGCCGGCCTGCACTAAGATGAGAGAGATTATCTTTCCATCCACCTATCTGAAGAGGATGCATTCCGCATGTCCGACGTGCCCTCACCTTTGGATGAGGCAGCACTTGAAGGCGTCATCAATGACGCTTTAGCTGCCTTTGACGCCGCCACCGATCTTGAACAGCTCAAGGCTGCACGGTTGGCCCACACCGGGGAAAAGGCCCCCCTCACCTTGGCCAACCGTATGATCGGCAAACTCGACAAGGCTGACAAAGCCACTGCCGGGAAGAACATGGGGCGGGCACGTGGCAGAGTGAATGCAGCGCTGGCCGAGCGCACCGAGGTGCTGGAAGCTGAGAACGCGGCCCGCATCCTGCGCGAAGAAACCGTTGACATCACGGCCGCGCCGCGGCGCCGCCGGTTAGGCGCACGGCATCCATTGACCGTGACTCAAGACCGGGTTTCGGACATCTTCGTGGGCATGGGATGGGAAATCGCCGAAGGGCCCGAACTGGAATCCGAGTGGTTCAACTTCGACGCGTTGAACTTCGACCCGGACCACCCGGCACGAGAAATGCAAGACACCTTCTTCGTGGAGCCCGCCGGCGCCCATTTGGTGATGCGTACCCACACCTCACCGGTGCAGATCCGCGCCATGCTGGAACGTGACCTGCCGTTGTACGTGCTGGCCCCAGGGCGGACTTTCCGCACCGACGAATTGGACGCCACGCATACACCGGTCTTTCACCAATTTGAGGGATTAGCCGTTGATAAGGGCCTGACCATGGCTGATTTGCGCGGCACACTGGAACACTTTGCCCGACAAATGTTCGGACCCGACGCCAAGATTCGACTGCGCCCATCTTTCTTCCCCTTCACGGAGCCAAGCGCCGAACTTGATATCTGGCATCCGCAAGCTAAAGGTGGGCCGCAATGGATCGAGTGGGGTGGCTCCGGCATGGTGCACCCCAACGTCCTTCGCTCGGCCGGAATCGACCCGAGCGTCTACTCCGGTTTCGCCTTCGGCATGGGTATCGAGCGGACACTGATGTTCCGCAATGAAGTCCCTGATATGCACGACATCATTGAGGGCGATATTCGTTTCAGCAACCAGTTCGGGATGGAGATCTAAAGTTGCGTATTCCATTGTCATGGCTGCGTGAGTACGCCGCCGTTCCAGCCGATGCCAGCGCTGAAGATGTCATGGCTGACCTGGTCCGTGTTGGTCTTGAAGAAGAGGCCGTGCATCGGCCTGCCGACCACATCAAGGGACCCATCGTGGTCGGTGAAGTGCTCTCGGTCGAGCCAGAGCCACAGAAAAACGGCAAGGTCATCAACTGGTGCCAGGTCCGGGTGGCTGAAGAAGGACAGGCACTCGATGGCGACGGGATCAGCCCGGACGGTGTGCAAGGCATTATTTGTGGTGCCCACAACTTCACAGCTGGCGACAAGGTCGCGGTAACTCTTCCGGGCGCAGTGCTGCCAGGGGATTTCCGGATCTCAGCCCGCAAGACTTACGGACACATCTCCGCGGGGATGATCGCCTCTGCACGGGAACTGGGCTTGGGCGAGGACCACGAGGGCATCATCGTGCTTTCCGAATGGGGGATCGATCTGCCTGTCGGAACCGATTTGATGCCGGTCTTCGGTCTGGACGATCAAGCCGCAGAAATCTCCATCACCCCGGACCGCGGCTATTGCTTCTCCATCCGCGGTGTCGCCCGAGAATATGCGCTCGCAACCAAGACCGAATTCACCGATCCCGCCGCAAACGTGGAACCAGCGCCGGCCACCGACGCAGGTTTCCCGGTGGAACTGGCGGATCAACAACCCATCCGCGGCAACGACGGTTGTGACCGCTTTGTGGCTCGCAAGGTCACGAACATCGATCCGACGCGTCCGACCCCGCAGTGGATGGCCTCGCGCCTACGGCTCGCCGGGATGCGTTCCATCTCGCTGGTTGTCGACATCTCCAACTACGTCATGTGGGAACTAGGCCAACCGCTGCACTTCTACGATGCCGCCAAGCTGACGGACAAGATTGTGGTCCGCCGGGCCGAAGCCGGCGAAACGCTCACGACCTTGGACGGCAAAGAACGCAAGCTCGATGCCGAAGACCTGCTCATCACCGACGGCTCCGGACCCATTGGTCTGGCAGGGGTGATGGGTGGTCTTGATACCGAAGTCACCGATGAAACGACCGAAGTGCTGATTGAAGCGGCACACTTCGATCCAGTGTCGATGGGCCGGACCCGGCGGCGTCACAAACTTCCCTCCGAAGCGTCCAAACGCAACGAACGCGGTGTCGATCCGAACATGGCGCCGGTGGCCGCTCAGCGTGCGGCCGAGCTGTTGGTGGAATTGGCTGGGGGCACCATTGACCCCGAGGTCACCGACGCGAATAAGATCGGCGCGCCGACTACCATTGACTTGCCGGCAAGCTTCGCCAGCGAACTCATGGGTGTGGACTACACCGAGGAGCAGGTCCGGGAAGCCATCTTGGGCTTTGGCGGCAGCATCGAAGAACTCCGGGACGCTGACGGGGAGCTGCTGAGCTTCAACGTCACCATCCCAAGCTGGCGCTCTGACATGACGCTCGCTGAAGACGTTGTCGAAGAAGTCGGACGTCTGATCGGATTCGAGCACATTCCAGCCACCTTGCCGGTGCCACCACCGGGCCGTGGACTGACGGTTGAACAGCGCAAGCGCCGCCAACTGCTCACCGGTCTGGCCGCAGCAGGCCTGACCGAGGTGTTGAACTACCCGTTCGTGAGTGCAGAAGAGAACGAGCGTTTTGCCGGGGCCACCCCTGCCTCCGCGGACACCCAGGTCGCGTTGGCCAACCCCATCGCCCAGCAGACCAAATACTTGCGCCAGTCCCTGCTGCCGGGTTTGATCGGCGCCGCCAAACGCAATATTTCCCGAGGTTTCCGCGATCTAGCGCTCTACGAGTCCGGACTGGTGTTCATCGCCAAGGACCGTACCGGCTCGACGGAACTGCCGGCAATGGCGGTGAAACCAAGTGACGCCGAATTGAACGACTTGGAAGCAGGAATTCCGGCTCAACCTCGCCACCTGGCCGCACTGCTAGTCGGGCACGATCACAGCCCCACCGCAGGTGCTAGCCCACGGGCGTGGGACTACGCCGACGCCATCGACGTGGCACATGTGGCCGCGCAGCTGGTCGGTGCCACCATTCAGGTATCCCAGGGAGAACATCCGGCGTTCCACCCGGGCCGCTGCGCGCAGCTGCGTACTGAGTCAGGTCAACTCGTCGGGTACGCCGGTGAACTTCACCCGGCATGGTTGGAAGCAGAAGACCTACCGGCCCGCACGCAAGCGGTGGAATTGAACGTGGATCAGTTGATCGACAGCGCCCGGGAAGTGGTGGTTGCTGAAGCGATCACGACCTTCCCCGCCTCGAATCAGGATGTGGCGTTGATTGTCTCCAAAGACATCCCGGCTGCCGACATTGAAGCGAGCCTGCGTGCAGGAGCTGGCGAACTGCTGGAGGATCTCTGGTTGTTCGACACCTACGCCGGGGCTGGTATTGACGAGGACAAGAAATCTCTTGCCTTCGGTATGCGCTTCCGTGCCGCCGACCGAACCCTGACCGCCGATGAAGTCTCGGCACAGCGTGAAGCCGCAGTCGCACTCGCTGCCGAACGCCATGGAGCCGTTCTTCGCGGCTAGAAAAGGAGCAAGAACGAGGATGCAACCGGACTTTAGTCAGTTCGAAGAACCAGCCGAGCTGTTCAAAAAGCTGGCCTCGCCTGTGCGCCTAGCTTTGATCAACGAGCTGGCCAAAGGCGAACGTTGCGTACACGAACTCGTCGACGAATTGCTACTGGCCCAGCCACTGGTCTCCCAACACCTACGCATTCTGCGCGATGCCCGCATCGTCAAAAGCGGTCGTCGTGGTCGAGAGATGGTGTACCAGTTGGCGGATGATCACATCACCACGATCCTGCGGGATGGATTGCTTCACAGCCAAGAACGCGTACACCATCAGGACCCGGAAACCGAGACTGAGCTGGACGTTGACTGCGAACGCGAGCAAGCAGGATAACTGATCGCCAAAAGCACTGAGGGTGAGGTTCCCATACTAGGAACCTCACCCTCAGACTTTTAGGGCCCGAGCGTTATGACTGGAAGGTCAGGACCAGTTTGCCGGTGGTCTTCCGCCCCTCAAGGTCCCGGTGTGCCTGGGCCGCATCTTGGACGTTGTACCGTTGGCCAATGTGGATCTTGAGCTCTCCGGAAGCAATCGACTCCATGAGCTCGTTGGCGCGCCACGTAAGCTCCTGCCGGTCACGGACATAGTGGGCCAGCATCGGACGGGTGAGATACAACCCACCAAGAGCATTCAAGCGTTGTGGGTCCAAAGGTGGCACCTGCCCCGACGCGCCACCGAAGAGGACCAGCATGCCCCGCACGGCCAGGGAGTTGAGGGATTCCTCGAAGGTGTCTTTTCCGACACCGTCATAGACCACGTCCACGCCTTTGCCGTTGGTCAGCTCGCGGACCTGCTGCGCCACATTGTCGTATCCGAGCACGTGGTCAGCACCTGCGCTCTTGGCCAACTCAATCTTCTCCGGGGTTGAAGCTGTCGTAATGACGGTCGCGCCCTTAGCCTTCAGCAGCTGGGTCAGCACCAGACCTACGCCGCCGGCGCCGGCGTAGCTGAGCACAGTCATGCCCGGCTCAACTTTGAACGTGGAGTTGATCAGATAGTGCGCGGTCATCCCTTGGAGGGGGAAAGCGGCGGCCGTGACTGGGTCGAGGTCCGAGCGCGCAGCGAAGACCTTGTCCGCCTCTGCAACCGCGTACTGACCGTAACCGTTGACCCCATTGGCGGTGGCAACATAGTCGCCGATTGAGAACTCGGACACTGCCGCACCCACTGCAGCTACGTGACCGGAGACTTCCTGCCCGGGGGTGAAAGGGTAGTCCACCTTGTAGACCCCGGAGCGCTGGTACGTATCAATGAAGTTCACACCCGCAGCGGCAGTCTTGATCAACACTTCGGTATCGGACAGCGTTGGCACATCCCGGGTGCCCCAATACATGTCATCTGCTCCGCCGGGTGCATCAATCAAAATGGCTTCGGCTATGTTCGGCAGCTGAGGGGATGAATCTGGTGCCATCATGACTCCTAAAGATGTGGGAAGAGTTCTCTTACACTGTTCTCGAGTCTATCGACCACTTCTTCTTTCGATCCCATCTTTTACATAATATTTGGTGGAGCGAATAAATATTGAATCCGCTAGGTTCTTCGGCATAGACTGAGTGCTATGACTATTCGTGTAGCTGTTTCAGGTGCCTCCGGTTATGCCGGCGGGGAAGTCTTACGCCTGCTGTCTAACCATCCAGAAGTCGAGATTGGTGCCATCACGGCACATTCAAATGCAGGCCAGCGTCTCGGGGCTCTGCAACCACACCTAACGTCCCTGGCCGATCGAGAACTGGTTGATACCACCGTAGAGAACCTCAGCGGTCACGACGTGGTCTTCTTGGCCCTGCCGCACGGTGCGTCCGCCAAGATCGCGGCAGAGTTGCCCAAAGATACTCTCGTGATCGATGCCGGTGCGGACCACCGCCTTGAATCCGCACAGGAATGGGAAAAGTTTTACGGCAGCGAACATGCTGGCACGTGGCCTTATGGGCTGCCCGAGCTACCCGGTCAGCGCCAGAAACTACTCGGTGCCCGGCGAATCGCCGTGCCTGGCTGCTACCCGACCAGCTCCCTGCTGGCTCTGGCTCCAGGTTTCGCGGCCGGAGCGCTCGAGCCCGAAGACGTAGTCATCGTTTCTGCCTCTGGAACCTCAGGAGCCGGCAAGACCCTGAAACCACACTTGCTGGGTGGAGAAGTCATGGGCGGCATGAGCCCGTATGGTGTGGGCGGTATGCACCGGCACACCCCGGAGATCGAACAGGGCCTAGCCCAATTGTCCGGTGAACCAGTCCGGGTGAGCTTCACCCCGACGCTGGCTCCGATGCCACGCGGTATCCTCACCACCGCGACTGCTCGTGTCAAAGAAGGCTTCGAACCAACAGCGTTGCGTGGCATCTGGGAGAAGGCCTACGCCCACGAAGCGTTTGTTCAAGTTCTGCCGGAAGGGCAGTGGCCACACACCAAGTCGGTGCTCGGTTCGAACTACGCGCAGATGCAGCTGGCGTTCGACCAGCGCACCGGCCGATTGATCGTCACCTCCGTCATTGACAACCTGACCAAGGGTACCGCCGGCGGTGCCATCCAATCGATGAACATTGCTCTAGGCATGTCCGAACGCACTGGCTTGCAAGCCCTAGGAGTAGCACCGTGAGTGTGACCACACCTCAAGGATTCGTCGCGGCCGGAATCGCCAGCGGCATCAAGACCAACGGCAACAAGGACCTCGCTTTGGTCGTGAACCAAGGCCCAGACCTGTCAGCGGCTGCCGTCTTCACCGCCAACCGGGTCGCAGCTGCCCCCGTGCACTACTCACGCACTGTCATCGCTGACGGTCAGGCCAAGGCCGTGGTGCTGAACTCCGGCGGGGCAAACGCCTGCACAGGGAAGGCCGGATACGCCGATACTGTTGCCACCGCAGAGCGCGTCGCCGACCGTTTGGGGACCCAGGCCTCCGACGTGCTGGTCTGCTCTACCGGGTTGATCGGTGAACGACTGCCAATGCAGACATTGCTGACCGGGGTTGACCGGATCAACGAACAACTCACCACAGACGGTGGCACCGATGCCGCTGAAGCGATCATGACCACCGACACGGTGGCTAAGACCGCCAGCGCATCCGGGACCGGATACAGCATCGGTGGGATGGCCAAAGGGGCGGGCATGTTGGCCCCGGAACTAGCCACCATGCTTGTTGTGCTGACCACCGACGCCAAGCTCAGTTCTGCACAAGCGGAAGAATTCCTGAACCAAGCCATGCGCGTCTCCTTCAACCGGGTGGACGCTGACGGTTGTATGTCCACCAACGACACCGTCGTGTTGATGGCCTCCGGAGCCAGCAGCGTAGAACCGGATGCCGACGAGTTCCAAGAGCTGTTGGATCAGGTGACCGTTGACTTGGCCAAGCAGTTGGTTGCCGACGCCGAAGGCGCCTCTCACGAAATTGAGATCACCGTGGTCAACGCCGCCAGCGAAGAAGACGCAGAGATGGTTGCCCGCACCGTCTCCCGCTCAGCGCTGTTCAAGACCGCAATCTTCGGCAACGACCCCAACTGGGGTAGGGTCGTCTCCGCAGTCGGAACCACCAGCGCCGAATTCGATCCAGACATGCTCGACGTCACGATTAACGGCGTCCAAGTCTGCCGTGGCTGTGCCATCGGTGAGCCTCGCGAAAACGTGGATCTGAGCGGGCGTGAAGTCTCCGTTGAGATTGATCTGCACGCCGGAGACCACAGCGCAACCCTGTGGACGATCGACCTCACCCACGATTACGTCGAAGAAAACTCCGCCTACTCCAGCTAGTAGGTACTCAAAGAAGCGAAACACCCATGGATCAAGACTTCCACCCACCGACGGCCACCTTGCGGGTCATTGAACCGGACACGGTAGACCCGGTACGCCAAGCTGAGGCCAAAGCCGCAGTGTTGATCGAGGCCCTGCCCTGGATCCAGCGCTTTACCGGTTCGATCATGGTCATCAAATACGGTGGCAACGCCATGTTCAACGACGAGCTGCGCAAAGCGTTCGCCGAAGACATCGTCTTCCTGCACCATGCAGGCATTAAACCGGTGGTGGTGCACGGCGGCGGACCACAGATCAATGCCATGCTTTCCCGGCTCGGAATCGAATCCGAATTCCGTGGCGGGTTCCGGGTGACAACCGAAGAAACCATGGACGTGGTCCGCATGGTGCTCACCGGACAAGTCAGCCGAGAACTGGTCAACCTCATCAACTCCCACGGCCCCTACGCGGTCGGACTTTCCGGTGAGGACGCAGCCTTGCTCGAAGCGCACCGCATGAAAGCCACGGTCGACGGTGAGAAAGTGGACATCGGCCATGTCGGGGAAGTCGTTTCGGTTAACCCGGCGGCGATCGAGGACATCCTCGAAGGTGGCCGTATCCCAGTCATCTCCACCATCGCCCCAGAGTTCGATGAGGACAACCTCCCCACCGGCCAAGTACTGAACATCAACGCGGACATTGCCGCCGCGGCGCTGGCGACAAAACTCAATGCCGCCAAACTGGTGATCCTGACCGATGTGGAAGGCCTGTACGGAAACTGGCCCGATAAGTCCTCGCTCATTTCCTCGCTCCCGGTCAGCGAGCTGGAAGAAATGATGCCGAATCTCGAGTCGGGCATGATCCCGAAAATGACTGCGTGCCTATCTGCCGTCAAGAACGGTGTAGACCGCGCCCACATTGTCGATGGGCGGCAACCGCACTCAATGCTGCTCGAAGTCTTTACTACTGCCGGTGTCGGCACCCAAGTCGTCCCAGATGGAGATGAACACTAACCCTATGCAAACACAAAACCCTGGTCTCACCTCGGAACTGGCCACCGGTCAGAGCCAAGAAACACTGCTGCAGCGTTACCAAGACGCCATTTTGGGCATCTTTGGTTCCCCGAGCCGCACCTTGGTCAAAGGGGAAGGCAGCCGTGTATGGGACGCCAACGGCAAGAGCTATCTGGATCTGCTAGCCGGGATTTCGGTGAATGCGCTCGGACACTGCCACCCAAAGTGGGTCAAAGCGATTGCCGACCAAGCCAGCACCTTGGGACACATCTCCAATCTGTTCACCTCGCCGACCCAGATCGCACTGGCTGAAAAGCTCCTCGGACTGGCTCAGGCACCGGAGGGCTCCAAGGTGTTCTTCGCCAACTCGGGGACCGAGGCGAACGAAGCCGCCTTCAAGCTGGCACGCCGCCACGGAAATGCCGACCCAAGCGGTCAGCGACGCCGGATCTTGGCTCTGGAACGGGGTTTCCACGGTCGGACGATCGGGGCGCTGGCCATGACTGCCAAGACCCAGTACCGGACTCCCTTTGAGCCCATGCCTGCAGGCGTTGAACACATTCCCTTCGGAGACATCGCTGCGCTGGAGCAGCACATTGATGAGACGGTGGCTGCCGTCATCATGGAACCGATTCAAGGCGAAGCCGGCGTGTACGGCTTGAGTCGCGAATACCTGCAAAAGGCTCGCGCTCTCACCCGCGAACACGGGGCCCTACTCATCTATGACGAAGTGCAGTCAGGTATGGGCCGGACCGGCAGCTGGTTCGCCCACCAAGGGGTCGAGGCAGAACTTGGCTCGGTACAGCCTGACGCCATGACCCTAGCCAAGGGGCTGGGGGCCGGGTTCCCGATTGGTGCCATGTTGACCTTCGGAACTGAGGCCTCCGAACTGTTGCAGCCTGGCCAGCACGGAACCACATTCGGTGGCAACCCGCTAGCGACAGCCGCCGCGCTCGCGACAATCTCCGTCATGGAGGAAGAGCAGCTGTTGAGCCACGCCAAACAAAAGGGGCGGCAGACTGCCGCCACCTTGGAAGGGCTCGACTGCGTGGCTGAGGTTCGTGAACATGGCCTGCTGATCGGCGTTGATCTGAAACCTGTTGAGAACTCCTCAGGCATTGGCGCCGCCGTGGTCGCAGCAGGATTGGAAGCAGGATTCATCCTCAACGCCACCGGCCCGAACACGCTCCGCATCGCTCCACCACTGGTGATCACCGAAGCCGAACTCGATGAGTTCTGCCAGGCACTGCCTGAGCTCTATGCGGCTGCGCAGCAGAAAGGGTAGTGCAAGATGAGTACGCTTCGACACTTTCTCGTCGACACAGATCTCACCCAAGAAGAACAGCGTGAGGTCCTAGAACTTGCCGCGCGCATGAAGAAAGACCGGTACGGGTACAAGCCGTTTGCTGGGCCACAGACCGTCGCGGTCATCTTCGACAAGACCTCCACCCGAACCCGGTTCTCGTTTGCGGCCGGCATCGCTGAGCTGGGTGGCAACCCGCTGATCATCAACCCGGGTGAAGCCCAGATCGGGCACAAAGAATCGGTCTCTGACACGGCCAAGGTCATCACCCGGATGGTGTCGACAATCGTCTGGCGAACCTACGCGCAGCAGGGGCTCGAAGAAATGGCTGCCCACGCTACCGTTCCGGTCATCAATGCGCTGTCGGATGAGTACCATCCGTGCCAGATCCTGGCCGACCTGCAGACGGTGCGGGAGCACAAGGGCAAGACAGAAGGCTTGAGCCTTGCCTACCTAGGAGATGCGGCCAACAACATGGCCAACTCCTACCTTTTGGGATGTGTCACGGCTGGGATGCACGTCCGTATCGCTGGCCCGGAGGGCTACCTGCCGGACCCAGCCGTCGTAGCGGCAGCCGAAACCCGTGCCCAAGAAACCGGCGGTTCGGTCCTCGTCACCACCAGCGCGGACGAAGCGCTGGCGAGAGCGGACGTGGTGGCCACCGACACCTGGGTGTCGATGGGCCAAGAAGACGAAAAGGAAGCCCGGCTCAAACTCTTCCGCGACTACACGGTAGACACCGCAGCCATGGCCAAGGCGGCCGATGACGCGATTGTTCTGCACTGCTTGCCGGCCTATCGCGGATATGAAATCACCGCTGACGTGATAGACGGCCCAGCCTCCGTCGTCTTTGACGAGGCCGAGAACCGGCTTCACGCCCAGAAAGCCTTGATGCACTGGCTCATGGTGCAAAACGGATTGGCGGCCGAGAACCGACGATGAGCCAGGCCTCCAACGAGCAGCGACAAGAGTTCATGCCGAGCACCAAAGCAGCCCGGCATGCGCAGATCCGTGCGATCATTGCCACCGAGCAAATCCGATCGCAGACCGAGCTGCGGCAAGCTCTAGCAGAGGCAGGAATCCAAACAACCCAAGGCACGCTCTCGCGAGATCTTTTGGACTTAGGCGCGTTGCGAGTCCGCAGCGAGCAGGGCGAACTCATTTACGCGATCAGTGATGAAACTGGCGAAGCCGCTACAGGCCAGTACCGTGCCTCCAGCGAGAACCGGCTCAATGCATTGTGCCGTGAACTACTCGTCTCGGTAGCGCACGCACAACATACCGTAGTGCTGCGCACCCCACCCGGGGCCGCACAATTCTTAGCCTCAGCGATCGATCAAGCACGTTTGGAAGGTGTGCTTGGCACGATTGCCGGCGACGATTCAATCTTGCTGATAACGACAAATGGCCAGCAAGCCGCAGCTTTGGCTGCTGACCTGCTGGCCATGACACGTTAAGAGAACTTAGCGCAGAAACTTAGTTAGCTGGCTTCACCAGTGCCAGTTCGATTTCCAAGTCAACCTTGTCGGAGACCACGACGCCGCCGGTTTCCATAGCGGCATTGAAGCTCACGCCGTATTCGGAGCGCTTGATGGAGGTCTTGCCTTCCAGGCCAACACGCTGCAGGCCGTATGGGTCAACGAGGACGCCACCAACTTCCATATCCAAGGTGACTGGCTTGGTGGTTTCGCGGATGGTCAATTCACCGGAGACCTTGACGGTGTCTTCATCCACTGGGGTCACGTCAGTGGTCACAAAGCGGATCTGTGGGAACTGTTCAGAACCAAAGAAGTCTTCCTGCTTCAGGTGGGTGTCGCGATCGGCGTTACCGGTATCGACAGATTCAGCTTCAATGGTGACCTCAACCTGCGGCTTAGCGTTCTGAGCGAAGTTCGCGGTGACGGAGTAGTCATTGAATTCACCGCGCACCTTGGAAACCATCATGTGGCGGACCGAGAAGCCAATGCGGGAGTGAGCTGGATCGGCGGAGAAAGTACCTTCGAGATTCTGCAGAGCGGTCATATTTGTTCCTTTCAGAAGCGTTGTGAACATTTCACGCTTGTTGTTGATATGTCACTTACCTTAGCCCAAATGTATGTGACGTGTCAACTAGGATATGATTAAGGCATGACTAAGGGGAGTGTAATGGAAGACGTCCAGTGGCTTAATGCCTCCGAAGAGGTGGCATGGCGTGAGTGGATTTCCTTAATATCTAAATTTCCAACCGTCCTGAACCGTCAGCTCATGGAGGATTCAGATCTAACCTTGCCGGACTACGAGGTGTTGGTTCGGTTGAGTGAGGATGCTCAAGGCCGAATGCGCGTTGTGGCGCTTGCGGAAGCGATGAGCTGGGAGCGCTCGCGCCTGTCGCACCAAGTTGCGCGGATGGCCAAGCGTGGACTTGTTGAAAAGCGGCTCTGCTCCGAAGATGGGCGCGGAGCCTGGGTGCACATCTCGGCAGCAGGCAGGGCCGCCATCGAAAAAGCTGCGCCCGGACACGTTCAGGCCGTCCGTGAACTGTTCTTTGACGAGATCGACGATGACGAGCTGGAGGTATTCGGCTCCGTCCTGCGAAAAATCTCTACCCGCGTTAACGAGCGCCTCAGCGGCTAGGGGATTCACACTCAGGCCACGACAGCGGCAAGGACGCCGCGTGCCTGGCTGGAGGTGCCGGTGGCCTATTTTTTCTGCGCCAGCAGGTTTTGAATTTCTTCGGTTCCGAACATCTGTGCAACTTGGGTTGCCGACTGTTCGCCGGCATCCGGGTCGGCGCCAGCGTTGAGGAGCAGCTGAATCAGCGGAATGTTCTGCTTAAAGACAGCACAGGTCAGCGCGGTCTGGCCGCGCTGATTTGCCCAGTTCACGTCGGCTTGCTTGTTCAGCAGAGTCTGGGCGAGGGAGGTGTGGTCGTTGTACGCAGCCAAAATCAAGAATGAGTCACCATTCTCATTGGTCAGGTTCGCTGGCAGGCCCTGCTGAAGCAGCATGAGGAGTTTGGCTTCATCCCCGCCGCGAGTCATGTCGAACGCGCGCTCTAAGAACTCGCGAGCCTGCGGAGAAAGCTCGGCTGGCTGATCGCTGTCGGACTGTGTTGGTTCCTGATCTGGGGTGTGAGTCATGCAACTTAAGCTACCGCAGATGCTGCGGGGGCGAAAATGCTGCAACAGCTGGCTGTCTCAGTAGACTGTATGTAACGGAATGTTCCGGTGTGCATAATTATGTAGACTGATGCATAACAACAAATTCTTTTTGAGGAGTCATGGTGAAAGAACGCATTGTTCTTGCCTATTCAGGCGGTCTGGATACCTCCGTGGCAATCGGCTGGATCGCCGAAGCCACCGGTGCTGAAGTCATTGCGGTCGCAGTGGATGTTGGACAGGGCGGCGAGTCGCTCGAGACTGTTCGCCAGCGCGCGCTCGACTGTGGTGCCGTTGAAGCCTACGTTGCTGACGCTCGGGACGAGTTCGCGAACGAGTACTGCATGCCAACCCTGCAGGCCAACGCGCTCTACATGGATCGTTACCCACTGGTCTCCGCCATTTCTCGCCCGGTGATCTCTCGCCACCTTGTTGCTGCAGCGAAGCAGTTCGGCGCCTCCACCGTGGCTCACGGTTGCACCGGTAAGGGTAACGACCAGGTCCGTTTCGAAGTTTCCATTCAGACTCTGGGCCCGGACTTGAAGTGCATTGCACCGGTGCGTGACCTTGCCCTGACCCGTGACAAGGCCATCGAATACGCCGAGTCTCACAACCTGCCGATCGAGACCACCAAGAAGAACCCGTTCTCGATCGACCAGAACGTGTGGGGTCGCGCCGTCGAGACCGGTTTCCTTGAAGACATTTGGAACGGTCCGACCAAGGACGTGTACGACTACACCGAAGATCCTGCTTTCCCGCCGGCGCCAGACGTGGTCACCATTACCTTTGACCAGGGCATCCCAACCAAGTTGGACGGCCGTCCAGTCACCCCGCTGCAGGCGATCGAGGAACTCAACCGCCGTGCCGGCGCCCAAGGTATTGGCCGGATCGACATGGTGGAAGACCGCCTTGTGGGCATCAAGTCCCGCGAAATTTACGAAGCTCCCGGCGCGATGGCTCTGATCACCGCCCACCAGGAACTGGAGAACGTGACCTTGGAGCGCGAACAGGCTCGCTTCAAGCGCACCGTCGGTCAGCGCTGGACCGAGCTGGTCTACGACGGCCAGTGGTACTCCCCGCTGAAGCAGAACTTGGACACCTTCATCCAGGACACCCAGAAGTACGTTTCCGGTGAAATCCGCATGGAACTGCACGGTGGCCGCGCTACCATCCAGGGCCGTCGCTCCGACACGTCGCTGTACGACTTCGGTTTGGCCACCTACGACACTGGTGACACGTTTGACCAGTCGTCGGCCCGAGGCTTCATCGACATCTTCGGGCTCTCCGCCAAGGTCGCCTCCGGCCGTGACATCCGTGTCAAGGGTGCCGTTGACGATCTCTCCGACGTTGCAGAACTCAGCAACGACTAACACCAACTACTGAAGCTGAAGCTGGTCCGCCGTAAAGGAGTGCAATGACCAACCCAACTAACCATGCGTCTAATTCATCGGAAAATCTTGCCGGTGGAACGAACGAAGGGGCCCTGTGGGGTGGTCGCTTTGCGGCAGGACCAGCTGATGCGCTCGCCGCGTTGAGCAAATCAACGCATTTTGACTGGCGCTTGGCCCGCTATGACATCGCCGGTTCCAAAGCCCACGCAAAGGTCCTCCACAGTGCGGGGCTGCTGGATGAACAAGAACTGACAGACATGCTTGCGGCCCTAGAGCAGCTGGATCAGGACGTGCAATCCGGCGCTTACGTGGCTGCCGAGTCAGACGAGGACGTCCATGGTTCGCTCGAGCGTGGTCTGTTAGAGCGCGCCGGTGAACAGCTCGGCGGTAAGCTCCGGGCGGGCCGTTCGCGAAACGACCAGATCGCCACGTTGGGACGGATGTTCCTCCGGGACCATGCCCGGCTTATTGCCGCAGGCGTCATCGAAACCATCGACGCGCTGATCATGCAAGCCGAGGCGCATCCCAATGCTGCCATGCCTGGCCGCACCCACTTACAGCACGCCCAACCGGTGCTGCTATCCCACCACCTGCTGGCGCACGCGTGGCCGCTGCTGCGCAACGTCCAACGTTTCATGGACTGGGACAAACGCGCTGCGGTGTCCCCATACGGTTCTGGTGCCTTAGCGGGATCCTCGCTGGGGCTCAATCCGGAGGCGGTGGCCGCGGACTTGGGCTTTGACTCTGCTTGCCACAACTCCATCGACGGAACCGCGGCCCGCGATGTTTTTGCTGAATTCGCGTGGGTCGCCGCGCAAATCGGTGTCGACTTATCCCGGATCAGCGAAGAGATCATTTTCTGGGCCACCAAGGAAGCGTCCTTCATCACCCTGCACGATGCCTATTCAACCGGCTCGTCGATCATGCCGCAGAAGAAGAACCCGGACGTGGCCGAACTCGCACGCGGAAAAGCCGGACGTCTGATCGGCGATCTGACCGGACTGTTGGCCACGCTGAAAGGTCTGCCGCTGGCCTACAACCGGGACCTGCAGGAAGACAAAGAACCAGTTTTCGACGCTGCGGACACCCTGGAGCTCTTGCTTCCAGCCGTCTCCGGGATGATCGCCACACTGACCTTCCACACCGAACGGATGGCCGAATTGGCTCCGCAAGGATTCGCGCTGGCGACCGATGTTGCCGAATGGCTTGTACGCCAAGGCGTGCCATTCCGCGTCGCTCATGAACTCTCCGGGGAAGCCGTTCAAAAGGCTGAAGCCAAAGGCGGGGACTTGTGGGACCTGACTGATGAGGAGTTCGCAGAGATTTCCGAACATCTGACACCGCAGGTGCGCGGCGTGCTGACCACCGAAGGCTCGCTGAACTCTCGTTCCGCCCAAGGCGGCACCGCACCCTCCGCCGTGGCCCAACAGCTTCAAGAACTCAAGAAACAACTGGAGCAAGCTCGCGCCTACGCCCAACCTTCAGAGCTATTGTCATGATCGTTGCATTTTCCGTCGCCCCATCCACCGACCGACCCGACGCGTCTGTACACGAGGCGGTCGCCGAGGCCATCGCTGTGGTCCGTGCCTCCGGATTGCCCAACCGTACCAGCTCCATGTTTACCGAGATCGAGGGTGAATGGGACGAAGTGATGGCGGTCGTCAAAGAGGCAACGATGGTGTGCGCGAAATATGGCTCCCGGGTCTCGCTGGTTTTGAAAGCGGACATCAGACCAGGTCATGATGGCGAGCTTGACGGGAAAGTCGACCGGGTCGAGAAATACCTTGCTGACCGGGGCACAGGGGTGTAACCTAGGTCACATAAGTTGTTCTTCTGCCGGCGTAGGCAGAAAACGGCCTTCCTTGAATAACGAGGACCACCGCCTTAGCCCAACGGCGAACCTGACGGGAAACGACCAGTTGGATCGTGACGGTGGTCCTTCGTTGTGTCTGGGACTGTATGCCCGCATTGGGACGCTGAGGGGCTAGGCGAAAAGCTCAGCGAAGTGTTCTAACGAGTTTGACTCCAGCGCTTGGCGCCACACCACCGCGGCGATGATGGCAACAATCACCGCCTGCAGGGTCAACGCGCTACCGAGTAATCCCACCATCGAGAACCAGATGCTGGACTCCAACGAAAGATCCCGCAAGAAGGTCGTGTAGGCGATCAGCGCGCACAGCCCGACGCCCAGACCAATACCAACCATGCCCCCGACTAGAGTCTGGGATAGACAGTATCGGATAAACGTCCAGCGCCGGCCCAGTTTCGACAGGGATGCCTCAGTGGCGACCTTGCGTATCTGGCGAGCCAGAACCAAGATGTACAAACCGAAAGCCACCGCCACAACCCACGGCAGGACGCGGCTGAAAATTTCGGTGCCAATCGACAGGGATTCCTCTTGGGCGTTCAGCCCGAGGGCAAAGATATCGTCGATGGTGGCTGCACTATCAACTTGCGGCTTGAGGACGACATGGAAGGGGCCAATGGTTTGGTCGATGAAGTCGACTTGTTTCACTAGAGCGGGTGAAGCAAGCACGGTTTCCGGCGGCAGGGACGACCATCCTTGATCAAAGACCCCCACGATCTTCACGGGCAGGACATGTGTTTCAGATCGCCCCTCATCGTCGTATTCGATGAGCGAGAGCTCAACTTCTGAACCGGACAAATGAGCCAGGTTCTGATCTCCAATGGATCGCGGCACCAGTAGGGCTGGCTCAGCAGCGAAGTCCGCTGCCGTTGCGGTGGGGACCGAAACGACGTGAGGCCTGAACGATTCGACTCGCACGTCCACACCCTGCTGGCGAAGGCTACCTTCGAGATGCATCAGTGGAATAATTTCTTCGACATCAGGATGCTGGCGCAGTTCAGGAAGCGCCGTTTTCATGACTGCGGGATCTTCACCGGGGTAAACAGTTAACACGGACTGAGATTCATCCATGTTCAACTTGCTGACGCTGATCACCCACGGCAATCCCAGCACTGTCACCGAAAAGAAGGCCAGCGCAGTGATGATCAGGAGCCGATACCGCATAGACCTATCTTAGGGGTCTGCACGCCGAATTCTCTGCGCGGGTGCCGCCCGTTATATGATTGTTGGTCAGAAAAGCCCATCGGACAGTAGGAGTTCCCCGCGTTGAAAAGCACGGCTGTTGACGCTACGCACGAGCACAGCACTGAACGCGCTGAGCGCGAGATCTATCAACAGGAACTCGCGCGAGAACAGGCCCATGTTGATCGATGCTACAACCGGTTGGATGAACTCCACGCGGAGAAGCAACAACAACTAGCCCAACTACGCCGTGGCGGAGCGCAAGGTTCGCTGCAAAACGTGTCCGAGCGGGACTCTTTCGCAACCCTGTACGAGGACCGGATCGCCCAACTTGAAGCGGTCGATGAGCGACTCGTGTTTGGTCGGCTGGATTTAGAAGACGGTCCCATCACAACCCGGTATATCGGCCGGTTGGGGCTCTCCGAGACGGACCAAACCCGGCTCCTTGTCGATTGGCGCGCACCTGAAGCGTCCTCTTTCTACCAGGCCACGGCCGCTGACCCTCTTGGGGTGCGCCGCCGCCGGCACCTGATGCTGGCAGGACGCAAGGTTCGTGGCATCGAGGACGACGTCCTAGACCCGGAGCTGCTCAACGAAGATCAGACTCTCCAAGGCCAAGGCGCTCTGCTGGCTGCATTGACCGCTCACCGGACCGGGCAGATGGGGGACATCGTTGCCACAATTCAGTCCGAACAAGATGCCATCATCCGTGCGCCGATCAACCAAGCCTTGGTGGTCCAAGGCGGTCCCGGAACGGGTAAGACTGCCGTGGCGCTGCACCGGGCAGCATACCTGCTGTACACGCACCGTGACCGGCTAGAGAATTCCGGTGTGCTGCTGATCGGCCCCTCTGATGCTTTCCTGCATTACATTGAACGTGTCTTACCAGCGCTAGGTGAAACCGGTGTCAGCCTCAGATCCCTGCAAACCATGTTGCCCGGGGTCCAGGTCACAGCAGAGGAAGTGAATCCACGTGCCCGATACCTCAAAGGGCAACAGTTCATGGCTGACGTGGTACACAATGCCGTCAGTCTCAGGCAGCGCCGAATTGCTGAAAACCGAACCCTCCGGGTAGGCGGACATGACCTGACCCTGAAGACATCGACAATTTCCAAGGCACTGGAGACAGCCCGCAATAGCGAGAAGCCGCACAATCAGGCGCGCGAAGTCTTCGTCAAAACCGTGTTGCGGCGTCTGTTGGAGCAGTACCAAAAGGTCTTGGCCAAGGCGATGCCAGGTAAGCATCAGGATGAAGCCATCATGATGGACGAGCTACGCAACAGCCGTGACGTCAAAGTGGCACTCAACCTTTGCTGGATGCCCCTGGATGCCCATCAACTGATCAGCGAATTGTTCAGCAAACCGGACTATTTGGCTGACGCTGCTTTCTTCCTCTCCGAAGCTGATCGGTCGGTACTGCTGCGAGATGCAGAGCACGGGGTGACTGAAGACGATCTGCCATTGTTAGATTTGGCCATGGATCTGTTGGGTCCGTTGCCGGTCCGGGGCGCCAAAGGCTCGAACGGCCAAGCCCAACGTGACTTAGAAAATGCACAGCAAGCGGTAGAAAACGTTCGTTCCCAGATGGCTGAAATGGGCATCGACGGATTCTTGGACGCTGACAAGTTGGCTGCACTCAATAGCGAAGGCGGTCCAAGCCTGTCAGACGTTGAACGCTTGGAACGGGAGCGTCAATGGACCTACGGCCATATTGTGATTGATGAGGCACAAGAACTCTCGCCCATGCAGTGGCAGTTCTTGGCGAAACGCTGCCCGGTGAAATCTTTCACGATCGTCGGGGATATTGCGCAAGCCTCGGCCCCAGCTTCGGCACGAAGCTGGGCAGAGGCGATGGCCCCAGTCGTCGAGGACCGCTATCGGGAAGCTGCCCTGACGGTGAATTATCGTACGCCCGAGCAGATCATGGATCTGGCCCACTCGTGGGCTGCCGCACAGCAGCTGCCGTATACCCACACCTCGGCGGTACGGGTCGGGGAGTTCGCGCCGGAACGGATCTACACGACCGCAGCAGACTTGGCCGAAACGGTAAACGAACTAGTCCAACGTCTACTACCGGAACAGGGGATGATGGCGATCATCGTTCCGGCTGACCTGAAGGAAAACCTGCAAGGGCCACTCTCGAGCTCGTTTGCTGAACGACTGGGAACTGGTGCCGGAACGGTGGAACGGAACCTCGTGGTGCTCACAGCCACCGAAGCTAAAGGCCTGGAGTTCGACGTTGTGGCGCTCGTTGAACCGCTGCGTATTGCGGCTGATCAAGGTAGTGGCGATTTGTTTGTTGCCATGACGCGCGCAACAAACCAGCTGGCTGTCATCAGCACCGAGCAACTACCGCAGTCTCTGCTTTGATTGGTATCTTGAAAACGTGGAATCCGGCCCACACTAAACGCCGGCATTTTAGAAACATCAAGTGAGTCTAGAAAACGTGAACGCTACGAAAGCAACTCCTGCTCTTCAGTCGAACGACCCAAGCTTTGCCAATATCTGGCAAGAACTTAAATGGCGCGGGTTGGTCCATGTCTCCACTGACGAGGAAGCCCTCGAAGAGGTATTAGCGGGAGAGCCGATCACGTACTATTGCGGCTTTGACCCGACAGCCCCCTCACTGCACTTAGGTAACCTTGTGCAGATTCTCGTGCTGCGCAGACTGCAACTTGCCGGGCACAAACCCCTCGGGCTTGTTGGTGGCTCCACTGGTTTGATCGGGGATCCACGTCAGACCGGTGAACGCACGCTAAACCCGACCGAGGTCGTCGAAGAGTGGGTCGGACGGTTGCGCTCGCAGATCGAACGCTTCCTGTCCTTCGAAGGGGACAACGCCGCCCGCATGGTCAACAACCTTGACTGGACGGCGGGAATCTCGGCGCTGGAGTTCCTGCGCAACATCGGAAAGTACTTCCGTGTTGGCACCATGATCAAGAAAGAAACCGTCGCCAAACGGCTTGCTTCGGATGAAGGCATTTCCTACACCGAATTCTCGTACCAAGTACTGCAAGGCTACGACTACCTGGAGTTGTACCGTCAGTACGATTGTGTGCTGCAGACCGGTGGTTCCGATCAGTGGGGCAACCTGACGACCGGCACCGACCTGATTCGACGAGTGGAAGGCAAGAGCGTGCACGCGTTCGGCACCCCGCTCATCACCAACTCCGATGGTTCCAAGTTCGGTAAGTCGGAAGGTAACGCCATCTGGCTGGATGGCGAGATGTGCTCGCCGTACACCTTCTACCAATTCTGGTTGAACACCGCAGATGCTGACGTGATCGACCGACTCAAGGTCTTCACCTTCCTGACCCGTGCTGAAATTGAAGAACTGGCAAAGGAAGTCGAAGAACGTCCTTTCGCACGGGCTGCTCAGCGCAAGTTGGCATGGGAAGTCACAGCCATGGTGCACGGAGAAGAAAACACGCAGAAAGTGATCGACGCTTCTGCAGCTCTCTTCGGCCAAGGTGACTTGGGCGAAATTGATCTTGCAACCTTGAAATCGGTCACTGGAGAACTCCAGGTGACCGAGGTTGAAGAACAGACCTCTATCGTTGAGGCCTTTGTCGCATCCGGTTTGGTTTCCTCAAACTCGGAGGCACGCCGCACTATTCGAGATGGCGGCGCTTACATCAATAACCAGAAGATCAGTGATGGTGAACAGGTCATCGGGGACTACTTCCTACATGACAGCTTGGCCATCTTGCGTCGTGGCAAGCGAAATCTTGCTGCAGCAGCCAAAAAATAGGCTCACAATGGTTATGTGAGCCACATCCCATAGATTCATTTACCCCCGTATTTTCAAGGAAGTACGGGGGTAAATAGTTTCTCGACATGGGTGGCGAGGCGGAGATTTTGCAAAGCCCCAAAATCTCTGTATAGTTGTTTCTCGTGCTCAGGGAGCAGCCCACGAGATCCGCAAGGAGATCAGGGAAGCGAACAGAGTCACAGCTCAAGAACTGAACAGAATTTCCGGTTGACAGGCCGAAACGCCGATTTGACAGGAAAGAAAACAGTCAGTAAACTTGAGGAGCTGCCACTCACCGCTTCAGGTGAGAATCAAAAGCAGTAAAACAAATTTTCGTTGTTTGATATCTCAATAGTGTGTCATGTTTGTTGATACCGATTTTTTTTGATTGGTATGGCCTGTGCATCCTTTTCTCGTTTGGGGTGTGT